>CAYTJN010000012.1:26541-38196 GCA_964438125.1 uncultured Occallatibacter sp.
CATGTGGCGCATCAAGGCGATTGAAGAGGCTGGCGGCTGGCAGCACGATACACTTACCGAAGATACCGACTTGAGTTATCGGTCGCAGATGGCGGGCTGGAAGTTTAAATATCTGCCAGAGGTCGAATGCCCATCTGAGTTGCCCATCGAGATGACGGCCTTCAAGACGCAGCAAGCGCGTTGGGCCAAGGGGCTGATCCAGACCAGCATCAAGGTGTTGCCCATGATGTTCAAGTCAGATGTGCCGCGGCGCATCAAGGTTGAGGCAGTCTATCATCTGACAGCGAACTTGAGTTATCCGCTTATGGTGATTATGACGGCGTTTTTGATGCCGGCCATGATCGTGCGCTTCTACCAGGGGTGGTTCCAGATGCTGCTCTTCGACGTGCCGCTCTTCACCGCTTCGACTGCCTCTATCGGCGTGTTTTATCTGATGGCTGAGCGGGAATTATTTCCCAAGACATGGTGGAAGACCTTTCTCTATCTCCCTGTGCTGATGGCGCTGGGTATCGGCCTTACAGTCACGAATACCAAGGCCGTGCTGGAGGCCTTGGTCGGCATCAAGAGTCCCTTTGTGCGCACACCCAAATACCGTGTAGCGAAGAAGGGCGAAAAATCGCAGGCAGCCAAATATCGCAAGCGGCTCGTTCTGGCACCTTGGATCGAAATATTTATTGGGTGCTACTTCTTCGTCGCCATTCTCTATACTTTCTCGAACCATAATTACTTCACTGCTCCGTTCTTGATTCTCTTCGTTATTGGCTACTGGTACACCGGGCTGATGAGCCTGCTACAAGGCCGCTTCGAGCGCTGGCGCACTGGCACCGGAGCTAACACCGACGAGTCAAGCCCCAAGCCGTTCCCGGTGGGTGTGTAACTTAGGCACTTTGGCTCTCGCTCGAGGCCACCATGCAGCTTCTTGCGCGTAGGCCCCGTCCACGGTGCCGTACATGATCTTGCCGCGCCTGACGAGAACCGCTACTCACTAAACGAATTCACGGTCGTTTGAGATTGAGTTCGAGACAATGCGTTTTTGCACATCTCACAGCAACATTAAATTCAGATATATCGAGGAATAAATTCGCTCTCACTGGTTTCAAGGGAGGGGGACACGGTGTAGACTCAGATGAAAATCAAAATCACAGGCCACTTTGATGCCACTTAAATCCAAGCTGTTCCAGAACGACAATGCACTCGAGGCATGCTCAGTCAAGGACACCGCGCAAATAGCCCTCGGGGCTTCCGGGGAGCACGTCTCCAAAATTCATACCGCGCTGCTCATCCTGGACGATGTCTCGGTGGACGCAAATGAACTGAGCGCCATGTACTTCGGACCATCAACAGTCGTTGCCGTCCAGAATTACAAGAGAAGACGCCGAATCGTCAATTTCAGCAATCAACTACAGTCAGACAATATCGTGTGCAAGATGACCATCGCCGCGATGGATCGGGAAGTCGCGGCTGCGGAATCGCTGCCAATCCATTTGGATCTGGACGGTGTCACTAGTACATAACCCGAAGGAGAGTACGTACCTTTATGGCTGTTACAATTCAGGATGCCCAACTCAAACTAATGATCACGGACGGTGATGTCAAACCCGACGTTTACATCAACCCGGCCGGACATATCGTTTGCCACCTGACCAAGGGCTTTGTCGCCAGCACATTCCCTAAAGATCAAGGCGATGCGCTCACCGCCGTCGCTCACGCTCCAGTGAGCGTGGGGCATGGAGACAATATCGATGCTTGGAGCTTCGGTTTTGTCCAGATAGCCCGCGCTAACTTCTACGGCGCCTTCTATGCCGGGCGTATCTCGCGTGAGGGCAGCGTCGGAGTGCTGGCCCATAATCCGCCCGCCTTAGCCAGTCCCATCCTGTTGGACGGCAGCGGAGATCCACCGGACCCCTTTTTTCAGGACCCCTCAAGAACTTCGTATCTTCCTCCGATGCTCCACACCAGTTGGGGAGATCACCCCGCTGTCAGAATTCCGCTCACCATGCCAAACCCGACCACGAGCGGTGTCAAAAATCACCTCTTCCAATTTATTTTCGACCGGGAATTTTGGACCATCTACACATCCAAGGATCCGGCGGGAGCGATCCGTTACATCGTCCATTTTCACTGGAAGGTTCGGTACGATGTGGAACTCTTGTGGCGAAATCAAATGCCTATCCTCAGGAGATCGAAATCGGATTTCAGTATGGTGAGCAAGAACGTCAAAGGCGCGCCAACAGACTCAGATCTTCAAGCTATGCTGGCGAGTCCCAAGGGTGCACGGGCGAACCAGACTTTTGACTCTGCCCAGACTCAAGCCTTTCGCGGAGCCCGCGGCCCAAATCGCAGCGAAAATCCGCAGTGGTTTACGACGGTGCCGCGTGACTTCTGGGGTTAATAGCAAGGGCTACTGGCTGCTGAACTCGACCGCTATCCAAATGTTTATTTGCCTACTGATCTCGATTGCGATGGAACTCATGACTGGATTCGAGACTTGCTAGTCGATTACGAGCAAATTCAGACATTCTCTCAGGCGAACCCTGGAAAGTTTCAAGTCATTCATTTCGGCGAGTAACGCCCATGAAAGCGGGACAATAGTTTATTTCAAGATCGTCGATGGATGGATAATCCTGGGGATTTCGAATTAGGACACTACCGGAAACTGCGGTTCGGAGCCGCCCCGGCCCCCTCCGCTACAATTGATGGAAGCGCCTGCCACTCCTGGAAGTGGAATTCCCGGTTCGCCGTGCGCATCAAAACCTATGCTGACAAAGACCCTGCCCGAAGCCCTTACCTTTGATGACGTTTTGCTGGTGCCCGCTTATAGTGAGGTTGTGCCCGCGCAGGTGAGCACGCAGACCCAGTTGACCCGCGAGATTACGCTGAATACGCCGCTGCTTTCATCCGCGATGGACACGGTGACCGAGTCTCGTATGGCCATCGCCATGGCGCAACAAGGGGGCATCGGCATCGTGCACCGCAATCTGTCGATCGTCGACCAGGCTGGCGAAATCGACAAGGTCAAGCGCTCAGAGAGCGGCATGATCGTGGACCCGGTGACCATCGAGCCCGATCAGATGATCGGCGACGCTCTTGAGGTGATGCGGCGGTATAAAATCTCCGGCGTGCCGGTGACGCAGGGCAAGCGGCTAGTGGGCATTCTGACCAACCGGGATCTGCGCTTTGAGACCCGGACCGACGTGCCGGTCGGCGACGTGATGACCAAGAAGAACCTGATCACCGTTCCGGTGGGCACAACGCTCGAAGAAGCCGAGCAGATCCTGCATGCGCACCGTGTGGAAAAGCTGCTGGTGGTCGACGATCTGTACAACCTGAAAGGGCTGATCACGGTCAAGGACATCCAGAAGAAGTTGAAATATCCCAACGCAAGCAAGGACGAAAAAGGCCGGCTGCGGGTGGGCGGCGCCATTGGGGCTACGGGCGACTATTTGGAGCGGGCCGCGGAACTGGTGCGAGCGCGCGCCGACGTGCTGGCCATCGACTCGGCGCATGGGCACTCCTCGCGGGTCCTGGAAGCGGTACGCGAGGTGAAGAAGATGTTTCCGGACGTGGGTCTTCTGGCCGGAAACGTCGCCACCTACGAGGGCGCGCTTGCCTTAATCGAGGCCGGAGCCGATGCGATCAAAGTTGGATTCGGGCCTGGGTCGATCTGCACCACCCGCATGGTCACGGGCGCGGGAATGCCGCAGATTACCGCTATCGCAGAGGCGGCTAGGGCTGCACGGGAGCACGGAATTCCAGTGATTGCCGACGGCGGCATCAAGTATTCGGGTGAGATTACAAAGGCAATCGCCGCGGGGGCCAGCTCCGTGATGATCGGCTCGCTCTTTGCAGGCGTAGACGAGAGCCCCGGCGAAACCATTCTTTACCAGGGACGCAGCTTCAAGACCTACCGCGGCATGGGATCCCTCTCCGCGATGAGCCAGGGATCAGCCGAGCGCTACTTTCAAAGCGCGGATGATTTGGCCTGCGCTCCTGCCGGAGGAGAGGGCGTGGTGGAGCGCGAGCGCGGACAAAACCGGCTGTCGAAGTTTGTTCCCGAAGGCATCGAAGGCCGTGTGCCCTACCGCGGGCCACTGGAGTCGATGGTCTCGCAACTGGTCGGCGGTCTGCGCTCCGGAATGGGCTACCTGGGCTGCGGTACCATCGCGGAACTGCAAGAGAACGCGCAGTTTGTGCGCATCAGTGGCGCCGGTCTGCGCGAGAGCCACGTGCACGATGTGATCATTACGCGAGAAGCGCCCAACTATCATGTCGAGTGAGTGTTCTTCCTCTTTGAGCCATCAGGAAATCATTGCTTTCACCTAGCACCCTCAAGAGAAAGACCCACATGTCAACTGCCAGAAAGGCTATACGAATTGCACGAACGCTTTGATCGGCGCAGCCCCAAGTTTTGGCTGAATGCGTGGCTCCCGGTCGCCGCGGGTATCGCGTTAATCGTGGTGGAATCGACGGTATGGTTAGGTGCCGACCACACCAGCCACCCACTCCGCTGGCTCTGGGAAGCTATCTTCGGACCGGTCTCTCTGGCCCGCTGGGAGATCATCCATCATCTGATTCGCAAATGCGGTCACTTTTTCGGCTACGGGTTTATAGGGCTGGCCTGGCTGCGCGCTTGGTGGATGACGCTGCCCCACTCCCACTTTCTTAATGACGCACTTCTTGCCCTGTTGGGAACGGCGACGGTGGCCAGTTGCGATGAATGGCATCAGAGCTATCTGCCTAACCG
This sequence comes from uncultured Occallatibacter sp., assembly GCA_964438125.1. Classification (GTDB taxonomy): domain Bacteria; phylum Acidobacteriota; class Terriglobia; order Terriglobales; family Acidobacteriaceae; genus Telmatobacter. Next base: position 31,286 of record CAYTJN010000012.1, read on the forward strand.
GACGGGTACGCCCTGGGATGTGCTGCTGGATTGCTGCGGAGCCCTAACGCTGCAACTGGCGGTCTACACCTTCATGCGCATCTTCAGGCCAAAGCGGCTGACGAGAGAGGCGTAAGCGCTTCGTGCTACAGGGCTAATTGCCCAGGGGCAGCGGCCGCTAAACGATCGTTGCGCGAGCTTCCGGCTCCGGAATTCCCTTCAATTCTCTCGCAGTCCGATGCCTGAATGCTGGGGTGCGCGGCGGGCCAGCCAAGATAAACTTGCAAATTGAATTTAGAATTTGCGACAATGGCAACCGGTGCGCGTGAGTTCCCCCACGTCTCCATTCTCATAAGGGTAATGAGCGCCGTCAGGCTAGTTGGCAGAGACCCAAACACTCTCGAAGCGATCTCTGAAAGCTCACTTGCGACTGACGGCATTCACTTTCCCGCACCTCAGAAAGTCGGCGTAAGCATAGATCAAACCAAGCGCCGGAACGCCTCGCCGGATATGTGCGCGTAGCACGGATAACTTGCTCGTTCAGGAACTCGGATCGAACTCCAACTGGTCGGAAGGGGTTTTCACGATGAGCTTTCCCGTTCGTTGCCTCGCCGTACTTGCGGCGGGCCTCTTTTACATCGGAAGCTGTTGCGCTTTGATCAACAGTGAGCCACCTCAAACAGACTCGTTCCCTCTCCCCTCGCAGGAAGAGGCCGCAACAGAGGCTTTGTCTTCATCCACAACTGCAAATACAATCGTGATCCCGGGTCCTCTTCGTCCCTTCTTGCGCATGGCTGGCATCAGTCAGGAGGTCTCTCCCGAGGAAGTGCTGCCGCTGCTGGCTCGCAACGTTGCCCTCCAGGGCTACGACCATGGCCGACCCACTGAATTCCTAGTGCTGATTGATCGGTATGTGAGGCTCGCGCGAGAACTGCGGTCCCTGGCCGGCGCGGACGGCATCATTCGCGTTGCTGGTTGTGATGACGCAACGCGGCTGATTCAAGTTCTCGGATACCGGTTTCAGCAGGGCTGTGGACCCAAGGGTGCGTTCCTGGTGACTGAAAATGCCAGGCTCGCATTCCTGACCATCGACTCGGGGTTTCCACTTACGGCGCTCGAAGAGGCGCTCCAGAAAGGCACTCCCTTTACCTTTGCGTTTCCGGGGACAAGCGTCCCGATTCTTTATTCCCAAAAGACGTGGATCGCGCTCTCATCCGGAAAACCGATCGATCGAAACGATCTACTCGACATCTTGCTGAACGACCGGGATGTGGATCATCTCTATTCCGCCCTGGCCAGAAACGATAGACAAACCAGGCTCGCGCTGGCACGGTCGCCTGGGCTGAAGAAGTTGCTTCCCTACGGGGCGTTGCTCGATTTCTATGGAAGCCGAATTTGCATACGCTCGGGTCAAGTTTCTGTTCCTTCTGGAGCAAGCGCGGAGCGAGCCTGGAAGGAACTTGTGGGAGCAAGTCCAAGTTCGTCTGGAGAGTTCGTAACACATCTAATCTCCAAGGACCACGGTTGGTTGCTGGCCTACTTCGACGCCCTGTCGCGTATTAGTCCGACGCGACAGGCCCACTTCACTGAGGCGGACCGGCTCAGACGCCTTTACGATTGCTACCGGTCGGCTCCTCGCCAATCGAGCGTCAGCGGTGCGGCGGAAGGTGTCTTCCCCAGGAATTCCGAACTCATGGTTCTCTTCACACGTCTGCAATGGCAACCGGACGGGGAACCTCAGGTTCCGGGAAGTCTGAAAACGTGGAATGACATTCTCACCCGCAGGTCCAAATTGAACGGCATCCGCGAATGGGCAAACAGAAACCACTCCTGGAGCAGCCCGGAGAAGTTGCTCGAAGCATTGGTAGCCTCCTCGGGTGTTGAAAATGTCGACGATCCGTTAAAGATTTATTTGACTCTTAGCGCAATCGATAACGGAAGATCTCCAGGAAGCCAGTTATCTGAGGAAACTGCGCGGTTGATTGCCGACAGGTTTTCCGAGTTCAATAGCTGGTACCCTATCTTCGCCGAGTTTCCGGCTCTGGACGATACATCCATCGCTGGTTTTATCAACACGGCAGAACGCATCGACAAGATCTCGAATCCTGCTCTACATTCGAATGCCCTGGGCGCTTTTCAGGCTGACTTGGGACTCTGGCAGATTTTTGCCCGCCAGCAGCAAATTCCAAGTAACGTCCTGAACGGTTCGTGGCAGAGCGCGGTGCAGCCATTTTCCGCCATCACGTCTTCAGTCCAACTTTTTGACGCAGCCCGCTCGTCGCTCCAATCGACGCTGCTGGCGGTCGCCGATAAAAAACATCTCTCTCAAAACCAAGTGGTTGATCTGCTCGCCGGTCCCCCTCAGAACAGCCAGGATGGCCGTCATGTGCATCAGGAACTGGCTCGGAGAATTCACTCCGTTATGGATGACCAGCGCCTGGTTTCGCTCGACACGCTCTTCGGACTCTATGATGGCTTGGATCGAATGGCACATGGAGAGGCCATCGGTGAAGGCTTGCTTCCACTGGCAGCGGACCTGCATGAATTTGAGATGCCCCGCCCCATCTTTACAGGTTCCGAAAAGACGGCCTGGGCTCCGGTCGTCTACACCGCTCGTCACGAAGAGCTGCAAGTCAGAACGGATCTGGCCAAAGTAATTCGCTCTCCGCGCTCGCCCGCGCAGCTCGAAGACGCGCGTGGCCTGCTCACTCCCTTTCTCAGGGATACGCTGGTCGGCCTTAATTACGCCTATTACGAACCCCCGGGAGCCCAAATTTTGCACAACAATCCGCTCTTCGTACGCTCCCATGACTTCTCAGCATCGTCCGTGCAAGGCGTCGAACACGTCTGGCAATCACCGGAGCTGATTGGGATCGGTGTGACCGCGGGCGGCGGTGCTTATTTGCTGGGATCGCTCGCCGATCTGCCCTATGCGCTGGCTTCCATGGAGCAAGACTTCATTGCTCCAAAGAAAACCCAGGCCTTGATCTGGAGAGAGGTTGTACCGGAGCTCCTGGTTGTCGCGGTGATGCCACGATGGTGGGCCGTGGACCAGGACGAAATGCATGCAGCCTCCCTCTATCAGCGCTTCGGCGAAGATCTCTTGATCGCTTCGGCATCGAATCCTCAACTGAAAGAAAAAGTGTTGGGCATCCTCCGCGAACGCTTATTGCCGCTACGGCTGGAAGAGACGGAAGAGGGCTTGAAGCAACCGGAAACCGCAGCTTCGCTGATCCCTCAAATGCTGCCTTCAGACTCTTTCTTTTTAGCTTCTGAATTTCGCGCTAAGTTCCCTAGTGAAGGAAAACTTTGGGGAGATGCTGGCCGGGACTTAGACGATCTCGTCAAAAAAGATCCCTCCCATGTCAATTTAGAGCGCCTCTCGATAGACTTTGGCACCCCGCACCCGGCGATAGCGCAAAGCAACACCAACGCCCTGCTTGACATCGGTATGTTCCCCGTCTCTGGAGCATTTGATGGCCGGCTCTTTGGCGAATCCTGGGAATCGAGCAATCTTTATTGGGCGCGACTCGCCGATGAAATGGGCTATTCTCCGGCGATGCTCAACGTTCTTGTCCCCGACCTGACCCGGCATATGGTTGCGAACATCTTCGCCACAGACATAGACGACTGGCCGGCGCTGTTGCGCGCCATGCGAGAAACAGGAGATCAATTCCGGCAAGGAAAGATTATTCCCCATGCGGTTGCCGTGACCGGGCAAAACGATAAAACCCCCAACGCCGTGGCTGCAAAACAGATAGGAGAAGAGATTCAATGATTCGCTCAATCAGAGCTTTTGCTTGCCTCAAACTATGTGCAGGCTTCTTTCTCGTTCTGGCTGTTTCACCGCGCCCCGAGGCCCAGGACGAGCCATCGCGTCTACGCCTCAATGTTGTTCTCGTACAACTCAACGTTGCCGTCACGGATAACAAAGGCAATTATGTTTCTGGCCTTCGCCCGGAAGACTTTGTTATCAAAGAAGACAATATTCCAGAGAGAATTGCCACATTTGAGGAGGGTGACGAGTCCCGACGCGAGCTGATTTTAACCTCACCGCCCGCGAAGCCTGATGAGGCGCCGAGCGCCGCCAAAGCACCGGAACCGGAGGTGGCTGCGCCTGGACCAATGCATACACTGGCCGGAGTCGCTATTCCAGGGTTGGCCGGGGCCAATGTCTTTATTCTCTTCGACACCAGCAACTACATGTATCGAAGCTTTGTCTTCGCTCAAGACGCCATCACAGATTTTGTGCGATCAATGCCCGATGTCAACAGGATTGCCTTTTATTCTTACAGCCGGGATCTCTCCCGCGCGGCCGCACTTACTCCAGACCGGTTTCGTGTAGTCAGCGGCGTGCGTAGCACCGTCGCCGGAGACGATGCCGCGCTCTATAACTCCCTCTTGCTGACCGTGAAAGATGCGGCGCCTCTGCGCGGACGAAAAGCGATCGTGGTCTTCTCCAATGGCCCCGACAATGCCAGCTCAATTCCGCCCGAGGACGTGGCCGAGCTGGCCGAATCGACGGGAACTATGATCTATATCGTGAGCACGCGCGAGGCCAGTTCGGAGCCCATCTCCTCCGCTGCATTTGAACGCATGAGCAAGGCTACAGGCGGCAAGGCCTATTTTGCGAGCAATTGGCGACAGGAAAAGGACGCCTTCTCGTCGATCAACGCCGACCTCACTCATCTCTATACTCTCAGTTACTATCCTCGGGCCAACCCCAATCGCGGCTGGCGTTCGATTAAGGTGCAGTTGGCAGGAAAGAATCTTGAGAAGTATCACCTGCGCACACGGGACGGATACAGTCTTCAGCAGCAGGCGGAGATAGCACCCGAGAGCGACTCGGCGTCCACATGGGGACTCGATTCGCAATAACCGATCACAAATAAACATTCACTGCCATGAATGTAGCCGGGAGTCAAAGGTACAGGGGTCGCTCGATGCCCCTGCACAGTTGAATGATTTTACCTCACAACGCTAGCGAAGAAAGCGTTGGTTCCCGCATGCAGATCCCTTCCAAAACTAACTACTAAATTGGTTCCGAGCACATTGATCCTTGCCTCAGCACCCGGATTGAAGATCCATCGATTGGAGGAAGGATAGGCGTTTGGGGCGCTGGCTTTCCCAACATCGAACAAGGGGCCAGCCTTGAGTTTGAGTAGTCCATTGTCATACACCCGCCGCTGAAGGTCGAGGTTCGAGAGGAAATACCTGACGCCGAGTGGCGAACTTCCTTTGCGGCCATCGCGTATACCGATTTCTCCCCGGAGCCAAAGATCGTTGTCTCGTTCGATGCCGAGCATATATAACTCGTCGAACGGTGCGTTTCCAAAGGTCCATCCGGCCCGAACTCGGGCTTCCACTTCCAATTCGCCGCCCCCCGCCTGTGGGTACCAATGCGCCACCGATGAGCCTTGCAGCTTTTCAAACAGTTGAGGAGGGGTTGACCAGATTCTTCCGAATGCTGATTCGCCGCCCGCGTTGAGGGTCAAGCGTCTTTCCGGAATATCGAGCACCTTAGTCTGGATTGAAGCTATCTGTTTCAACTGAAACCCAGAGAGGGTCAACCCCGGAGTAAGAGCCAAGCCATACAAAACGTCCCGATAGGCACGGTGCGACAGATCGCCGCCGATTGACCACTGCAAACTGCTGCTATGAAGCGAGGTCAACGACCCCGTGACTTTCTCCCTCTCCAAATTTAGCGATCCGAATTCAGCCGCCGGTCCGGTGAAACCCTGCCGAATCGACCAGTTTTCATTCCGCTCGTCAGTCGTGAATTGAATGCGCCATTGCGCCAGATCCCTCAGCGGAGCCGAATAGGAAAGCCAAACACGCCGCTTCTGTGTGTCCCATCGTAAGAGCGATTCAAGATTTATCGCAGAGCGTCGAATATTGAAGTAACTCGGATAGATCGTCTCGTACCATGCTCCGCTGAAGGTCGCCACGAGCGCCTGCGTGGAGCTTGCACCGAATTCATTCTTTTCGATGGCGTTGATATCAACGTTGAATTCTCCTTGCCCCTCGGGACGCAGAGCAATGTTATATACAGGGAATATCCCGAGCCCGCTCAAACGACTCACAGTAGTCGCGAACTCGGGATACTTGAGAATCGAAGCGGGAGAAAACGCCACAGTCCGATCAAGAAGCAGGCGCTCTACATGAAGTTGAGGGCCGAAGCGGAGAGCCGATACGTAGGGCTTTTGGATCCGGTTCCAGTATTTGAGAGCCGCGCCGAGATTGCCGGTCAAAAAATATGTTGTTCCGGCCAAGTCATTAGCGTATGAGTCTTGAGGGTCAAGCTTCAGCCCTCGCCTAACCCAAACCGCGGATTTTGTATATTGCTTAAGCTGAAAGAACACTCCCGCCAGCTCTAAGTCGAATCTCTTCTGGTGAGGGCACTGGCGGTGACCAGTCTCCAGTGCCTTCTGCGCCAGATTCCAGCGTGCGAGGTGGGCGAGTGCCATGCCGAAATCAAAATTGAGGTCTGCCGATCGCGGATGTATCTCCTCGGCTCTCTGAACAATCCCCGACCAGTCCCGCTGTTCATAAAGTGCGCGGGTCGAGCCGTCATGCTGATCTCTAAAACATTGTGCGGGAGATTGCCTGACCAAACTCAAAACGCTTGCGAGTCCGGCTATCACGTAAAAGGAATAGCGCCTGAGTCTTGGTGGCATCGACGTTGCGGCTCGCTGCGTACGCGAACACACCGTCGATCTCAGTACTACATCGGTGCGGGTAAGGCGAGAAGGAGCCAATTGTGGGTAGCGTTCCAGTCTCTCTCGAATTCTGCACGCTCCTGGGTAAGCAACTTACGCTCCGCCGGATCGTTCATCATCACCAATGCGCGTCCCGGATCGACTCCGTCAACAATAACGTAGTCGATCCTGAAAAAGTCATTTTCAGGAATCGCAAACTGTGTTTGGAGGGAG
>CAYTJN010000013.1:0-37564 GCA_964438125.1 uncultured Occallatibacter sp.
GGGAAAGTCTGGTGGAAACGACCAATTCACCGATTCAAATTTGCCCTGCTTAAGCGTAAACCCAAAAACAGCAATGTCTCCCTCAATGTAATCCCCTACGATCTCATCGCGATTATTGATCCCGAGGGCTCGGGTGCAGCAAGCGTCGCCGAACGGAGCGTCGATGGAGGTGAATTTTCCCCTGCGCGAGACAAACCCTCGAGTCTGCTGGCTGTTCAAGTCGTAGTAATAGCCGACGATTGTCCCGGCATCGTTGATTGCGCTTGCTGTTGTGTCGATCGCATCCGGCCCCGGAAAGTCGAACGATGCAAAAACTCCGTTCTTAAGCGTGAACCCGTGAGACGATCCATCCGCACCCAGGTAGGTTCCTACCACCTCCCTAAGATTATTGATTCCAGCGGCAACCGTGTTCGTTGCACCCGAAAATGGGACATCGATTCTTATGTAAGTCCCCCTCTTCGATACATAACCGTGCTGTGTAACGTTCGGTGGATCTCCGATTTGGGCTGTGTCGATCTGGTAGGCTCCGACTACTTCATCGAGATTGTTGATGCCATAAGCGAGAGTAGACGTAACTCCGGGGAACGGCGCACTGAGGGCGGTGTATCTGTATTGTGGCGTTGTGGACGACGCCTCTTGCGCACCAGCGCGATGCGGCGCAATGAGAGTGGTGGCAACAGTTAGGGTGAGAACCAAGGTAAAGTGAGACATCAGGTAAGATTTCAATGCGGATGGCGTTGCGGACATCGGGGGACTCTCCTTTTCCATCGCTAGTATTTGGTTGGTTTTTTCTTGCTTTGCGGTGGACGTTTGTTTGTGTTCACTGAGGCGATTTGCTTGCAATGGTTTTTTGCGCCATCTCTTTGAAATGGGCAGAAGAATCGCGGGCATTCCTGCGAAGCATTATCCGAAGAATACTTCGAACTTTGATGCCTGTCGGGGCACTGAGGGATGTCTGAAAGTTTTGAAGAAAATCTCCGGAAGAGGAATCACCGTATAGTGTCTTGTCTTTGAGATTCGTTACAGATGAAGTGGCGCCAAGATCAGCCGATAAGGGATCGTAGGTGGCGGGTGTGACGACTTCAATAGTGCAGGTAAGTAACCTCTCAGCTTCAAATGTGGTGGCGGAAGCCGGAGTACATTTTGTGGCTCGCCAGCCTATTCTGGATTTGCGCGGGCGCGTTCATGCCTTCAGACTTCTATTCCGCGAGCAATTGCAACCGGAGGAGATCGGGTTTGGCGACCGGTTAATGATGCAAGCCGCCGCATTCCACAAGTTGAACAAGCCCAGCGAGTTGAAGCGGCTGACTGGCAATCTTGTCGCGATCGTGCGCTGTGCTGCGGAGACGCTGAGAGAAGAGCTTGCACAAGCTCTGCCGCCGACTCTGACCGTACTTGAGATTGCTGCTAGCGATGCAGCCCCGGCCGAACTGAAGGGCACATGCGAAAGCCTGAAGGCTTTCGGATTCCGATTGGCATTGGGCGGGTTCACAGGCCAGCCGGAGTTCGATTCAGTGTTGGAACTGGCCGACTATATCCAGATGGATTTTGGCCGGAGCCAACCGGAAGAGCGAGCCGCCCTACTGCGGCGGCTGCGCGGCAAGGCAGTGATTCTGCTGGCTGCCGGGCTAGAGACCCAAAAGGATTACCTTAAAGCGCGCGAGGAGGGATTCACACTCTTTGAAGGCTACTGGTTCTGTCAGCCGGTGATGAAGCGCAATCGCAGGCCGCCCGCAAACCAGATGCTGCGGCTCGAGGTTTTGAAAGCATTGCAGCGGTGCCCGTTGGAACTGGTCAAGGTGAGCCAGTTGGTGAAGCGGGACGGCCCGCTGACCTACCAATTGCTACGCCTGGTCAACTCGCCGCTCTGGGCGCTGCGTCAGCCGGTGGAGTCGATCCAGGCGGCATTGCTGGCAGTTGGCGACGACGCCTTTCGACGGATCGCCACGCTGGCAATCGCCAGCGAATTCAATGGCGATCAGCCTCCGGAATTGTTGTGCATGGCGATGATCCGCGGCCGGTTCTGCGAAGTTGCCGGGGCGCGTCGAGGGTTAGATCCCTTCGGCCAATACCTACTCGGTTTGCTCAGTCTGCTGCCTGCCATGCAAGGCCAGCCGATGAGCGAGTTGGCTCCCGCGCTGGCCGTGGGAGATGAGATACGAGCCGCGTTGATGGGAAGCCGCAATTCTGAGCGGGCACTCCTGGGGTGGCTGGAGTGCTGTGAGCGCGGCGACTGGGCCGGCTGCGACGCCGCAGCCCAGGCCGGGGATCTGGTCCAGGAGGACTTAGTGAAGATTTATCTCGAGGCCATTGCATGGGCTGAGGCCGCACTGCATTCCGGTAGCTAATGAGCCTTCGGCTTACCTCACGGCGAGCCGCATTAAAAGACGGCTAGTATTTGAACATCAAGAGTCGATGGCCTTCTACAGCCCCAGCACCATTCGCTGGGCCGCGAAGATCTCTTTCAATCCCACCTCGGCCAGGTCGACCAACTGATTAAGCTGAACTCGCGAGTAGCTGCCCTTTTCCGCAGTGGCTTGCGTCTCGATCAGGCCGCCGTCGGCCGTCATCACCACATTCATGTCCACATCGGCCTGCGAATCCTCCTCGTAGCAGAGGTCAAGCAATTCCGTGCCTCCGACAATGCCCACCGAGGTAGCGGCGACCAGTTGTTTGAGCGGGGAAACTTTGATTGTTCCGGCCTCGACCAGCGCTCTTAGCGCCAACGCCAGCGCGACGGCGGCTCCGGTAATCGCAGCCGTGCGCGTGCCGCCGTCGGCCTGGATCACGTCGCAATCCAGAATCACTGTTCGCTCGCCCAGGGCCTTCATATCGACAACAGACCGCAGACTCCTCCCAATCAGCCGCTGAATCTCGTGTGTCCGGCCGCCGATCTTGCCCCGTTCGCTCTCTCTCGGTGTTCGGGTCACGGTGGAGCGCGGCAGCATGGAGTACTCCGCCGTGACCCAGCCGCGGCCGGAGTTGCGCAGCCATCCAGGAACACCCTGTTCCACGGTGGCACAGGTCAGCACGCGCGTATTGCCCATCGAGACCAGAACGGAACCCTCGGCGGTCTGAACAAAGCCGGGAGTCAATTGCAGGGGGCGAAGTTGGAGCGGAGTTCTGCCGCCGGGACGAAAAAAGGAGGGAGACGGAGGGATGTTCATGCAGGAATTGTACGGGAAACACCCTGAGCCGCAGTTGTTCGGAGTACGTGGGAATGGTCGTTTTCAGAACGGGAAATGGCAGATTATGCAACCCATAACAGGAATCGTCACTTAACATGCTGAAAATAAGATGCTTAATTACATGTGGTCCGGTCGGCTTGTTCCATTTTGGGAGGGAAGCTCTTTGTCCAGGCGAACAACAGTGTCCTGGAATTAGACAATAACCTCTTCCCTTATCAGGAACTTAGTAAAAGTGTTCTGGATTGGCACGCAACGTGTAATAGAAGAAGGCAAAACCAAGTAGCAGAGTCGAAAACGGGAAGATTCGAAGCAGGGACTAGGTGACGAGGGAAGAGGGGACCAGGAATCAGAGGGAAGGCCGGGGCCGAATGCATTTGAAGTCGGTCTCTGGAAACTGATCTCTGGTCCCTGAACTCGACGCCTGATCCTTGCCCACGAAAAAGAAAGGGAGCGGGTATGCATCAGCAGACAGGACAAGCGGAGGAATTGAAATCAACAGGCCTGGCCGCGAGAGGTCTCGCGGAAGTCGAAGCCGAACCGGGTACGCAGGCCAAGGATCGTGTGACTGGGATCGAACGCAAGCGGGTCGAGGCAGTCGTCGAGACTCTGGCAAATCTGCGGGTCGGAGGCGAGAGCCTGGCCGAAGTGGCGCATGACGCCCGCAATATGGTTACGGCACTCGGGCTCTACTGCGACCTGTTGGAGGAACCGGGTGTGCTTACCGCGCCTTTTCGTCACTATGCCAATGAACTCCGACTGGTGGCCACGGCAAGCCGTCGGTTGGTGGAGAAACTGCTGTCCCTCGACCTCCGCCTGGGGCCGATCGCCGACCGCCACAATGCGGCTCGGCTCAGCGCCGATCCGACTGCGGCTGGCGGTTTGGGGCGCGCCGGAAAGTGGGAGTTGATGCCCGCCGAGCCAATCGACAACCTCGCATCAGAGTTGCAGGCAAATCGCAATTTGCTCGCGGCCCTGGCTGGGCCTTCGATCTCCGTCACCCTGGATGTCGAAGGGGGAGCTTTGCCGGTGCGGCTGACCGGCGAGGATCTAACCAGAATTCTCGTCAACCTGGTCAAGAACGCTGCGGAAGCCATGCCGGAGGGCGGCCGCATCCAGCTGGGTCTGCATGAACTGCCGGCCGAATCAGGGTCTGCCACCCAGTCTTTATCCCTCACTGTCGATGACAACGGGCCCGGGATTCCGCGCAAGGCGCAACAGAAGATCTTCGCGTCAGGCTTCACCACCCATTCGAATGGCGCGTCGAGAAAAGACGGCTGGTCTGCCAGCCATCGCGGGCTGGGTCTTTCGATCACCTGCTCCATCGTAGAGGCCGCGGGCGGCCGCATTCATGTAGCCAATCGCGCCCCGGCCGGAGCACGCTTCGAGATCGAACTTCCGGTCCGCTCCCGCTGAAGCCTGCACCCTCGGTTGATCGGTAGCCGATCTATTGATTTGCTGGAACGGTAGACAACATTCAACGATACCCATTTGAACGTGAGGCGAATACAATGCTCGAGACAGTTCTAAACGAAAGAGCCATGGAGTTTATTCCTCAATTCGCGGAGCCGCCGGTGCATTTGCATCTGTTGGTCGTCGATGCCGATCCGGCAATGCGCTCTGCGTGTGCTGAAATCGCCGCCAGCCTGGGCTACGCGGTCGAGACCACCGCCGACATGACCCAGGCGCGCAGCATGTTGCGCGGCAGCACCGCCGACATCCTGCTCGTCAACCTTCCAGCAGGGAACAACCTGGGCCTGGAACTGATCTCCGAGGCCAAACTGCTCTATCCTCAGACCGCTGTGATCGCCATGACTGCTTCTGGATCGGTGAACGCCGCCGTCGAGGCGATGCGCTGCGGGGCCTCCGACTACCTGGCCAAACCCTTTGCCATGGACGAGCTTTCGGCCGTTCTCGATCGTGCGGCTTCCAGTCTCGTCACCGATACCGCGACTCGCCAGTTGCGAGAGCGGCTCCGGCTCTCGCAGGGGCTTGGCGCCATGATCGGCCGCTCGGGAGAGATGGAAAAGCTCTACCGCATCCTTTCCAAGGTGGCACAGAGTTCCCATCCTGTCCTGATCCTGGGCGAGAGCGGCACCGGCAAGGAGTTGGTGGCGCGCACCATCCACGCCTACGGGCCCAACTCTCAAAAGCCCTTTTTGCCAGTCGACTGCGGTTCGCTGGTGCCAACGTTGATTGAGAGCGAATTGTTCGGCTATGTCAAGGGCGCATTTACGGGAGCCAACCGGGCCAAGGATGGGTTGTTGGTTTCGGCCGAGGGCGGCACTGTCTTTCTCGACGAGATTGGCGAGCTGTCGCTCGACTTGCAGGCCAAGCTCTTGCGCGCCCTTCAGGAAAAAGAAGTCCGGCCGGTGGGTGCGACGCACCGTGTCCCCATCAAGGCGCGCATTGTCGCCGCCACCAACCGGGATCTGGCGGAGATGGTCGAGAAGGGCAGCTTCCGCAAGGACCTCTTTTACCGGCTCAATGTGGTCAATCTGCGCCTGCCTTCGTTGCGCGACCGGCGCGAGGACATCCCACTTTTGGCGGCTCACTTCCTCGATCGCATCAGCCGCGAGCACGGCAACAAGTTTACTCTGAGCGATGAAGTGTTGCGCACCATGATGCGCCACGATTGGCCAGGCAACGTTCGAGAGCTTGAGAACTCAATAGAACGGGCCTGTGCGCTCTCGTCCGGTCCGGTTCTCCACTTAGGCGACCTGCCCACGCAGCTTCAGCAGCAGGGCCTGGAGGCGCGGCGCTCGGTCATCGCAGGCGACCCCGTCCAAGAAAGCAGTCAACCGCAACTGACTACGCTGGCTGATCTTGAGCGCCAAGCAATCCTGGGCGCGATTCGCACTCTCAACGGCGACAAGTTACAAGCCGCGAAGCTGCTGGGAATCGGAAAGACGACTCTCTACCGCAAGCTGAAGGAATATGGCATCGCGGACCCGCTTCGGGAAGAGTGACCGCTCGCGGCTCAAGCCGGAACTGGTCGCGCCGATAGGACAATTACGGGACAGTTGAATGACCCCGCGGAATGATGCTGAGCGGGGCGAACAAGCTCCGGCCACAGGGCTGGCCGGGAGAGCTGACGAGGAGTGGACCATGAGTATTCTGATCGTGACCGGGATTGAAGGCGCACGCAACTGCGCCGCGGTAGTGGGCGCGCAACTAGGCATGGAGATCGAGGTAGCCGAGGGACGCAAGGCTGCACTGGCGGCGCTGCGCCGCCGGGAGTTCCTGGTGGTGGTGGTCGATGACACCATGGCCGAGTGCGACCCGGCCGCTGCCGAAGCCATCTTGGAGCACGCCAGTTTGGCCATCCCTTTGCAAATAAATTTTGCCCTCTCCGGCGCTTCACGGCTGGTGCGCGAAATCCGTGCCGCCTTGCACCGCCGCGAGCGTGAACAGTCGCTGGCTCATCGTGCCGCTGCCGCTGCGATTGAGTCCGAACTCAAGTCCACCCTCGCAGGCTTGTTGCTTCACTCTCAACTTGCTCTTAGCGGCGGGGAGATGACTCCGCCAGTCGCCGAGAAGATGCGCATTGTCGCCGACCTCGCCGGCAATCTCCGCCAACAATTGAGCGCACCGTTCGTTGTCCGTAATGAAAACGCCGCATAAACGCCTGCGGTGCGGCCGGCCGCTCCTTCGAATGCGCGCAGGCCCGCACTCGGTATATCCCACGCGAGGAAAAGGTGAAGGGTCGGGGGTGCAGGAAGGGCAAGCTTAGAACAATCCATTTGCGTTGCACGCGCATCGCCGAGGCTGATATCGCCTCGGCGTTTTATTGGTCTTTGCATTCAATGGATCGATCTCGGTTGTTGCTTACCTTGATTCTCTGGCAGATCATTCTCGTAAAACTTTGAGTCAGAACAATCGCAAAAACGCTGCCCTGCCCGTCGCCATTCTAAGATGTTGCGGGGCAAGCGAGGCTCTCCGCACTGCACGCTGTGTTCTGGGAGTTCTGATGAAAATAGATTCGTTTCGATTGAAGCTCTTGGCAGCGGCCAACTGGGTGCCCCGCGGTCTTCTGTTGTTGCACGACGGTGACATAAACTGAAAGGAGCATGAAAGAATCCGCCGTTCTGCTTATTGACTGCCCGGACCGGAGAGGCCTTATCTCGCGCGTCTCCACGTTGCTCTACGAGCATGGCGCGAATATTCTTCACGCCGACCAGCATCAGGACCATGAGTTGGGCCTCTTCTTCATGCGCGTCGAGTGGGCGCTCAACGGCGCGAGCGAAGATTCAACCACCCTGGGAGCCAATCCGAAACCCTTCGATCTCGAATCCTTCAAGGCCGCCTTTGCGCCGATGGCCGCTGAGCTGGACATGCGCTGGAAGTTGACCTCGACGGTCCGGCTGCCGCGCATCGCCCTCTTCTGCTCGCAATATCTGCACTGCATGGCCGACCTGCTGCACCGATGGCGCACCGGCGAATTGACCTGCGAGATTCCGCTCATCGTTTCCAATCATCGCGACGTCGAAAATCTGGCCGGCTTTTACGGAATTCCCTTCGAGCACGTACCGGTTACTGTGGCAACACGGGGCGAGGCCGAGGCGCGACACATCGAACTGCTAGCGCGGCACGGAATCGAAGTGGTGATTCTGGCGCGCTACATGCAGATCCTTTCACCGGCCTTCGTGGCAAGATATCCGGCGGCGATCATCAACGTGCACCACTCATTTTTGCCCGCCTTCACTGGAGCCAAGCCTTACCACGCCGCACACGCACGGGGTGTCAAGCTGATCGGCGCCACCAGCCATTATGTGACTGAGGTGCTTGATGACGGCCCCATCATCGAGCAGGACGTGGCCCGCATCTCGCATCGCGACCAGGTGGAAGACCTCGTGGCCCGTGGCCGCGATCTGGAGCGCATCGTTCTGTCGCGCGCCGTTCGCTGGCATCTCGACCGCCGCATTCTCTGCTATGGGAACAAGACGGTGGTGTTTGACTAAGGGACTGACGCATCCTTTGGACCTATCGGCGGAGTTGGCGACGTCTGACAGCGAGGACGCCACCAAGTACAGCCGGTCAGGAGAGCGGCGCTGCATTCCTTTCTAAAATTACGGTTTCCCAAAGTCCTCCGCCTCTCGCTATGATTAGCCTCCATGTTCGATTACGACGCTGCCATCCTCGCTGCCGTTCAGACCGCGCCGCAAGCTATCGGGGATGTGGTCAAGATTCTTGAAGCCGTCCAGGCAGTCTGCGCCGATGGGGATGGGTTGAAATGGTTCAACGGGCTCTATCTCGATGTCACCCAGGCGGTCGAGGCGCGGGTCAACGCGGGAGAATTCGAAAGTCCGGCATGGATCGCGGCGCTCGACGTTCGATTTGCCCGCTTCTACTTCGCAGCCATTCAGTCCTCACTCTCCGGGACGCAAGGGAAGACGCCGGGTTGCTGGCAGGCGCTCTTTGACCGGCGCAACCAGATCGCGGCCGCTCGCGTCCAGTTTGCACTGGCGGGAATGAATGCTCACATCAACAGCGACCTGCCGCAGGCGATTGTCTCCGTCTGCCAGAGCACGAGCATTCCACCGGAGCATGGGAGTGCGCAGTACAACGATTTCACCGCGCTCAATACAACGCTCGACAGTCTGATTGAGGAAGCCAAACAGGTGCTCAATATGCGCCTGCTTGGCGACGCTCTGCCGGCGGCCTCGAACCTTGAGGACACGCTTGCGGCCTGGAGCGTGGCGGTGGCACGGGAGGCGGCCTGGAATAATGCAGAGTTGCTCTGGCATCTGGCTGGAGCGCCGCTGGTTTCGTCAGCATTTCTCGACACCCTCGATGGGCTGACGGCGGTAGCCAGCAAGACGCTGTTGGTACCCGTTCCCTGATCCCTGATCCCAGCTCTCTGATCTCTGAGCCCGGAGCCCTGAGTTAGAATCGGCCTTGTATGAAGTGTCCCTATTGTGGCTTCGGGCAGGATCGGGTGGTAGACTCGCGCGAAAGCAAAGAGGCTGATTCGATCAGGAGGCGGCGGGAGTGCGAACGATGCAATCGCCGCTTCACCACTTATGAACGGATCGACGAAATCCCTTACATGGTGGTCAAAAAAGATGGCCGGCGCGAGCGCTTCGACCGGCAAAAAGTGTTGAGCGGGCTGTTGCGCGCCTGCGAAAAGCGGCCGGTGCCCTTGAAGAATCTGGAAGGCATCGTCGACGCGGCCGAAGCTTTTTTGGTTGACGCCCCCGAACGCGAGCGGACCACATCCGAGATCGGCGAGCTGATTATGCATCATCTCAAAGGGCTGGACACGGTCGCCTATATTCGGTTCGCTTCGGTCTACAGGGATTTCAAAGATGTGCGCGAGTTCAAAGAAGAGCTGGAAGGGTTGCTGGGCGGGCGCGTCGTGGGCAAGCAAAAGAAATAGCCTGGCGAACAATTGCCGCTCTGGTGATGCGGCGGTTTAGAGATGAATTTAGATCTGCTAACCTGCTTCTGAAAGACGACCGATCCGCACGCTCTTGCGGCACGCAACAAAACACGAATCCACACAGGAGAAGAATCTTGACCAACGGAATTCCCCAGATCACCGTGAAAGAACTGAAGCGCCGCATCGACGCCGGCGAAGATGTTTATATCCTCGACGTGCGGGAACCGTGGGAGCACAAGCTCGCCCAGATCGGCGGAAAGCTGATCCCGCAGAATGAGGTTCCGCAGAGGCTCGGCGAAATTGATCGCGAGCGGGAGGTCATAGTGCACTGCCACGCGGGTGTCCGCAGCCAGCGCGTTGCCGAGTATTTAAAGCAGCAAGGCTACCCGCGCGTCGTGAACCTCGCCGGCGGCATTCATGCATGGAGCGAAGAGATCGACCCCAAGGTTCCGAAGTATTAACCGAAATCGAGGAGATGGCGGCGCAAGAGAAGGCTATACACGATCGAGCGTCGACGAAGACAGCTTGGTCCATCGATGAAGGAAGGAGATCCCTATGCAAACCGACATACAACTGCGGCAACACTTAGTCAAACTACTCAAGGGCGGCGACGCGCACGCTGACTTTGACACGGCGATCGCGAATTTCCCGGCGAGCCTTCGCGGCAAGAGACCCGAACACGCGGAACATTCTGCCTGGGAACTATTGGAACATCTGCGCATCGCGCAGTGGGACATCCTTGAGTTTTCGCGAAATCCGCGCCACAAATCGCCTGAATTTCCAGCGGGGTATTGGCCTCCCAACCCAATGCCTCCAGATGCCGAGGCCTGGGGCAAGAGCGCTGAAGCCTTTCGCAAAGATCTTCAGGCACTGTGCGACCTGGTTAGCGATGAGTCGACGGATCTTTTCGCCACGATTCCGCACGGCGATGGTCAGAGCATCCTGAGGGAAGCTTTGGTTGCGGCGGATCATGCCTCGTATCATTTAGGCCAATTGATTCTTCTTCGGCGCATCCTGGAAGCTTGGCATTAGTTGTGGTCGGCTGCAGATGGCTAGCGCATAATCTCGACGGGGCCGGGTCTTGCCGGGTCGCCGCCTTTACCGTTCTCCTCGAGCTTGCCGAAGATCATCTTGCCGCTGGCGGTTTGCAAAACGCTGGTCACGGTGATCTCCACAGCGCGGCCAATGAGCTTGCGCGCGTGGTCGACCACCACCATGGTGCCGTCGTCAAGATACCCGACACCCTGGTTGAACTCTTTACCCTCTTTCAAGATAAGCACGGTCATTTTCTCGCCGGGCAGCACAACGGGCTTGAGAGCATTGGCGAGGTCGTTAATGTTGAGGACCTCGACATGGTGCAGATGGGCCACCTTATTCAGGTTGAAGTCGTTGGTGACGACCTTTGCCTCCCACTTTTTGGCCAGTTCAAGAAGCTTGAGATCGACTTCGCGAATAGATGGGAAGTCGTCAGGGACGATCTGTACCTGGATGTTGGTGTTCGATTGCATGCGTTGCAGCATGTCGAGACCGCGTCGGCCGCGTTGGCGCTTTGAACTGTCTGTGGAGTCCGCCACAGTCTGCAACTCGCGCAGGACAAACTCCGGCACGACCATCATGCCGTCGATGAAACCGGCCTCGGCGATGTCGGCGATACGGCCGTCAATAATTACGCTTGTGTCGAGCACTTTGGCGGTGCGGCGCGTGGGCCGGTCCGCGGCAAAGACGGTGCCCAGTGCCGCGGGATTCAACAGGTCGCCCTTGCTGGCTCCCACAAGCAGCCCAACGTAGGTCATCAGTAGCAGCACGAAGATCTGTAGCACGGCCGAGGTGGCGCCGGGTTGAAGCGCGCCGCGCAGGACAAGGCAGAAAAGCGCCGCGCCGATAATGCCAAGCACACTGCCCGCTACAGCGCCGACCAGCCGCCGCAAGTTGAGAGCCCGCACCCTATACTCGAAAACGATGACCGCGCACGCCGATAGTGCGCCCGCGGATGCACTCATCCACCCTGTTAACCCGAACGGATGAAGGAAAAAACAGACCCCGGCAAGAAGGGCCACAAAAAGAAAACGAACCAAAATCAGGTCCATAAAAGGCCAATCCCCCGGACTGGCAGGGAGAAAGATTCTCCAGACCGGGTACAGTTGGAGGATTCCACCCAGCAGCGGAGTCGTCAAGTGGTTGGAGCAAAGAACAGCTATGAGGGGCTGGGGCTTAGGGATTAGAAAACAGCAATGACCGACGGACAGGCCTGGTTGCCTACGAATTTTCCCTAGGAAGCTGACCCAAAAGACTGGTTCTTCGAATCCCACAATCGGCTCGTCAGCCGCGATCCAAACCCCTAAAACCCTGTCCCTATTCGCCGCATTTTTAAGACGCCACTGCCAACTCAACCAGCGGAGCCAGCCGCTGCGAGCCTTTGCGAGGGCCGCGCTTGCGGGCGCTCATCACTTTGATGCGCTCCAGCAACTCCTGGGAGGAGCAGTTCTTCTTGCCTAGCAAGGCATCGGCGGCGTGCATCTCGCCTCCCATTCTCTGCGGATCGCCCAGCAGGATCATTGGCACGTGAGCCGCGATTTGCTTGAGCCGCTCCACGAGTTGGCTGCCGTTCATGTGGGGCATTGCGTGATCGACCAGCACCAGATCAACTGGGTTATCGGAAAAGATGCCGATGGCCTCCTGGCCGTTTGTGGCGGAGACTACACGGTATCCGTTAGTGGCTAGCATGAACTTGAGTACGGAGAGCTCTTGTTCGTTGTCGTCTACGCAGAGAATAACTTTCTTGGGTCGCATGATCCGGGATTCGCTCCTTGATGCAGTTTTCTTTGCCACAATACGCACTACTTCGCCTTTCCCGCTTTAGAGGCGGGCGAGCGTCAGGATTATCCAAGGCATACAACCGGACACGTGGCTGCCGTTTTCCCGTTTGATCTTGCAGTCCGGGTCACCGAGCGTGAGGCGCAGCCAATACGGGGCAGCGTTCACGCCAAGCGGCATCCAGTGTTAGATACGCAGGAAGGTTGGCTGTTGCTGAGGTCAGATTGCTTGTAATCCCTGGGTCAAGACCGGCTAAGGCGCCGGTTAAATTCCATCAATGAAAGCTAAGCCTACGGGGAAAGAAGTGCGTTGAAAAGGGGGGAAAATGAGGCGAATTACTCTATGAAAATCCGACGGAAACAGATGAAAATTAGCTACATCCAACATAAGTCTCAACTTGCATTGATGAATTTCTGTTGAAAGGGTGTGCATTATGGCAGGAAAAGGCGGCCTTTTGACCCAAGAACGGTGCTGCCCGCCACCCGCACATCTGTGACCCTCGCCGATTCGAACCGAACGGAAAGGAACAAGTCGCTGGTGCGGCCGATCTCGACGCCTTGGCGCAAATGAGTCCGCCGGCTCGAGGCCACAGCGCCGCGATGGACAAGATAGCTGATGGCGCAACCGGCGGCCGAGCCGGTGGCTGGATCCTCTCCGCCATTAAATTGCATGCGCGCCCGCCACGCGGGATTCAGAGTGCCTGGCTGCTCGCCCGTCGGTCCCAGGACGTAGAACCACCGCGCGCCACGTTGACGCAGCCAGGGAGCGGCCTCGGGTTGATTGACTCTGAGCTTGGCCAAAGCTTCGGTTGAACGCAAGACCACAATTGCGAAGGCGGTGCCGGTGGAGACGATCTGTGGCGGCAAGTCAGGGTCCAGGTCGTCGAGGGCCAAGCCGGTCAGGCGAGCCACTTCGTGCGGAGCCAACTCCTCGCCAAACTCAGGGTCACGCTGCGTCATCTCGCCAAAGAGGGCTCCAGAATTTCCGGCAGGGCCGTCAAACCGAACCGGCACGGCCCCCACGTTGAGCGCCAGAGTTACCGTCTCGCCCTTTACAGTCTCGGGCGCTTGGAGCTTGAGCACGCTTGCCGTGCCCAGCGTGGGGTGGCCGGCGAAGGGTAGTTCCTCTTGCGTAGTGAAGATGCGCACGCGCACGCCCTGGGCCTGTTCCACTGCAGGTGCACGGCGCTGAACAAAGGTCGTTTCAGAGAGATTGAACTCGCGCGCGATGGCTTGCATTCGCTCAGACGGCAGGCCGCATGGATCGAAGACCACGGCGAGAGGATTGCCGGCCAGCACCTGGTCGGTAAAGACGTCGACAACAAAGTAATCCAGTTCCATTCGCGGGGCGCCTTGAGATGGAGCTTATCGAGAGAGCCGGAAGATGGATGGGGATCAGAGTATTTTTCTGGTCCCCCAAGCTGGATCTCTGGTCTCTCTGTCTTACATTGTCTTACTCGCGCTGTCTTACATCTTCTTACATTGTTCTTACGCTGTTTTGAATTGTCTTACAGGGCGATCATAGGGCGGGGCATGCGGGACTTGGCGCGGTCGAGGAAGAGCCTCATGCGCAGAGCCTCGGCACGCTGCATGGCGACGAGCCGCATATGCCTGCGAATGTGGTCGATGTCGTCGAGCAACGCTACCTGCGACTCATCGAACTCGGCATCTTTCTCCAAGCGTGCAATCCGCTCCTCGATGGTAAGACGGAACCGGGGGCTGATCTCAAAATCTTCACTCGCGGCGCAGTTGGTATACATGGCACTGTCCTCGATCATCTTTCACGCCCTCTGAAAAAATTTTCCTGCAAGGGCTAAAGTATTTTCGACTTGTGCCGATACTAGTAAAGAATTCTAATAAGCGCCAGATTACCTCGGAACGATACCAAGGTAATTTGTTGTGCGGAAATGAGACACTTAGGCGGCTTTTCGCACAGTCCGGAGTCACGTGTAGACTCTTGCTGCACTCAGGCCCCAAGGAATGATCTATTGCCTGCTCTTTCGGCTGGCCATCGATCCGTAGTCGAGAGGTGAATACTGTCTCGTTGCGCTGTATTGATCGGGGTGCCTCTTGCGGTCAAGCTGAGGGCGAATCCAAAACTCCGAGCCTATTCCTGCGGCGGTAGTGCGAAGTAGCCTTTGCGAACCTGCACCTTGAGACCGTCGCCGCGGCACTCGACTGAGAGCTTGCGGAAGCTGCCGTCCAGCTTCGTGTTGCTGGGGGTGTAACTGGCCACATACTGGGTGCGCAACTCGTCTTCGATTTGCTGGAAGGCAGCCTCGAGTTTTTTACCGTTGTTGCCCACGTCGATCAGCCGGCCGCCGGTCTCTTCGGTCATCTTCTTCATTGCGGAGTAGCCGGTATAGCCCATGCCAAAGCCCCCATAGAAGCCCCGGTCGGCGATCAAAATCGTGTAGATGATGATGTTCGACTTCTGCGCGGCGGCGATGGCCTCATTGATTTTTGTCCGGCTTCCCTCGTCCTCGCCATCTGTGAGCAGGATCATTGCCTTGCGGCCAGATTCCTGGCTCATCTTCTGGTTGGCAGCCTGGAAGACGGCGTCGTAGAGCACGGTGCCTTTGGGATCGCCGATGGTCGGAATGGTGCCCCCGCCGGCACCCGGGATGCCCGCCGCGCCATTGCCCCCGGCGGTGTTGATCTCGGCCTTGCTCATGGCGCGCGCCAGCAGGCGGGGGTTATTGGTGAAATCCTGAAGCAGGTCCACATTCACGTCGAAGGAGAGCAAAAAAGCCTCATCCTTGGGCTTAAGTACGCGCTCCAGGAACTGGCTACCCGCATCCTGCTCCAGGGGCAGTACGCGCTGCTGGCTGCCGGAGGTGTCGAGCAGAATCCCAATGGTCAGGGGCAGATGCGATTCTGCGACGAAACTTTTAAGCGTCTGCGGAGTTTTGTCTTCAGAGATCTTGCAGTCGTCCTTGGTAAGGTGGGGAACCAGTTCGCCGGACTTGTCTTTGACGGTGAATAAGACGTCCACCAGGTTGACGTTCATCTTGAGCGTCGTCACGGGGACATCATCGGCGGCCGTATCCGGTGCATTCGAAACCGGAGGAGCGTCGGGTGAAGGGGCAAGCTGGGTCCATCCCACTGGAACCAGCGCCAGCGGGCCTAGCAGCAAAGCGGCAACTCCCCATCGTGTTCTCATCTGGTCCTTTAGACGGAATTGGCACTCCGAGGAAAGCATACTCGAATGCTTACTTCCGGCACAACCGGCAGGAGCGCTGGCGCGTCTGATACTCTGACGGTTGGAATACTGTTTCAGTGGACGGTGTTCAGTGAAGACTGGTCAGCGTTTTGGCTGACGGCCAATGTCTTTCGCCGCTGCAGGAGGCTCATTGGTTTCAAGGGCGCTGCTTTTCATTGAACGACCGATGTTGACAGAACACTAATTATTGGAGAGTACCTGTGAAGCTAGGTTTTGTGGCAATGGCGCTTGCCGCGCTCCTCAGTTCGAGCATGTGTTTGAGTTCGGCTGCGCTGGCTCAAGAGCAGCAGCCCGCCGTCCCCGATGCCCCAACGCCCCAGGCTCCCAAGCCGCTTTCCTCAGACGTGACAGGACCGATCGTTCCGGGTAAAGGCGCAGGTGAAACGCCGGCGGGCCCAGATTCTTCTTCGAGTCCTGCGGGCCAGCAGCAGCCTGCGGCCTCCGGCCAAGCCCCCAGCAGCCAGGAGCCCAGCAGCCAGGGCAAAGACCAGATCCAGACCGCACCACCCGAGATGCCGGCCGCCGGTGAAGGCGCATCGAAGATTACCACGTTTATCAGGCATACTACCTTCGTCGATGTGCCCGTTACCGTGAAGGACCCGAAGGGCAAACTGGTCGCAGGGCTCACTTACCGCGACTTCAAGATCTTTGAGAACGACACTCGTTATCCGATCTCCTTTTTCACCACGGACTCTTTCCCGCTTTCGATCGCTTTTGTCATCGACCAGAGCCTTACCTCGGACGTAATGGCCAAGGTCAACAACTCTCTGGGCGCGATCCAAGGCGCTTTGGCGAACTACGACGAAGCAGCGGTCTTCACTTACGGCCATATGACCCAGGAGCGAACAGGCTTTACCGGCGCGCAGAGTGCACGGTTGCCCGCCGTGCTGGCCCTGGCTAAAGAGACCGGGAGCGAGATGCTGGTGCCCATCAACAGCGGTCCTTTTGCCGGCTGCAGCATTACCCAGAACGGCAACTGCGTCGACCCTAACCTGCAAACAGGACGCTCAGCCGGCGGCAATGGGACTTGGTCCACGATTCCCAAGGAGCCCCATACGCTCAACGATGCGATCCTGGCCGCGGCCAAGGAGTTGTCGACGCGCCCCCAGGGCCGCCGCCGCATCATCTTCGTCATCTCCGACGGCAAGGAGTACGGCAGCAAGGCCACCTTCAAGGAGGTGCTGCGCTACCTGGACACCAACAAAATTGCAGTTTATGGCACGCTGGTGGGCGACTCGGCGCGCTGGGGCGAGGGCTATATCAGCCGTCTTCACCTGCCCGGCACGATGTACGACAACCTG
This sequence comes from uncultured Occallatibacter sp., assembly GCA_964438125.1. GTDB lineage: Bacteria > Acidobacteriota > Terriglobia > Terriglobales > Acidobacteriaceae > Telmatobacter. The sequence goes on from CAYTJN010000013.1 coordinate 16,905, forward strand.
CTCGCCAAGTACATTCTGGCCACCGGCGGCGCACCCCAATTTGAGAACGGCGTCAACGGCATCGAAAAAAGCTACGCCACGATCGCCGAAGAGGCGCGCAACCAGTACACGCTGGGTTACTACAGCCATCAGCCATCGATCGACGGCAAGTTCCGCAAGATCGAGGTGCGCGTCGATCGCCCCGGTCTAGAGGTGAGCAACAAGCATGGCTATTATCCCTCGGCGCAGGACTCCCACTAGAGACGGGCTCGGCTTGCGGGACCTTGATTGCCAAGACAGAGACGAAAGGCCTGTGCGCGAGCACAGGCCTTTTCATTGAATGTATCGATTCATGCTATAGAAGCTTCTGGCACGTTATCACTTCAGCACTTCTCTACTTCAGGAACGCGCAGAACAAGAGCGGCAGACGAAGTCTGAAACCTTGAAACCGTGCGGGTTTTCAAATCGGCCGCCGCAGCGGGTACAGACAATGAAACTAGTCTCGGGGTTTGCAGGCGGGGACTGCGGCTGCGTCGCGGCGGCAGGTGGCGCGGGCGCGGCAGTTTGTTGAACCGTTGGTGCGACCGGTGGGTCGGTGATGCCTTTAAGGCCTTCCTTGAAGCCCTTCATGCCTTCGCCCAATCCCTTGCCCAACTCCGGCAAGCGTTTGGCGCCGAAGAGAACGAGCAAAATAATCGCTATGATCAGCAGATGGGTCGGCTGAAATAGATCGCCCATGTTTTTCCTCCGCGCGGCTCAATGCCGCCGCGCTCTTACAGAATTTATTGTCGCACAAAGCCTGATATCCAAGCAGAAACCGGCTTCAGCGAACTGAAATCGTCGAACTTGCTTCCGTGGGAGATCAGAATTCTCTCCCCCGCGCCGCTTTAGTTCACCTGTGCCGGCCGTCCGAGGCGCTCGGTCACCATCACGTAGAAGGTGCGCAGATCTTCTTCATCGCCCACGGTGAGGCGGCGGTAGACCTTGACCAGGGGAAACAGCCGCGAGCCTCGAACGTCGATGGCCGGAACCGCAACCACGCCGCCGGGGTATTGAGTCATCTCCCACGCGCCGGCATAGCGGCGGCGCAGCACTTCTCCCAGATAGCTGCCCCAGAGCCGCACTTCGAAGTCAAGATCCAATTCAGGACTCTCGCCGACCAGCACCAGAATCTCGTCCAGCGTGTCGATTGAGTCCGAGGTAAAATCGAGCCGTTGCTTGAACGCAGACTCAGCCCACTCTGCCGCCGCCCGCGCATAGCCCTCCATCATCGCCCCCAGATCGGGAAAGGTCGACGATTCCAGCCGTTTGCGCAGATCGGTAGAGTTTGTCATCCAATCAGAAAGTATAAGGCAATGCGCCATCCAGAGAGATGCGTCGTTAGATCAGAGAGATGCGTCATAACGTGAGATAGACATGCACTACGGGACGAAGATAGCACCGCTGCCCGGATTTTGTGGCAGACTAAAATCAATTGTGGAGGAATTCCTGTTGAAGACCGTGAAGTTTCTCGCTCTCGCCGCCTTGCTGATTGTAAGCGCTGGAAAGGCTCGTTCCACCGGGCGTGAGATTTATCCAGATCCGGCGCAAGCCAAGGCGGACCTGGCAGCCGCCCTCAAGACAGCCGCCACCAGCCACAAGCGGGTTCTGCTCGACTTTGGCGGCAATTGGTGCGGGGACTGCCAGGTGTTGGACCTCTACTTCCACGACACGGCCAACCGGCCAATCCTGGAAGCGAACTTCGTGCTGGTCCACGTGAACATCGGCATGAAGGACGCCAACCTGGATCTCGCCGAACTGTACGATGTCCCGCTGGACAAAGGAGTGCCGGCTTTAGCTGTGCTCAGCGAACAAGGCAAGCTGCTCTATAGCCAGAAGGGCGGCGAATTTGAAGCCATGCGCCGCATGGAGTCCTCTGCTGTGACGAAGTTTCTGGTGCAATGGAAGCCTGTCCGCGAGGGCTGCTCGGCGGTGATGCTCAACTGCTAGGATTCGTGAATGAATCTCAGGCGATCGGGGCCAGGTGTTTGGTGTTCTGATACGTGTAGACGATGCGGTGGGCCACGGTGATGGTGGAGAGCACGGCGAGCACCCACAGCACCGGCGCCATTGCGCCCCAGTGATAGAAGATGGCGCCGATGATCACCAGAACGATGCGCTCGGGCCGCTCCATGAAACCCACCTTGCATTGGCCGATGAGAGCCTCGGCGCGGGCGCGCGTGTAGCTGACCATGAGCGAGGTCACCATGACAAAGGCCACCAGCACGACATACCTGAAGCGATTAATGCGGCCGTAGTAAACCAGCAATCCGAAGAAGAGCACCACGTCTGAATAGCGGTCGATTACCGAATCAAAAAACGAGCCGAAGACGGTCACCTGGTTGTTGCGCCGGGCGACACGGCCGTCCAGCATATCGAAGGCCCCGGCGGCGAAGATCACGCAGCCTGCGGCGAAGAACATGCGTCCGGCATTGGTGGCGTTGGCATGGCCAAACAGGAATGCGGCGGCGATGTTGATGACGAGGCCGATGAAGGTCAGAGCATTCGGCGAGATGTTGGTCAGCGCCATGCCGTGTACGAGGCGGTCGAGAAGCCATCCGCAAGCACGGCCGAAAGCGCTGGTCCAGGTGATTGCCATCTTGCTTACTTGTGCTCCTGAGGCTGGGCCTGATTCAGGGCCTGACTCAGCTCTGGGCTGGCCTCGGCTTGCGCGGCCGCTGCTTCGGCTTCATCGTGAATCGTGGTCAGCTTCAAAATCTCCAGTTCGCGCTTGCCGTTGGGCGTGACGATGGTCGCGGTGTCGCCCACCTTCTTGCCGACGATGCCGCGACCGATGGGCGAGGTGGTCGAGATCAGCCCTTTGGACACATCGGACTCTTCGCTGGTTACGAGGCGATAAACGATTTCTACGTCTTTGGTGGAGTCGTAGACCACGACCGTCGAGCCGAAGCCGGCCTTGTCTCGGGGAATGTTGGTGAGATTGACGAGCGACAACTCGGCCATGCGGCGCTTCAACTGGCCAAGGCGCGCGTCGACAAAGGTCTGGCGCTGCTTGGCCATGTGGTATTCGGCGTTCTCGGAGAGATCGCCCATGGCCACGGCCTTTTTGATCTCGGCGGGAAGCTCATGCTGGAGCTCGTGTTCAAGGAGTTCGATCTCGGCTAATAGCTGTTTTTTAATGTGTTCGGGCATCGTTTTCCGTGGCGGGGAGCGAGGTTGCTCAATCCGCGAAAGATAAAAAATCTTGTGTTCTGATTATACGCGGGGGAAAGGAAGGGAACAGGGATGAAAGGCCGGCGAAAGGCGGGAATCAATCTCGCTGAATATCCGATTGAGGAATATATGTTTGATGGGGATTTTCCGATTCGGGCGCCGGTTCGACCGAGGCGGGAGCAACGCGAGATGTTTGTTCCATAAAGGACTGCAAAATCAGCGTCGCTGCGACCTGGTCTACGACGCGGCGATGTTTTTGGCGCGCATGACCGGCGTCATACAGAATTTGGTGCGCCTCACGGGTTGTAAGACGTTCGTCCCACAGGTGAATCGCGAGACCGGTCAGCACACCGAGTTCAGCGGCGAAGGCTTGCGTTTTGGCGGCCTGTGAACTCATGTCGCCAGAGAGATGCAGCGGATTGCCGACCACAATACCGGCGACTGAGAACCGCCGCGCCAGCCGCGCGAGGGACCGCAGGTCTTCACGCCGATTGTGGCGCCGCTCAAGCGTAAGAACCGGTTGCGCCGTGAGGCCTAACTCGTCTGACACGGCCACGCCGATGCGGCGGTTGCCGACATCGAGGCCTAGATAACGGGGTTTCGAGGCAGATTCCAGTTTCCAGCTCCTGGGCTCTAGCTTAACGTTTGGCGCGCTCGCCGGGTGGGTTGAAGGGCCGCTCCGCTCCACAGTTTCACAGATTCACAGTAAATAGGGGGGGTGTTCGGGGGTAACTGGAACACAGGCATTAGGGGCTAGGGATTAGGAAAGGCCCGCGGCTCCGCTCATTGAGCATTCTTCTCTCATGGATCATTCTTCTATTGTGCGCTCGGGGAGGGAAATCATCTGCAAAGTCCCGTTATTTCCGGAAGCGATCTGCTACGGAGGCCGCTAAGATCGTCGCCTGCACCCAACCCCACAGAATTAACAGCCAGCGGAACCAGACCAGGAAGCTATAACTGTTGAACCACTTTAGGCCGTCCAGCCTGCCGTCTTTTGGAAACCACGGCCGCGGCTGGTGTTGCGGGTCGGGCATCCAGCGCTCGTCCATCCCCAGTTTCACCAAGGGAACCGCATTCTCTAGCGTGTAGATGAAGGGCTGGAAGGAGGTGTAATGGACGGAGACGGGCTTGATTGATTCGTCGGGCTTTCTGGGTGCGTCTTTTACGATTTCAAAGTAAGAAGCGATCATGTTGGGCTGCGTCGTTACTGTTTCGATCATCGCTCCGCTTCGCGCGGCACCTGCATAGACAAAGGTACCCAAGACCAGAGTGAGTGCAATCAGGCAACCGATAAGTAGGGGATTCTCCTCAAGCAGCGCAATACCTTTTTTCAGCCATCGCCAGGGAATCCAGCTTTTCTGCGCCTGCAAGCAGCGGAAACGGCGGAGAACGTACTTGGCACCCCTGCTGTCGCCTTTCCTCTCCAGCAAATCCCGGAGTTGCATCCATGGCTGCGGTTTTCTGCACGTGTCCTCCGGTTGGAGGTTAAGCCAGTGAACACGTTCCCGGACATTGAGGGGAAGCTCCTCGCTCAACTTCGGCATTGCAATCTCTTCGTCTGAGGGGCGTACGTGTTGGGTCGCCTCCTCGTAGAACAATCCGTCTAGAATCAGCTTTCCTTTGACCGGCCAGCTCTCTTTGTCGTCGCGGAGATTTTTTACCCTTGCGCCGGTGAGATCGAGGGCTGCATTTTCCGGTTCGCGAATTCCCATCCACATCAAGTCGTCAGCGACCTGCATGTTTCTGCAAACCACCTTGGCCAGCTTCGCGCCTCGGAAATCGAGTTGGCCGCTGATTCGCGTACCCAGGAGCCGAACGGTCCCCAGCGTTTCAAACGGATCACGCAGAAAGACGTCACTATCGATTTTGGCGCCCTCCAAATTTAATGTGACTTTGACACCGTCCAAATTCAAAGCGACGCCCTTGGCATTGAGCATGGCACCATTGCAATCGAGCTCCCCCTCGATCCACGCGCCATTCAGGCGAATCTCACCCTCGGACAGGACGCGCTGAAGACAGAGTGGGCCGTGAATGATGACCCGATCGGCCCAAAGGCCTCCGGAAAGCGACGAATCAAGGATGTGAATCCCCTTTGTTTCCGCAGAGATGAGGTTTATATTTCCTTGAAAGTTGCAGCGTTGCATTACCATCGTCTTCTTGACATGGCATTCTTCGAGGTCGAGCTTACCCGAGATGGTTGCGGCATAGACGCGCAGGCCTTTGGAGTCGATGTGCGGCGCAGTATCGGGATCGGTGGCTAACCAGCGGAGGAAATCTGCGCGGACTTCTGGGCGCGGGGCATTCTCATCGGGGTCGGGCAGGTCTTCGGAGCTGGCGGAGTCGTGCAGGACCCTGAGTTCGGCTGGCGACAGGTTGGGCCGGAAGTGGGTCATTGCCAGGCGGATGAGCTTTTCCTCCCGGATCTTGTCGAGCAGGGTCATTGGAGTGCAGCCTTTCAAAAAGGGGGCTTTGAGGCTTACTGTACACCTAAAGGCAGGCAGCCCACCCGGTACAATCAAGAGAAGGGAACCCGGAAGGCAATTTCTGCGTTTTCTATTAGTCGTGCATGGACCGCACGATTTGGTGGTCGCCGCTGAGTATGTGCGAGCGAGGACGCTCCGACAACAGCCGGTCCAGGGACCGGCCTGGGATTACCAAATCATGCGGTAACGGTACTGGAAGGGTTGAACGCAACGGATGGCGCCACGGAGACGGACGAGCAGAAGGAAGACGGGTTCCGGCGCGGGGGCACTGTTTGCGATTGCCTTTTTGCTGCTGCTGGGGGCGGGTGGGGTGGCGGCATGGCTGGCTCTTTGGCCTTACGGACCGTCGCAGGAGACTTTTGTCGAGTTTGCGCCGGGGTCGTCCACGGTAAGAATCGGCGAGCAACTGGAGGCGGCGGGGGTTGTTCGCAGCCAATACGCCTTTGATGCGCTGCGCTGGATCAAGCGGGGAAGGCTCAAGGCGGGCGAGTACCGCTTCGATCACCCGGCACCGGCGACCGAAGTTTATGCGCGCATCGTTCGGGGCGATGTTTTTACCAAGACGGTTGTCGTGCCTGAGGGGTCAAGCATCTTTGATATAGCCAGCCGATTGGAAGCGGCGGGGTTTGGTCCAAGGCAGAGTTTTCTGGATGGCGCATCTAAACAGGTGGGGTTGGTGGCCGACCTAGACCCCGGCGCAAAAAGCCTGGAAGGCTATCTGTTTCCAGACACCTATCATTTTCCCCGCAAGTTTGGCCCGCCGCAGATTTGCGCGGCCATGGTGCGGCGCTTCCGCGCAATAGCCGGGCAAATTGGATTGAAGGGAAACGTGCATCGAGTGGTGACTTTGGCTTCGCTGGTGGAACGGGAGACGGCGGTGGACGCAGAGCGCCCGCTGGTGGCCGGCGTCTTTGAAAACCGGCTGGAGAAGCGAATGGCGCTGATGACCGATCCGGCTGTGATTTACGGCCTCGAAGTGGAAGGACGCTGGCAGGGCGTGATCCACAGGAGCGATTTGAAGTTCGACACGCCTTACAACACGTATCTGCATGCCGGGCTGCCTCCGGGTCCGGTGGCGAATCCGGGGCTGAAGTCGCTGCGAGCGGCGATGGAGCCGGCACAGACCAGTTATCTCTATTTCGTTGCGGCGGGAGCCAATCCTCAGGGGCAGTCGCTGTTTGCCAGCACCGAAGCGGAGCATGAGCACAACGTGGCCGGATACCGCCATGCGATGAAGAAGGCAGGTGAGCGATGAAGGCAAGCCGCGGCCTGGCTGCCGCTGCTTTGTCGCTTTCGCTCCTTCTTTCAGGGTGCTCTCTGCTTCCCACTACGCGCAAGCTGCCGATTCCGAAAGGGCCGATGGTGACCCAGACGGTCGCCCCGATCGAACTAGTGGAGCGGCTGAACGAGCGATGGAGCGCCCTTGACAGCATCACGGCTACGGTAGAGATGCAAGCCAGCCACAGCGACAAGAAGGAAGGCATAGCCAAGGGGTCGCCGACCATTCGGGGCCACATCCTGATGCGCAAGCCGGAGATGCTCAGGGTTGTGGGCTCTTACTTCGGCATCCGAGCGCTGGATCTGAGCGGGGACGGCAGCCAATTCATGATGTACTACCATCTGCCCTCGGGCAGCCAGGTGGTCAAGGGCCCTTATGCGGTGAAGAAGAAGTCGGAAAAGCCGTTTGAAAACCTGCGCCCTGGATTCTTTTTCGACGCGCTGATCGTGCGCGGACTGGCCCCGGACGATCTCTATTCAGTAACCGCGGATACGATCACTGTGGAGGACGCGACCCGGAAACATTTCTACATGGTGCCGGAGTATGTCTTAAGCATCAGCCGCCGCAAGCCGGGCAGCCAGCAGTTGACGCCGGTGCGCGTGGTGACCTTCCATCGCGACGACCTGCTGCCTTATCAGCAGGATCTTTACGACAGCGAAGGCAACCTCGAGACCGAAGTCTTCTATTCCCAATACAAGGATTTTGGGGGCAACAAGTATCCCTCCAATGTGACGATCAAGCGACCGCTTGAGGAGTTGGAGATTGTTCTTACGGTCGAGGAAGTGAAACAGAACGTTCCGCTGACCGATGAGCAGTTCATCATTCATAACATTCCCGAAGGAACGCCGATCAAGACCCTGGAGTAGTTGCCTTGGCGCGCACGGCAGATGGCGTAGCTCTTGTGCTAGTATCCCGGCAAGCGCAGACACAGGATTTCCGGGGAGGCCAAGATGGAAAGCAATCTCCGCCCGTTTACTTTAGGTGAGATTCTCGACCGCACCGCCCAGCTTTATCGCACTAATTTTTTGCTCTTCGCCGGCATCTCGTCGGCTTACGCCGGTGCGTTGCTGGTGGTGGGACTTTTGCAGATCGGGTTGGCAGAGACGTTGCGCGTGCTGCACATGACCCAGCGGCTGCAATGGATTACCTGGACGACTACGGTACTCATGGTTTTTCTCGTGTTCCTGCTCTATGGTGCGGTGATGGCAGCCGTCAGCCGCGCCGTAGCATGGGTTCATCTGGGGAAACCGGCGACGATACGCGGAGCCTATCGCAGCATATTGCCCAAGCTGGGCCGATATCTGTGGCTGATGACTCTGACATTTCTCGTGGTATTTTTGCCGATGGCCGCGCTTTACGGTGGATTTTTCGGGGCCCTGGGCTATTACATCAAGGGGTTCGGAACGGACCCGGCCGCACAGCAGGCTGCGATGTCGAATCCGCAGACGCTGTTTATTGTTGTCGTGGTTTTTGTGTCTTTCATTTTGCTTTTGATTCCGGTTGGCGTTTATACGGCGATCATGGGGCTGCGCTATTCGCTGGCAATTCCGGCCAGTGTGGTGGAAGACTTGAAGGCCCGCACGGCCATCCGGCGCAGTATCGATCTGGCTAAAGGATCGTGGGGACGCATCTTCCTGCTGGTCGTGTTGATCGGAGCGGTCAAGACTGTGCTGGTGGCGATCACCCAGGTCTTCGTCTTTGTGGCAGCCATCAAGCACCCCGGCCAGTTGCTGAGTCCAGGAACCCAAGCGCTGTCGCAGGTGATTGGGTTCTTTACCAACACATTTCTCGGGCCGATCTATGCGATGGGAGTAACACTGTTTTACTATGACCAGCGGATTCGCAAAGAGGGGTACGACATCGAGTGGATGATGCAGGCCGCCGGGCTGGCAGCGCCGGAGTTGGCCACCGAAGCGACGGCCGCAGACGAGACGATTTCCACCGGCGAACCATGGCTCGCACTTGACGGTCACTTAGAGCCTGCGCCGGTCTCACCACACGACCCCGCTGAAGATCATCCAGGAAGCTAGCACCGGTAAGTGGCATTCGCCGAGCCTTGGATCACAAGGGTAAAGGCAGGGCGATCCAATTTCGATCACCGGATACGGCGGGGAAGGTACGATATCGAAAGAATGATGGATGCTGCCGGACTCCACGCGCCTGCGACTCCGCCCCTTGCGGACGGTCTGGCTTTGCTTGCCGGGGCCGGGGAGGGTGAGGCTTGACGGCGCGGACTGATTTTGCGGGCGCAGCGCTGGCTGCGGCTATGGTCGCCGGTCTTGGCGCTTCATGCGCTTATGGAGAGACTGGTGCACCCCCTGCCTCCGCAGTTCAAATCAAAGGCGATTCGCGGGTTGCTGCGCTGATGGAATATCGGCAGCATCTGGTCGAGCTGATCTCGATCGTCGACGCATGCGCTAAAGAGCGGAGCACGAAGGCATGCGACCCAGCGCTCGTGGGCTCTGACGATCATCTGCCGCTCGGCAATGCGCCCAACGCGGGGCTGCGGCTGGTGAGTTACGGCTGGCTGCGCGCGTTGCTTTTGAAGGCCCAGGAAAAAGACGAGGTACCGGAAAAACTTCAAGATAAAGTTCAGGACAAAACTCCAGGGCAAACTCAGAGCACGGACCAGAACAAAGCTGAAGACACGCAGCAGGGAAAGGCTCCGGAGACGCCCGTTACCGGGGACGAAGTTCCGGGCCAGACTGAAGAGCCCACCCGTCCGCCCAAGGCCACCACCAGCCAACTTCTTAAAGCCGCCGACGTTCGACTTACCCAGGACATCGCACAGGCGGATGCAGCAGCGGCAAACGCGCCTGCGCCTGTCGCCGATCATACGCACGAGCGCGACGCCATGAAGCAGGTGTTGTCGGGCCGCGATTTTCGTGCTTTGGAGGGACCCAAGGCGAGCGATTCGTTTTGGGAGAAAGTCGGCACGTGGATCAACCGGATCTGGGCGAGAGCCGCGAGGTTTCAAATTCATGCCGCCTGGGTTGGGAGTGCGATCGTGTGGGGCTTCATTGTGGCCGTGTGCGGGGGGCTGGTGTGGGGGCTGGTGCAACTCGAACGCCGCTGGCGCATGCGTCTAATGCCGGAGAGCGACGCTCCCGCAGCCGGCGCTGCTTCGACTCGCGACTGGCAACTGTGGATCAATGACGCTCGCCGATCTGCCAGTTCAGGCCAGTGGCGCGAGGCAGTTCATTTTGTCTATTGGGCGGCGATTTCCAGGCTTGAATCCAAGCGTCTTTGGCCGGCGGATCGGGCGCGCACTCCGCGCGAGTATCTGGCGCTGGTAACCGCTGAAGACCCACGCCGCGCCGGGCTGGCCGCGCTTACCGGCAGCTTTGAGCGTACCTGGTACGGAGGCCGCACGGCAGCCGAGAGCGATTATCTCGCCGCAGAGGAAGTGGCCGCCAAGCTCATCGCGGGCGGAGGCGTGACGGGCTCGCAAACGATTGACGGCGGTGCGCGATGACGTTCCTCACAGCACTCTATCGCTGGCCCTATTGGTTATTGACCTGGGTGCTTCTGGGCTCTCTGTCTCTGCTTTGGTTGTTCCTTCGGCAAGCAAAAAGTAAGCGTGTCCCGAAGCTGCGCCTGGCTTCAGGGTTGCTTTCCTCGCTCGACGCCAAAGACCGCCGTTTGCTTTTCTGGTTCGTGGGCATCGCCTTGGCGCTCGCAGTTGTCACGGGCTTCCTGCTGCCGAACGGAAACGACAACGACAATCCGCTGCCCTCAACCTATCTGGCTGGCCGGCACGGCGCGCGCGCCGCCTATGAGACGCTGCTCCGATCCGGCTACTCTCTGGAACGTTGGGAGCGGCCCTTGAGTGAATTGGCGGCGATGGCCGGGCCGGAGACGGTGGTGATCTTTGCCGAGCCGTTTTCCCGCGACCCGGAAGACATCAAGGCGGTGCGCAAGATTGTCGAGCGCGGCGGCCGCGTGCTCTCGACGGGCTACCTGGGCGGCTCGATCTTGCCTGGCGAATCAAGTCGAACACCAAAAGAGTTCAATTTTGCGGCCTGCAAACTTGAGCCTGAGGGGATGGATGCGCTGTCGGAATCCGGCGAGGCGTGGATGGTGCCCGAAGCCTCGTGGGCCGAGGGCGACCCGGCCCATCGCGTCGACTACAGTTGCGCCGGCAATCCCGCAGTGGTCGAATTCGATTGGGGCAAGGGCCACGTGGTGTGGTGGGCCGGCTCGACGCCACTCGAAAACGGTTCGATCGGCCGCGCCAAGAATCTCGATCTGCTGCTCAACTCGCTGGGGCCACGCGAAGGTCATCGCTTCTATTGGGACGAGTCCCTGCATGGCGATGTGCGCTCCGTCTGGAGCTATGCGGCGGGCCCATCATGGACGATGCTGTGGTCGGGCCTGCTGGGTTTGGCGCTGCTGATTCTCTTCAGCTTTAGCCGGCGGAGCGGACCGGTGCGTGACCTGCCTCCCCAGGCGCGAGCAACGCCGATCGAGTTTCTTGAGGCGCTGGGCTCACTTTACCGCAATGCGGGAGCCTCGTCGACGGCGGTCTCGGTTGCCTGGGAACGCTTTCGCCGCCGCAGCCTGGGTCTCTGCGGACAGGGGCCGAGCAAGATGGGCGCAGCCGAGCTTGCAGCCGTAATTCGCAGGCGGTTTCCTCAAGCGGAGGCCAGCCTGGAGGAGGATCTTGCTGCATGCGAAAACGCGGCGTGGGGCGGTTCGGTCAATCCCCGGCAAGCGCTCAAGCTGATCCAGGCGCTGCACGGGCACTTGAAATTGCTGACCGAAGCGGCTGGGCCAGGCAGCCGGACTCCGCTAGCGAACGCTATTCATTCCACTTCGAAGGAAAGGGCTTCATGAGCCAGGAAAACGAACTCAACCACGCGGAAGAACCAAATGAAAACGTAAAATTTGCGGAGCATTTGCGAGCCACGAGCCAGCTCATTGCCCACTCCCGCGCGGAGTTGGGCCGTGTGATTTCAGGTCAGGATGACGCGATTGAGGAAGTTCTGATTGCTGTACTTTGCCAAGGCCATGCGCTTTTAGAGGGCGTGCCGGGCATCGCAAAAACTCTTATCGTGAAAGCATTGGGAAGGCTGCTTGGCCTCGGCTTCCAGCGCGTGCAGGCTACGCCCGACTTGATGCCGGCCGACATTCTGGGTACCACGATTTTGCGTGCCGGCTCAGAGAACTTTGCCTTCCACGCCGGACCTGTATTCACGGATTTATTGCTGGTGGACGAGATCAACCGCATGCCGCCGCGCACGCAGGCCGCGCTGCTTGAATGCATGGAAGAGCGGCAGGTGACCACCGACGGCACGCGCCGCCCGCTGCCTGCCTGGTTTACCGTCTTCGCCACGCAGAACCCGGTTGACTTCGAGGGCACGTATCCATTGCCCGAGGCGCAACTGGATCGCTTCCTGCTCAAAATTCGGGTGGGTTATCCAACGGAACACGATGAGCGGCAGATTCTTGAGCGGCATCACGCGGGAACGGGAGCGGGGCTTCTCGAAGACGCTCAGATCGCGGCGATTCCCGCAGGCTTGTTGGCCGCCGCCAGCGCCGAGGTGCGGGCGATCCGCATTGAGCCGGAGCTGACGACCTACATCCTAGCGCTGGCCCGACGCACGCGTGAATGGCCCACGCTATTGCTGGGCGCCAGTCCTCGCGCCGCAGTGAGCTTGATGCGGGTGGCACAGGCCGTCGCCGCCTTCGATGGCCGGGATTATCTGATTCCCGACGACGTGAAGCGCGCGGTGCAGCCGGTGCTCAGGCATCGGGTGATGCTCAAGCCCGAGGCTGAGCTTGAAGGCTTTGACGCCGACCGGGTGCTGGCGGACGTGATTGCAGCGGTGCCGGTGCCGAGGCAATGATTTTCAATCAGAAGGGGAGTAGTATAAAGGTGGTATGAAACTGAAGACATCCATCACACTTTCATCCGACCTGCTCGAAGAGATCGATCGCAGGGCGGGCTCCAAATCCTCCCGCTCGTCGTTCATTGAAGAGATCATTCGCGAGCACTTCAAAGAAAAGGTTCGTGAAGCCATCAACCGGCGTGACGCGGAACTGATCAACGCCAACATCGAGCACCTTAATCGCGAGGCGCTCGATGTGCTGCGCTATCAGGCACCGACCGAATGGACAACGGAGGACTGAGGAAGCCATGCGCCGAGGCCAGCTCTACCGCGTGCACCAGCCGCAGGATGACCCGAAGCGCCACCGCATATTCGCAATTGTCAGCCGCCAAGCGCTAATCGACACTCGATTTCCCACTGTGATCTGTGCGCCGATCTACACAAATGGAAGTGGGCTTTCGACGCAGGTTGGCGTTGGCCTGGATGAGGGACTGAAGCATGAGAGTTGGATCCTATGCGACAATCTCGCCAGTGTTCTTAAATCCGATCTGACGCAGTTTGTCGGCTCGCTCTCTCAGGCGAAGCTCGCCGAAGTCGATCGCGCCCTCGCCATGGCCCTCGATTTGCGATTTTGAACGATCATGATCTCTCCCTCGCTCCATCCCGGCCCGGTCAGCGCGCTTTGTGAACGGAGGCGCCGGTGGGCGTTTGGCCTGACGTCGCGGGCGATCCTGTTGCTGCTGGCCGGATTCGTCTGGCTGCTTCCGGGTTTGTGGGATTGGCGGCTGGCATTCGCCATGCCAGCTTGGGACGCGCTGGTACTCATCTTCGCGCTCTTCGATGGTCTGCGACTGCCTGCCGCTTCCAAGCTGACCGCCAGCCGCAGTTGGTCGAATGCCCCCGCGCTGGAGAGCGAAACCGAGATCGAGCTGGCCATTGAAAACCGCAGCCGCGTAATCATCGATTGCCGGCTGGTAGACGATCTTCCGCCGGCGCTGGTCGCCGAGCCTGAGACGTTGCGGCTCACGGCCTTCCCCGGCATCGCTGCTCGGCTGCGCTATCGTGTAAAACCCAAGGAGCGTGGCGACTGGGAGACCGGTTGGCTATACGTGCGCTACCGCTCGGGTCTGGGTCTCGCCGAGCGGTGGGCCAGAGCGCCACTCACGCAGACGGTTCGCGTGTACCCGGCGCTGCGCACGGGCGAAGAGCAGCAGATCTTCCTCGCACGCAGCCGCCAGATCGACCTGCAACTTCGCCAGGCGCGGCTGCGCGGGCTGGGCCGGGACTTCGAGAGCCTGCGCGAATACCGCGAGGGAGACGACCTGCGCGACATTTGCTGGACAGCCACAGCGCGGCGCGGCAACCCCATCACCCGGCAGTATCAGACCGAGCGCAGCCAGGCGGTGTGGATTGTCCTCGATTGCGGGCGGCTGATGCGGGCGCGGGTCGCCATGGGGATGACTTCACGAAACTCCGGCCCTGCGCCGGTCAACTCCAAGCTCGACTATGCCTGCACGACGGCTGTCTCGCTGGCCCAACTGGCGCTCTACTCCGGCGACCGCGTGGGCTTGCTGGCCTACGGACAGGGCATTCAGCAGCGCTTGCTGCCCGGACGCGGGGCGGCGCATTTGCGGCAGATTATCGAATCGCTGGCCGTGATACGCGCGGAAGGCGGCGAGGCAGATCATCTGCGAGCCACGGCCGTGTTGAATCGCCTGCAGCCACGCCGGTCTTTGATTCTGTGGGTGACGGATCTGGCCGAGACCGCCATGCGCCCCGAGGTCATCGACGGCGCACTGCAACTGCTTCGCCGGCATGTGTTGCTCTTTGTCGCCATGGCCCAGCCTGAGGTTGAACTGATCGCCAATGCGCGGCCTAAAAATGTGGAGCAGATGTTCCGCGCCGCCGCCGCGCAGGAGATGGCGGGACGCCGCGAGTTGTTGCTGGCGCGGCTCCACGAGCAGGGTGCGCTGACACTGGATCTCAACCCCGAAGCGCTGACATCGACGGTGCTGAATCAGTACCTGACGGTGAAGGAACGGGCTATGGTGTAGGGTCGCACGTCAGCAGTCTATTGACGCGCGAGGCGCTACGCGCTACATTACCCATATGATTCAGTCCTTCCGGCACGCGGGTCTGGAGAAGTTTTACCTGACAGGGGGCAAAGCGGGCATTCAGCCGGCACATGCCACTAAGCTTCGTAGACAGCTTACCCTGCTGAATACAGCCAAAAACGCCAATCGCATGAAGGTTCCCGGCTGGGAGTTGCATACCCTCAAAGGACCTCTTGCAGGCCATTGGTCGATCAAGGTTAACGGAAGTTGGCGAATGACGTTCAAGTTTGAAAATGAAAATGCGATTCTGGTGGATTACCAGGATTACCACTGACCGCAAAGGAGGACAACTATGGCGATGACAATGCACAACCCGGCCCACCCAGGCGAAATTCTCCGAGAGTATCTCGGTACGGTACAGGTGGGGGTGGCGGCAAAGAAACTGCGTGTGGCGCGGTCAACGCTTTCGCGGTTGCTGAATGGGAAGGCGTCGTTTACGGCGTCAATGGCGCTCAGGTTGTCCGACGCCTTTGGAACCGAGCCTGAGATGTGGCTGGACTTGCAGCAGCAGTATGATTTGTGGCACGCGGCGCAACGCAAGCGGCCCAAGGTGGAAAAGTTTCCGCAGGCCGCGTGACGTATCTATGTTTCAAAGTGAACTGGAGGTCATCGCGGCAGTTAACAATTGAGCAGATGTCGTACTTACACATCCGCCTCTCGGCGAAGCGAGAGGCGGCGCGGGTGGTGAGTTCAAAAAGAACTACTCTGCGGCTGGTGCTTCCGCTGAGGGCTTGGCGGCTGCATCTTCGGCCTCGGCTTCTTCTGAAGCCTCGGCAACGACAGTCACCTTGATGCTTGCGGAGACTTCGCGGTAGAGCTTAATGGCTACCTTGAAGTCGCCGACGCTCTTGAGAGGCTCGGCCAACACGATTTTGCGGCGATCGATCTCGAAGCCCTTCGCTTCAAGAGCCGCAGCGATATCGGCCGAAGTCACAGAGCCGAAGAGATGACCGGCCTCACCCGATTTGCGGGTGAAGTCGAGCACGACCGGCTCGAGCTTTGCGGCCAGCGCCTCTGCTTGCGCCTTCTCGGTGGCGGAGCGGCGGGCGGCGGCATTTTTCATCTGCTCGACGACGGATTTGTTGGCGACGGTGGCCTGCAGCGCCAGCTTACGAGGCAGCAGATAGTTGCGGGCAAAACCGTCGGCGACTTTGACCAGATCGCCGCGATGGCCCAGATTGACTACATCGTCCTTCAGGATGACTTCCATTTGCTAACTCTCCAATTCTACGTGCGGGCACTGGCGGCGCTTTTGTCTCCTGGTGCAAAGACTGAAGCGCCAGCGCGTCGCATTCGGTTCTACTTCGGCATCCACAATATTGCCTTCAGCCAAGGATGCATCGCACACGTTCCCGATTGAGAGAAACCTGCGCGAGCCGGCGGAACGGCAGCCGATGGTACAGGTGAAATCAGGCCACAAGCTGCCCTGATTTCGCTTTAGTGACGCGTTGCAAACGGCAGCAGGGCGATGTTCCGGGCCTGCTTGATGGCTTTGGTCAGGCGGCGCTGATGCTTGGTGCAGACGCCGGTGAGCCGCCGAGGCACGATCTTGCCGCGTTCGGCTACAAAGCCCTGGAGCAGCCGGACATCACGGTAAGGAATCGCATCGATCTTCTCGGTGCAGAACTTGCAGACTTTTTTGCGGCGGAAGAACTTGCCGCGTCCTCCGGGACCGCCCGAGGGCCGTCCACCAGGACCGCCTTGCGGCCGCCCGCCAGGTCCGCCGGCAGGCCGGCTGCCGTAGCGATGGGCCGGAGCCGAACCCGCAACCGGGGCGGAGTCCGCGCCGGAATCCGCGGAGGCCGCTATGGATGGTACAGACGCGCTGGTCTCGTGCGTCTTTGCTTGATTCTCATCTGACATGCTGTTTCCTCATTACTCTCTTTGGCTTCCGGCGCAGGCCCGTGGTGCGCCTACCGGAGTGCTGGATCGGGCCGCGGCTTAGATCCCGAATCATGGGACTGGCGGCGGCAATTTGTTTCAGCTAACAGCTAATAACGGCCGGACGCTAAATCGCAGCCTGAGCCGGCTCGACGACTGGCTCTGCCACCGGAGGCGCAGCGACTGCAACCGGGGCTGGCGCCGCGAAGGCTGGAGCCGAACTCCGGCGGACACCGCGCGCCGCTTTGACCTTGGCCAGACGCTTGTCTTCCTCGTCCGTGCGCACAGTGATGAACTTGATCACCGGCTCGGTGACGCGCAAGCGGCGTTCCAGTTCAAGCACCACCGCGCCATTGGCTTCGATGGTCAGCAGAACGTAGTTGCCATCGTTGAACTTGCGCACCGTGTAGGCAAGCTTGCGCCGGCCCATTTTTTCGACGGTCTTCACCACTCCGCCACCCTTGGCGACGTTTTCAGAGAATCCGGCGACCAGCTTATCGACATCTTCCTCGGCCACATCGGGCCGAACAATGAACATCACTTCATATACACGCAACATCCGGTTTCCTTTTCCGCTGGACTCTTGGGAGTGATCCCGATCTCCAGCCTTGCACACTGTGCTATCTTCACTCGTTTACAGCACTGCTTGAAAAAACGCTCTTTACATTCGGGGATCGAAAGGCATCCCTCAGGGGCTAAAGCCCAAACATCTATTGCTTCCTTTTCGGCACGACTAAAATCGTGCCCTGACACAAAACTCTTGCCGTACCCTGATGCAAGGCCTGTTGTTGTGCCCTGACACAAAACTCTTGCCGTACCCTGATGCAAGGCTTGTTGTTGTGCCCTGACACAAAACTTTTGTCGTTCCCTGACACAAGGCCTGTTGTCGTGCTCTGCCACAAATCTCTTTTGCAATCAACTTGATCTTGAGCCGCGTTGTCGTTGTTGCTTATTCCTTGTTCCCTGGTCCCTGGTCTTTCCGGTTAAACTCGTTCATCGCGGCTGCCGGGCCTTCTGAGAGGATGCGCCGCGTAGCCGTTGCCACGCGATCCAGAACCTCATCGAGCACCGTCAAATCCGCCTTGCGCATCGGCGAGAGCAGATAATCCCTGCCCGGCCTTCTGCTACCTGCCGCAATCGCTTCGGGTGGCAAATTGAGCCCAACTCCGATGCGAATGCGCAACCACTCCTGAGAGCCGAGAGCGCCGGTTATGCTGCGGGCTCCGTTGTGCCCGGCCGGCGATCCGCGCTCCTTGATCTTGAAGCTCCCCAACGTGAGGTCCAACTCGTCCTGAATCACGAGCAGGTCTCGCGCTGGGTCCGCCTCAAACTCTCGAACCAACGCGGCTACTGCCTCTCCGCTCCGGTTCATAAACGTCTCCGGCTTGGCCAGGATCACTTCGCGCCCTGCTATGCGGCAGTTTGCGGTTGTGGCCCGGCAGCGCCGGTTTTGAACCACAACACCCTCTTGCTGGGCGATGCGGTCGATGGCCATGAAGCCCGCGTTGTGCGGAGTCCACAGATACTCCAACCCTGGATTACCCAATCCCACTACCAAAAACGGTCCGCGTCGCGCACTGGATTCGGTTTCCCCGGCGAGCGATTTCGGCTGGCCGGGGTGAACGGACTGGCTTTCGTCGGCCAAGAGTTACTTCTTCGCCTCTGGCTTCTTTGCTCCTGCGTCGGGCTTCTTGCCGGCTGCCGCAGCATCGTCCGGCTTGCCGCCCTTCTTGGCAACTTCCGGTTCGGCTGCCGTAGCTGCTGCTGCTTCCGCTGCCGCTGCTGCCTCTGTTTCGGCCGCGGTGGGCGCTTCTTCGCGGATGGTGACTACGTGAGCGACGGTTGCGTCCTCGTGGTTCAAATACTTGATCTTGTCGGAGTGCGGCAGACCGCTGACGCGCAGCACGCCGTATAACTCAAGGTTGCTGACATCGACGGAGATACTGCTGGGAATGTCGGCAGGGAGGCACTCGATTTCTACTTCGCGCAACACCTGATCGAGGATGCCGCCGGCCGTCTTGACGCCCACGGGAATGCCCACCAGCTTGACGCGCACGCTGACATGCAGTGCCTTATCGAGGGCGATTCGTTTCAGGTCGATGTGGATGAGCTCATCTTTGATGGGCTCGCGCTGCCAGTCGACGATCATGGCCTTGGCCGCGGGCTGCCCCGTGACTTCGACGTCGAAGATGGTGTTGTGACCGGTCTCGGAGAAAAGAATTCGCGAGATCTGTTTGGGGTCTACCTCGATGGCCACCGGAGCGCTTCCAGGACCATACAGCACGGCAGGAATCTTGCCCGCGAAACGCACACGGCGCGCGGCATTTTTGTTGAACCTGCCCTCACGGGGCTTGGCTACGACAACTTCTGGCATTCGGTCTCTCGTTTCCTTGTTTCGGGCACGGAAACACAGCTTTCAGCTTTCAGCCGTCAGTATTCAGCTCCAACGGTTGCCGCGAACTGTATTGCTCCGCTCCCTTTGTTGTGGCCAGCTATCAGCTGACGGCTAATTGAACAGCGTACTGACGCTGGTTTCCATGTGAATGCTCTCGATGGCCGCGCCCAGCAGGCCGGCGATGGAGAGCACCTTGATCTTGGGCAACTTCTGTGCCGCTTCACGCAGAGGAACGGTGTTGGTCACCACCAGTTGCTCCAGGCGCGACGCGGCGATGCGGTCGATAGCCGGGCCGGAAAGTATGGCGTGGCTGGCCCCGGCATAAACGACGGCGGCGCCGGCGGCGTAGAGGGCGTCAACCGTCTTTACCAGCGTACCGGCTGTGTCGATGATGTCGTCGATGATCAGGCAGCTCTTGCCGGTCACATCGCCGATGACGTGCATCACCTCGGTGACATTGATGTCGGTGCGGCGCTTGTCCACGATGGCCAGCGGAGCGCCGACTTTCTGCGCAAAGAAGCGGGCGCGCTCCACGCCGCCAGCGTCGGGCGAAACCACCGTCAGCCTGGGCAGGTTGAGCTCGCGGAAGTAACTGACCAGCACCGGGCTGGCATAAAGATGATCGACGGGAATGTTGAAGAAGCCCTGAATCTGTGCCGCGTGCAGGTCGACAAACAAGGCTCGATTGGCGCCGGCAGTGGTGAGCAGGTCGGCAATAAGCTTGGCGCTGATAGCGACGCGGGGGCGGTCTTTGCGGTCCTGGCGGGCGTAGCCATAGTACGGCACAACCACCGTGATTCTTGCCGCCGAGGCCCGCTTGAGCGCATCAATCATTACGAGTAACTCCACGAGGTGCTGGTCGACCGGATAGCAGGTGGGCTGCACTACGAACACATCAACCCCGCGCACGTTTTCGAGCAATTGGAAGTAGACTTCGCCGTCGGCAAAACGCTGGATCTTGGCCTCGCCCACCTTGACGCCGATATGAAGGGCGATCTCTTCGGAGAGTTGCCGGTTGGCCGTGCCCGAGAAGAGCTTGAAGCGTTTATCCTCGCTCAGGTTGCGGCTTCGCTTGCGCTCAGGGGCTACTACCACTTTGGCATCCTTCGCCTTGGCAGCCGCATCAGCTACCGGAACTGTAGCGGCCTCTTTTGCCGCGGCCTCTTTCACCGCGCCATCTTTGGACGTCTTCGGTTCGACCTCTTCCTGCTTCTCCAACGTAGCCGTCAATGCTTCCACTTCCATCTTCTTGTCGCCTCCAAGCTGGTTTGCTTTGGCTGCCGACAGCGATCAGCCGTCAGTGTTCAGTTCGATGCTGGTAGCTCCAGCCGATTCAGCCTCAAAAGAAACTTTTGATTGAGCCGAAAAAGAAGTGAACGCTCACCCTTCACTGACAACTGACCCTGACCACTGTTCCCTATCCACCGAAAAAAACTGGCTGGGCGATCAGGATTCGAACCTGAACAAGTGCCTCCAAAGGGCACT
>CAYTJN010000014.1:0-36896 GCA_964438125.1 uncultured Occallatibacter sp.
CGATGCCGCTCGAATTGATGTAATCCACCTTGCTGAAGTCGAGCAGCACCAGTTTTGAAGTCTGCTTGGGCAGTGCCTGGTAGGTACCCAGGACGGCCTCCTTCGAGGTGCTGGCGATGTCGCCCTCGAAGCGCAGGACGGCGACCGGATGCCCTGCCGGGGAAGTGAGTTGGTCAACGCGCGCCTTGGTTTCGTTCTGCACGGTATATATTCTCCGTATTCTCTTAGGTTATTCCGCGGTTATTCCGCGACTTTGTCCAGCCGAATGAGCAGGCGGACATAACTGCTTTTGCCTTCGGAGCCGGCGACCCATTCGGCTTCGTCCACCAACGCCTGGATGAGGAACATGCCCATCCCGCGAGGATCCTCCTGGCCGTGCATCTTGCGGTCGATGTCGGGCTTGGCGGGCCGGTTGATCATGCCTTTACCGTCGTCGATGACTTTGATTTCGAGGGCATCGGCACCGGCCGAGAGGACCACACCGACGCTCAGCCTTTCATTGAGACGGTTGCCGTGCTCGATGGCATTGATGCAGGCCTCGGCGACGGCTGTTTTCAGGTCTTCGACGCGGTCTTCGCGGAAGCCCATCAGCTTGGCAACCGCGGCCGCGGTGCTCATGGCTACTTTTTCATAGCCCATCCGCGAGGGCAACCGCACCTCAACTTTAGTGGACTTGGACTCGCTCATGGCATCGTCTCCGACCCGCCAACTTCGCGGCACAACGCCAATGCGGTCATGTCGTCTCCTTGCGGGGCGCCTTCAGCAAAGTCCTCGATGGCCGCCCATAATGCATCGAGAATACCATCGGCCTTCTCCGCAGGGCATTGCAAAAAAACGTTAAGAAGCCGCTCGGGACCAAATTCCTCATCCCCCCGAAAAACCTCTGTCAGCCCGTCGGTGTAGAAGAGGAGCCGCGTGCCGGGCGTAAACCCGCATCGCTCGCTCTCGTAGCGGATCCCCGGCAGCATTCCCAGCGGAGTACCGGCGGCGCGAAAGAGGCGGGGCGGTGAGTGCGGCTGAATAAGAAAACCGGGATTGTGGCCAGCGTTTACGACCTCGATTTCGCCCGCCTCGGGATGGAGGCGCATAAAGATGGCGGTCAAGTAGCGGAGGCGTGCCTGCTCGCCCTCGGCCCATTGGTGCTGATTCATGCGCGCGGCAAGCTCTCCGAGCGGGGAGCCTTCGGCGGCCATGGCACGAAAGGCCGAGCGGAAGCTGGTGGACATCATGGCCGAGGCCATTCCTTTGCCCGCAACATCCGCCACCGCCATCAGAATGCTGCCGTCCGGCTGGGCGACAATGTCTAAATAATCGCCTCCAACCTCGTAGCAAGTGTCGGAGCGAAAGGCGAGCGAGTAGCCGCGGATCGACGGCAGCTTGTGGGGCAGTAGCGAGCGCTGAATGGCGCGGGCGGCGTCCATGTCCTGCTGCACGCGGGCAAATTCGAGATTGCGCTTGTAATTGCGGGCGTTTTCAAGGGCTACGGCCGCCTGCAAGGCCAGCCCCTCGATGAAATCGGCCTCATAGATGGTCAGGGGGCGGCCGTCGGGAGGAGCAACAACCAGCTCCGCCATGTGCTGGCCGGTGCGATCTGCTAGCGGATAGCTGAGGACGGATGTGCCGTTGGCGTCGCCTTGTGGCGCACGTCCGTAAACCATGTCGGCGGAAGGGAAGGCTGCCCCCGACATCTCCAACTCGCGCACGACGATGCGCAGCACCTGTTCGAGGACTTCCTCTTCGCGGGTGGTGGAGTGGACCTGGCGCGAGGCTTCGAGCAGCGCTTGCAGCCGCGCCACCTGCTGCTGCAAGTCGATCGTCTCGCCGTTTCCGGAAAGCTGAATTCCAGCAGCCATCGCGTACAAACCTCCGTGGTTTTTGACTGTAACATGATCGCCGCCGAGTTGGTGTTCGCTGAGATTTCAGGGAGCAAGGAAGAATACGTCGGGTTAGTTGGAGATTTTTGTCCACCCAATGGGCGAGGACATTGCGTGATCCCTCAGTTAAGTTTGGCCTACCCATCCGCAAATGTGATTTAGATCACATGAGCATGTGAGGCCACTCTTGGAGGTTAGGATGAACCGTACAAAAAAGTTTTTCACATTGTTTGCGATCGGCGGGGTTCTGGTTGCGGGCAGCCAGGCCCGGGGGCAAGGTTGCGTTGCAGCCCACAGCAATCAACGCGTTCTCGACGAACTGATCTCGCCCACTCCGGAGAGCGCGCCGTCGCCGTTCTCGATCCATAACCTGACCGTGAATATTGGCTACAGAGTCTTCAATTCCAACAAGTATTTCCAGGGCAGCAATGAGATTGCCAGACCGACTGCTGTCGAAAACCACCAGAATATCTTCGATATTGGTGTTGAATACCGCTTGAACAACCGGTGGAGCATTATCGCCGACGTGCCTGTCTACAACGGTACGCGCGACCAGATCTATCCTCCCTCGGGGGTCTTCCAGGTGAGCGGCCTGGGCGATATAACGATCGGCGCACAGAGGTGGCTCTTCCGTCCGCCGACGGAAAATGGCGGCAACGTGGCTCTGAGCAGCGCCGTGAAGATACCGACGGGGATCGACGACGCAGCCGGTTCCGCCTCGTACAAGGGGAAGATCATCAAGGCTATCGCCGATCAGTCGATGCAACCCGGCGATGGTTCCTGGGGATTCAACGTCGGCGCACAGGCTTACAAGTCTCTGTGGTGGCGATCGTCAGGCTACGGTCAAGGGACATACTTGTTCAACCCTGAAAATACGAACGGAGTGCCGACCTTTCGCAGCCAGCCCGGTCAAAGCGTAATGTCGGTGACGGATCAGTATCTCTATCGTGGAGGAATCTCCCAAGGTATGCCCAAGTTGAGAGGTTTGGCCCTTAGCATCGGCGTGCGCGGCGAGGGTGTGCCGGTTCGAGACTTGCTTGGTTCAAGCGATGGATTCCGGCGCCCTGGCTTCATATTCTCAGCGGACCCAGGGCTGTTGTTCAACTACAGGAGGTATACCGTCGCGGTGAATGGGCCGTGGGCGATCTATCGCGATCGTCCGCCGAGCGTACCGGAGATCCAGTACCACATCACGAACGGAGATGCATTTTTTGCAGACTACACGGTAATTGCAAGCTTGTCGCATCACTTCTAAAGACAATTTATGAATTGCTGCCCGGCTAGTTGGATTTCGTTGGCAATACGATGTCCGACAGATTAGCTTAGGGACATGCGAAAGATGAGCCGCATAGGGAACTGGGCAGCGCTCATCGCTCTGGGCGGGATCAGCGTTGGAGTCGGTGGGGCGCAAGAAACGCCTGCGTTCTCGGCTGTGACGATTGCGCCCGAATCGAGCGGGGCGGTGAGTGCGCATGTGATCGATCAGGCGAAGGAACCGGTGATTTCGCCGGGGGAAAAGCTGCGGCTGATTCGCAGCAAGATCAAGTACGTCTTTGTGCTCTTTCAAGAGAATCGATCTTTTGATTTCTATTTTGGCAGCTACCCCGGCGCGGACGGGCTCTATGCAAATGCGAACGGACCTTATCCTGTCGGTCAGGTGCCTGGATTTACGCAGTTGATTGTGAATACAGATGGAAGCCTGGGCACCATTTCGCCATTCAAGATTCCGGCATCGGTGACGGACGCGGCGGGCAAGACGGTGCCGATCTATCCCTCGGACATCGCCTCGGTGAATCACTCCCACACGGCCATCGCACGCAAGCTTGCGTTGGACTCAAATGGAGTAGCGCAAAACTCGGAATATGCGCTCACCGAGGAGGGCGTGACGCTGACAAACGGCGTTCCTTCGAAGGCGCCGACGCTCGAACGGAAGCAGTTCGGCGAACTGGTGATGAGCCATGTGGACTGTGACACTGCTCCGTTTCTCTGGCGGTATGCGGACCGCTTCACGCTCTTCGATCACTTCATGGATACGATCATCGGGCCCTCGACGCCCAATGCGATTGCCATGATCTCGGGCCAAAGCGGTGAGACGCAATGGATGCTGCACCCGGAGCAGTCGGCAACGGGCGGGCAGGGAACAACCGCCGTGGTGCCGTTGGTCGATGATCCGGCGCCCTACTGGGGATCGGCTCTGGACACGGCGAATAAGCTGCATCAGCCGCAGGCCGTGCCTCCTTCCAATAGCATTTCGAAAAACCTGACCTTTGCAAGTTTGCCCTTATCGTTTATGGGGGATGGGATCAAGGACACAACGGCTGTCGATTACAATCCCGAATTTGACCTGCCGGATGTGCGGGAGGATATAGAAAAGATTGCCGGCCATGGCGTGAAGGCTGTTCAGTGGGGATGGTATCAGCAGGGCTACGACCATGAGATGAACGACGCTGTGTGGAAAGCTTCGCACAAAGGTTATGTGGCGCACCACAACGCGCCGCAATACTTCGGCTACGTGGCGAACAACCCGCAGGCGAGCACGCATCTTCACGGATTGAGCGAGTTCTTCGCGGATGTTGCGGCGAGGCGGCTGCCGGCTTCGGGCGTCATTTATGTTCGCGGAGGTTACGGCAATATTCGCAACTGGAAGCCAGTGGACCCGAACCCCAAGCTGGCGGGGGTCTTCTGGGGCAACGACGATCATCCGGGCTACTCGGATTCTCAGATCAGCGAGGCCCTGCTGGCCGAGGAGGTTAACGCGATCGCGGGAAGTCCCTATTGGAGCCAGAGCGCGATCATCATTGCATACGATGAATCGGATGGGCTCTACGATCATGCACAGCCGCGGATCCGTTCGCATGACGCGAATGGGCTGCCACTGGAGCAGGGACCGAGGATTCCGGCGATTGTAATTTCGCCTTACGCGGTGGCGCATGGTGTGTCGCATGTGCCGTCGGAGCACAGCTCGATTATTAAATTAGTAGACGAATTGTTTAACCTGATTCCGCTGGCCGACCTGCCTGACGAGATGAAGGCGCGGCAGATTGGAGCGGATAAGTTTGGCCAGCCGAATCTGGGTCCGGCGGACGATCTGGTACCGGGTGTGGGAGATATGACGTCCGCCTTCGATACGCTACGCCTCGAGGGCAAGAGGGCGCCGTTGAGCGCCGAGTATGCGACGATTCCCAAGGCTGAGATTACCAGCTTTCCTCATTTGGGAGGAGCAGGCTGCAAACTGCTCGACATTAAGCCGACTGACAGCGGGATTCAGAATCCTGTACCGGGGGACTTCAATCCGCGGCCGGATACTACGCCTGGAATTCCGACGGCCGGCGGATGGACGCCGTAGTGCGAGCGCGGGCAGTGAATTCAGCATTTTTATTAGCGATCATTGCTTGGTGTGTTGCGCGCCCAGAGGCTTCCGCCCAAACACCCGAGACCACCTTGTCCCATGTGCGTTCAGCGGGCGCGTTGCGCTGCGGAATCGATCAAGAGGAGGCAGAGTATTCGACTTCAGACGATCATGGAAATCGCGAGGCATTTGACGCTGATCTCTGCCGAGCAGTCGCTGTTGCGGTGATGGGAGAAGATGCAAAGGTACTTTCGAAGCACTATCCGGATGACCGCGCCGCGATGCACGGGCTGGCGGGCGGCGAGGTTGAGATGGTGGCCACGCTGCCAGACGACTTCACTCACTCCGTGGGAACCAATCTCACGCTGACGCGGCCCATACTGTGGGATGGGGTTGGATTTCTCGCGCCGGAGCGGAGCACAGTAACACGAGCGCGTCAATTGAGCGGAAAAAAGATTTGTTTTCTGGCCGAAACCAATGTTGAAGAGAGCGTGCGCGCGTGGTTTGCCAGCGAACATTTGCAATTTGTGCCGTTTCCTTTTCAGGAAGAGGGCGAGATGCAGGCGGCCTTCGCTACCGGCAACTGTGGCGCAGTTGCCGGTGACCGGACGCGCCTGGCCCAGACGCGCGCGGCTTTAGCAGGTCGCGGAAGGCAGGTTCGCCTGCTGCCGGAGACCATTTCAGAAGACCCGCTGGCCGCGGCCGTTCGCGGGGACAACCCTCAGTGGGCGGCGGTCGTCCAATGGGTGATGGAATCGCTCATTGAGGCGGAGGAGAGCGGGGTTACTCGGGCCAATGTGAAGGCCAAGCTGGCGCATGCCGATAATGATCCTGTGCTGCGATTTTTGCTGGGCGGTTCGCATCAGATTGGCGCTTTGCTTGGACTCGACGATCAGTGGGCCGTTCGCGCGATTGAGGCGACGGGGAACTACGGCGAGATTTATCAGCGAGATCTGGGCAGCGGTTCGGCGACGAAACTGCCGCGCGGGGAAAACAATCTACGGATTCACGGCGGCGCAATGGAAGCATTGGCCTTCAAGTAAAGCAGTTTTCGAATAGAAAGGACTCGGCGTCGAGGGCGGGAAAGTTTCATATCAGCCTGCTGGGCGGCAACGGGGTGCGAAGATTAAGGAATGACCACTACGTTTGCTCCCAGTTTGGGCGCTGTCCTTCATGGGAAGTTCGCGATGCACCGCGTCGCGCTCATCTATAATCCGGCGTCGGGCCAGCACTCGATAGGCCGGCGCGCCGCCATTGAGAAGGCGCTACAAGTTCTGCGCACGGCCGGGATCGAAGCCGAAGCGCTGGAGACGCTCGCGCCGGGCAGCGCCGCCGTACTGGCCAGGGAAGCGATGAGCCGGGGCTGCGATACAATCTTTGCCTGCGGCGGCGACGGCACGGTACATGAAGTGCTGCAAAGCCTCGTGGGAACGAATATTATTTTGGGTGTGGTTCCGCTGGGAACCGCGAACGCGCTGGCTGCGAATCTGGGTCTGAATTCCTCCCCCGCGAAGGCTGTTAGAAAGCTGCTGACCGCTGAGCCGGAGCGTTTTTCAGTCGGGAAGATCTCCTACTCAGACACTGCGGGCGCGACGTACTCTCGCTACTTCACCGTGGCAGCCGGAGTAGGCGCCGACGCCTTGTTTCTCTCCCGGCTCAATCCCAGCCTCAAGCGGCGATTGGGTTACTTGCTCTACGTGATTGAGGCCTTTCGCGTTTGGGCCACGCACGACTTCCCACTATTTGAAGCGGCGTTTGTTGAACAGGAGAGCGCACAGCCTCGCGTGGAGCAGATTTCCGAATTGCTGGCTGTGCGCATCCGCGACTTCGGCGGGGCGCTTAACCACATGGTTCCAGGTGCGACGCTGCGTAAGAACGATCTGCGGCTGGTGGCTTTCAAAACGCGCAGCCGCTTTCGCTACT
Source organism: uncultured Occallatibacter sp. (assembly GCA_964438125.1). GTDB lineage: Bacteria > Acidobacteriota > Terriglobia > Terriglobales > Acidobacteriaceae > Telmatobacter. Next base: position 7,147 of record CAYTJN010000014.1, read on the forward strand.
TTACCTTTCTGATTGGGGTAGTGCTTGGCCGGCAAAGGTTTTCGCGCGGGGTCGAGTTACTCGATGCTGTGTCGGTTGAATGCAGGCCGCTCAAGGGCTCTTTGACGCGCATCTTTGCCGAGGCGGATGGGGAGTTGCTCGGCGATCTGCCGGTGCGCCTCGAGATCGTGCCAGACGCCGTCTACCTGCTGATTCCACCCGATGCTCGGCCTTGAGTCTCATTTGTTACGCAAATGCGTCATCACGGTTTTGAGTCGGGTGGGGGAACCGAGGCCGCCGGCACGAGAACTGCGGACCGCAGTTGGCTTAAATTGGCCTGGATCGTTTGCTCGTGAGACTGATCATCACCGGCTGTAACCGGCGCTGCTGTGTCGCCGTAGAAATCGAGAATATTTTCGCGGAGCTGAGTGGAGGTCCGGTCAAAGTGACTCGCGGATAACTTGGCGAGAAGGTTCGCATAAGTCTGATCCGCAAGCGAGTACTCGCCAACTTTTGTCGCGTTGCCGTCATCGAGATCGTAATTCGGGAGAACGAGTTTGCCGGCGCGCACCTCTTCCAGCAGATCGCGATATTGATCGGTGGTTGTGTTGATGCTCTTGATGTAGAGGTCTTCCGTTTTGGGGGTCGGATTATTGAAACCCAGTCCCTTGAAGGGGCCAATCTTCGGCACAAAGCGTAGAAGCGCCGACAAGATTCGCGTGCCCAGCCCTGGCCTTGTATACGTCTTACCCCACTGGCGCTCGTAGTCGGCCCGAGATAGGCGATAGAGGAACTTTCGCCGCGCGAAATTCGGCGTCTCGTGCATTATATCTTTCTTGTGAACCTGAAGGGCAACCTGAGTCATCTTCGGAATCAACCGGCTGATGAAAAATCGATACGATCCAACTGCCAGGTCTTCATGGGGCAGGACGTCTTTCAGTTCCAGCCCGTATACGACGGGAAAGACACGTTCCAGCAGAGGTTCCGAGACCTCGAAGCCGATGAAATCGTGGAACTGCTCTGGCGCGTAACGGTTCTTCGCCACCTGCATTGTGTCGAATCCAAACTCTGTCTTCAAGTGCGCTGACTTGTCCTGGGCATAGCGAACGGATTTACCATACTTGGCTCGCAGCTTTGGATAGTTGATCGCGACAGCCTCGTTGACTGCGGGATGGCCGTCGATATCCGCTATATAGTGCGAGAGCGCGCCCAGCGCAAACGCATACTCATCGGGGTTCTGGCTTTCTTCCAATAGCTCACGGACAAAATCACCGGTTCTAGTGTAGTGAGCAAGATTGCTGAAGTCTTTATTGCCGAATGGATAATAACCCAGATCTTGAATGACTGAGCCGCCGTAGGCGTACGCGTGAGCTTCCTTGATTTGATCATCAGTGATTCCGGGAAAGCGGCGTAAGATCAGCGGCCGAATCTCGGGGATCCATGCGAGGTCGATGATTTCTTCGTGGGTAAGGACGGAGTAAGCGAACGAGGGCTTGCCGCCGGCAAGAGCGGCGAACAGGACCGCAATAACAAGCAGCCGCCGACGCCAGACGCGGGTCATGGAAGGTGACTTGGGGTTCAAATCCGGCCCAATAAGACCAGGATTACGATGATGATCAGGATTGTGCCGAGCCCTCCAGAGGGGTAATATCCCCAACTCCGGCTATGCGGCCAGGTTGGCAGGGCGCCGATCAACATCAAAATCAGTACGACAATCAGGATTGTTCCGAGCATATCTTCCTCCTTGCGTAATTACATGGTGAGCAATTTTTGCTATCTCGGTTTGTTTGAACTCGAATGGACTCAGTCTTTCAAGGCGCGATCGGAGAGTCTGTTCAATTTGATACGGTTTGAATTCTCTCCGCGATTACTTCATGCATTCAAAATGAGATGCGCTAAAGCGTCTGGCGGTTACTGCGAAAGTTCCGCGATTCCAATGGATAAATGCAGGCCTCGATTTGCCTCGTGGTCCCCTGGACTGCAATCATTCGTGCGAAGCTTTTCCGGGAGAACACTGACATGAGCAAGAGTGGTTTACTCATCTTCGCGGCAATCGCGGCGTCTTCATTTGGGCTTTCGGGGCAATCTTCCGGCTGGCCGCCCGCAGCCGGTCACATCACCTTGAACGTCTGGCCCGGCGCGGTTCCTGGGGCGGCGGTGAATCTGCCGGCCGAAGCCGATACGAACACCCCGAAGGACCCGCTAATCGCCGGCCGTCCTATCGTTCGGTTGGGCAACGTTGCTACGCCGACGGTTACGCTCTTCGCGCCCAAAGGGAAGAACACAGGCGCGGCGGTGGTGGTCTTTCCGGGCGGCGGCTATAGGATTTTGGCCATCGACCTCGAGGGCACGGAGGTCTGCGATTGGCTTAACGATGCAGGGATTGCTTGCATTCTGCTAAAGTATCGCGTTCCGGATTCGGGTCCATATCCCAAGTCTGCCGCAGCGCTCGAAGACGCGCAACGCGCCATGGGCCTTGTTCGCCAACATGCCGTGGAGTGGAAGATCGATCCGAATCGCGTCGGCGTCCTTGGATTCTCCGCCGGAGGTCACCTTGTAGCCGCGCTGAGCACTCACTTCGACAAGCGCGTCTATGAACAGGTCGATACCGCCGACAAGCTTAGCTGCCGTCCCGACTTCGCCGTCGTCGTCTACCCTGGCTATCTGGCTCTTGCCGACAAGAACTTTGCGCCTAATCCGGAGATCAATCCTACCGCGAATACGCCGCCCACGTTCATCGTGCAGGCCGAAGACGATCCGGTGCATGTGGAGAATGCTCTGGTCTATTATCAGGCTCTCAAAAACGCCAAGGTTCCAGCCGAGTTGCACATCTTTTCAGAGGGTGGACACGGGTATGGGCTGCGCAAGACTAAGCTCCCTGTGACGTCCTGGCCAGAATTGGTTGAACGGTGGCTGAAAACCATCGGCGTGGCTCCGGGAGAACCCGAGTAGGCGTCTACAATGACCATCATGCGTCTCGCCGTGCTTACCATCTCCGACCGTTGCTCGCAGGGGCTAATGACTGATACCGCGGGTCCGGCCGTGAGGGCGCTCGTCCAACGGCAATGGCCGCAGGCGGAGGTTGAGACGGGGCTGGTGCCTGACGACGAGGATGGGATCGCCGCCGCACTCGAAAAGTTCAGCATCGAGGGCGCGGCCTTGATTCTGACTGTGGGTGGGACGGGACTGGGCCCGCGCGATCGCACTCCCGAGGCAACCCGCCGCGTGATCGACCGCGAAGCACCTGGATTGGCCGAGGCGATGCGTGTGCTGGGCGCCGCAAACAATCCCTTCGCTTGGCTCTCAAGGGGCGTGGCTGGATTGCGAGGCAAATCGCTCATTGTTAACTTGCCCGGCAGCCAACGCGGTGCCGAGGAAAGCTTGACCGCGATTTTGCCCTTGCTCGCACACGGGATTGAGATCGCAGGGGGCGGGAAAAGCCACCCGTAAAGAGGCTTCCTTTTGTTTGCGAATTCGATTATCGGAAAGTGGAGCAGAGCCTTATCCAAGGCGTGCAAGAGCCCGCTTGCGCAACCACTTTGCCAGGCCTAGAGTCAGCAGCAAGCCGCCAAAAGGAATGCACATCAACGCGACAATGAGTGCGAACCAACCGGTGTTGGTGCTGGCTCCAGTAGGCGAGAAGCCCCCCAGCAGGGCTTCGAGCAGCACCGCCGCCAGCAGACCCGCACCCACCATTGACGCGCCCCATTGCAACAGTTGGCGGGTGCCGTCGTTCGGTGCTGAATTCGAGTCTGAGCTGCTTGCGGGCGTCATTCTTACTATCCTCTCGCCAGGCGCAGCATGGCCCAGGTGACAACCCCGGTGATTGAGACATAGAGCCACAGAGGGAAGGTCCATCGGGCGACTTTGCGGTGTTGCGGAATCCGCCCGCTCAGCGAGAAGAAAAATGTGACAAGAATCAATGGCAGCGCTACCACAGCGAGGATGATGTGGCTGGCCAGCAGCGGCAGATAGACAGAGCGAAAAGCCGCGTGCTCGGGGTACCGGACGTCGCCGTGCAGCGCGTGGTGCAGAATATAGCTGACCAGAAAAAGAGTGGAGAAACCGAATGCCGTAATCATCGCCGCTCGATGTGCGGCAATCCGCCGCGCCTTGATGAAGGTGTAGCCAACCAGCAAAGTGACAGCGCTGAGGCCGTTCAGCAACGCGTTGAGCGCGGGCAAGAATGCGAATTGCGAACTTGATGCGGCGGCGGGATGAACGTAGATCAGCCAGAACAAGAAGATCGTGGCCGCCGCACTTACGGCGAGGATCGCGGCGATGGCGGGGCCGGTTCTCGAAGATGCGGCTGCGACGGTGATAGCTTGATTGGTCATCGCTTGATTAGTGACTCCCCGAGGCGCAGAGCATCAGCGTCGTGAACAACAGCGGCAGATAGAGAACGCTAACCTTGAGCAGATCGCGCGCGAGCCTGCTGCTTTCATTCTCAGGCACGCGCAGGATGCCGGCGAAGCGGATCGTGTAAGCCAGATACACCAAGCCAAGCAAGGCGGCGAGGGTGGCGTAGAGCCCGCTGGCCAAGCCCAGTAGCCAGGGCGCCAGACTGACGGGGATCATGACCACCGCGAAGAACAAAGCCTGCGCCACCGTGGACCAGCCATCCGGCTGGACGACGGGCAACATGCGGATTCCGGCCTTGGCGTAGTCCTGGCGATAGAGCCAGGCGATTGACATGAAGTGGGGAAATTGCCAGACGAAAAGAATCGCGAACAAAGCAACGGCCGGCCACTCGATTCGACCGCGTGCGGCGGTCCAGCCGAGCATGGGGCCCATGGCGCCTGGAAATGCGCCGATGAAGGTGGCCATGGCGGTGACGCGCTTAAGTGGTGTGTAGATGGCGACGTAAGTGAATGCGGTCAGCAACGCCAAGGCCACGGTTAGCAGGTTGGTATTTATCACCAGCCAGTATGCCCCCAGAGCCAGCGCGGCCAGCCCTGCGAGGACTCCCTGGCCCAGCGAGAAGCGACCGGCGGCCATGGGCCTGTCTGCGGTGCGCTTCATCAGTGCGTCGGTTCTGCGTTCCAGAGCCTCGTTGAGCGCGCCGGCTCCGGCCGAAACCAGGCCAATGCCGAGCAGTGTGTCCAGCAGCCCTCGTTGCAAGCTTGTGATGCCGGACTCGATTGATCCCAGGTAAAAACCACCCCACCCGGTCACCAGCACGAGGGCGACGACCTTGACCTTGAAGAGTTCACGGAGGTCGCTGATGAGCGTGGCCGTTGCCCCGGCGCCGGGCGAATGCGCCTGCGACGCTTCCTGAATTTGTGGAACGCCGGCTTGGGTGGCGGGAGTCATTTGATCGTTGCTTGCCTCTTTAGCCGTTTGGCAGCGCTATTTTTCTTCTGAGGAAAGTTGCATCGCTGGACTTTTGGGATGATCTTTGACCTCTGAACGATGATCTTTGACCTCTGAACTCTGATGCCGGCTCACTGCTTGCCGAAGCGATAGACCACGCCGGTAGTGAAACCGCGGGTGTACTGCACGGACGATCCAAAGCCGCTGAAGAAGTACTCCGGAGCCACACGCACGGCAACTTTGGGTGTCAGGTTGTATTCGAAGGGAACACTGGCGCTGGCTGCGAAGGTTGTTGCGTCAGGCCACAAGCCTAACTGAACCGCACCCGAGTTACTATGATTGACGTCCCCGGAAAAATTTCCCTTGTCGATCCCGGCAAGTACGCGGCCGGAGATGGAAAACTTCGGCTGTAGATAAAAGCGATAGGTGGGTCCTGCTTGAAACGCATACTGACTGATGGCCGGATTCGTGATGCCCTGGATGGCCTGTGAATTGCTCGGGTTGATCCCCACGTAAGCGGTGGCGTAGTAGCCGCGGGCATCAATGGTCGCTCCCAGCCGCTCGTCGAAGTAGCGGGTGAACCCGAAGTTCCAGGCGTACTCGTGGGCGTGCTCCAAACCGGGACCGTGAGGCACGGCTGGGCTGGTTGGCGTCGCGGGAATGGCCGGATAGCCTGGACCTGGAACAAAGCGCAGATAACCGAAGCCGAAGTTCGCGTCATAAGTGTGGGAATAGGCTTCGTGAATGCCTGCAGCGCGGCGGGCTGCGCGGCGAGCCCTGATCCGGGCCTGAACATTTGTCTCGCCCTGAGACTGAGAGGCAGCCTGAGCCTGGTCTGCGGCGGAAACTTCGGGAGTGCTGCTCGAACTCGAGCTTTGGGCCAATGCGGCGGTCACGGCGGCGAGACCCAGCGCCAGTAGAAGAGCAAGCCTGCTAGTAGATGACATCGGTATCGGGTTTCCTCCACGGGAGTGCGGAAGCACGTCGCCGATCCATGCCGGCAGTGCTCCCCCCATAGGTATTAAATCACCTTGGGGGGTAACCGGGGTTGAGCCGGCGTGGAAGTGCAACGCTGCGTATGGATTCGGCGGTGGCTCATTGTGCTTGATGGCGCGCAAATCGGTCCGCAACTGGGATGTGATCTAAGCAGGACCGTGAGGCTTGGCGTTGAGCAAGTTATGGGCGACACGGGTGTGAGTCGTCCTGCTGGAAGATTTACGTTTGCCGGAGACTTGAATGTGGTAGGGCAATACTGTCTCAAATCCAGACAGATTCTTCCGTAAATCATTTTTAATTTAAGCAGAAGCCCATTCGATCCGCACGGATGCACGTAAATGCTCTACTATGAAGGGCAACGGAGGCTGGGAGAAGATGGGTCGCTTGTTCATTGGAGTTCTTCTGGGAGTTATGCTGGTGCCGATTGCCCTGATAATATGGGCCTGGCGTGGCACCGTTCCGGTAGCCGTTGCAGACCCGCCTTTTCCCGAGGAGAGGCTGATCACAGGGACGCTGCTTGACCAACGTATCAAACACGAGGTCATAAAGAGCCCAACGATTGCGGTCGATGAGGGCAACCTGGTAGCCGGCGCTCATATCTACGGCGAAAAATGCGCCGTTTGCCACGGGCTTTACGGCAAGCCCTCGGTCGTTGGAGATCACATGTATCCGGACGCGCCACAACTGTGGGAGAAGCACGAGCACGGCGCAGATACGATCATAGGCGTTACCGATGACCCGCTGGGCGAGACGTACTGGAAAGTCGCCAATGGAATTCGACTCACAGGCATGCCGGCTTTCAAGGAAATGCTCTCCGAGACCGAACTTTGGCAGGTCACTTTGCTGCTTGGCAACGCCGACAAACCGTTGCCCCCGGTTGCGGTCGAGATTCTGCGTGGTGAATTGGCTCCGACCGCTCCAGAGCAGAAGACTCTTGCAATTAAGAAGAAGTAGCACAGGGAAGGGAATTCAACGATGAGCCTGATCGACTCGCTGCGCAAGGGCTTCAATTTCTTTCTGCTGGTCACGGGCGTTTCCGCTCCAGCAAAGGAGCCCCAGCCGGTGGCCAAGCCAACGACGATGCCAGAACCTCGCAAACCGTAAATTGGTAGAATCCATGTATGTCACTCAGCCGCCAACAGGCACTCGATCACTTCCGCTCCCCCGACCTGATCGGCCTTGGGTTTGAGGCGGATGCGGTGCGCCGCCGCCTTCACCCCGAGGGTGTGGTCACTTACATAATCGACCGCAATATCAACTACACAAATTTCTGCACCGAGTACTGCACCTTCTGCGCCTTCTACCGACCGCTCAAAGGAGCGCGCTCGGGAGAGGGCTACATCCTCGACTTCGATGTGATCTATGACAAGATTGCCGAAACGATCGAGATGGGCGGCACGGGGGTGCTCATGCAGGGCGGTATCCATCCCGACCTGAAGATCGACTGGTTTGAGCGGCTCTTCAGTGGCATCAAACAGAGGTTCCCGCAGATTTGGCTGCACTGCCTGACTGCCTCTGAAGTACTGGCCATCGCCAAATACTCTGACCTATCCCTGCGCGAGACGATTATCCGGTTGCGCGCCGCAGGCCTCGACTCAATCCCCGGCGGGGGCGCCGAGATTCTCGATGACGATGTGCGGCGGCGCATCGCCCGCATCAAATGCAATACAGAGGACTGGGTAAGTGTTCACAGGACCGCTCATCAGTTAGGAATGCGCACAACAGCCACGATGATGTTCGGCGTTGGTGAGACGTTCGAGCAGCGCATCAACCACTTCGCAGTCGTGCGCCGCCTCCAAGAAGAGACTGGCGGATTTACGGCTTTCATTCCTTGGAGCTTTCAGCCAGGGAACACGGCCCTCGGCGGCCACGGCTGGGAAGAAGCTACCAGCGTTGAATATTTAAAAGTGCTGGCCATCTCTCGTCTCTATTTAGATAACATCGAGAATGTCCAGGCAAGCTGGGTAACTCAGGGATTAAAAGTGTTAGAGTTAGGCCTCCATTTCGGTGGCAATGACGTAGGCTCCGTAATGTTAGAGGAAAATGTGGTTCGTGCAGCCGGCACGAGTAACTGCACGACCGAAGAAGAGCTGCGCAGAATCATCCGCGATGCAGGCTTCAAGCCGGTCCAGCGGGACACTTTGTACCGGACGATGTTTCTGAACTAAGAAGATGTAACAATTGGCGAAGTGAGATGAAATTGCTCCGTGGGGTTTGGTAGCTCCTATGCCAAAATTGATTTACCTTGCGTCCTACACCCCCATTTTTAATTCCAACAAATTAGAAGTTAGTAAGCGTGAGCGGCAGAAAGATTCTGTCTTTTTCTGAAGCGCGTGGGTATGTGACATCCTACCCAACAACGCGTTACCAGAGGTCCTCCAAGCGATAACCATCAATACGTTTCGCATCTAACACTTCCGCATATATTTGCCGGGTTCGATCGCGACTGTAGCAAGTCAGTCATACCAACCCAGCGCAGCAAATAGGCATCCTATCTTTCACTCGTCTCACAGCCGCACTAGATGCGGCGAGACTTAATAGGCCAATGTCAACGATAAAGGCCAATATTCTTTAAAGGAGCGAAAGATGACGCGCAAGATTTTTTTTGCAGGATTAAGTCTGTCTCTGGTTCTCGCACTTCCATCCTGGCTAGCGGCGCAGGGTGAACAGCCTACGCCGCAACCACAGTCCGCACCCGCGGATCAACAGGTTCAAACTCCAGCAACGAACTCTTCCGATCGAGCGATGCAGCCCTCGCAAGTGCAGCCTGGACAGTCTGACCAATCTTCTTCGTCAGCATACCAACCTCCGCCAGATTCACCGCCGCAGGCACCCCCGCCGCCCCCAACAGTGATGCGCTCAGACAGGTTTGAAAAGGATCACGGGGAGGTGGAAGCCTTTGCCGATTATCTTCGATTCACTCCATCCGGTACGACAACAAACTACGTAGGTGTAGGTGGACTGGTGGGTTTCAATGCTCACCCAAACCTGGCGATCGAGGCCCAGATGAGTTATGACTTTGCACGGGATTTTTCTACGACCACTACGAATGGAGTTACCACGACGATTGTCACGACTAGCGTGAGACCCCTGACCGGTCTCTTTGGACCTAAGTTGCAATTCGGCACGAGTAGTCCGTTCCGAGCCTTCGTGACGGGAAAAGTGGGCTTCATCGATTTCAGCACCAGCAACTCTGGAGTCGTGTCGGGTAATTCTTTCAATGGGGCAGTTTCAGGCGTGGGCGGAGGTGGAACGCATTTTGCGGTCTACCCAGGAGGCGGCGTAGAAATGTTCGCGGGGTGGTTTGGTTTACGCCTCGAAGCGGGTGATGAGATCTACCTCAACAACGGGACGTATAACAATTTGCGCGTAGCTGCCGGCCCTGTCATTCGCTTCTAGATGGACTTTCGTTTTGAACCCGATTGCCGGTCGATTGACGATATCAATTGGCCGGTCATCATCCTCCAATTCATTTATCGCATCAAAACGTAAGGGCCGAATTATTGTATCCAAAGGCGGGAAATGAAGATTGCTCAAATCGCACCTCTGCACGAAAGTGTACCTCCGCGGCTCTACGGAGGGACGGAGCGCGTGATTTCCTATCTCACGGAAGAACTCGTGAGGCAGGGTCATCATGTGACACTCTTTGCGAGCGGGGATTCAATCACTTCTGCGCGTCTATCGACGGTTTGTGACCAGGCGCTGCGGTTACGCAAGGTGCATCTTCCAGATCCGTTGGCGCGACATATGCAGCTTATTGAGTCCGTCGTGCAACGATCCCGCGAATTCGATATCATGCATTTCCATTTAGACTATCTCCCCTTTTCGCACATTCGACGTCAATCAACGCCCGCTGTAACTACGCTGCATGGCAGGCTTGATATACCGGACCTCTTTCCGATCTTCCGCGAATTCAATGATATGAATTTAGTTTCGATTTCGCATGCACAGAGAGCGCCCATGCCATGGGCCCCATGGTTGGCTTCGGTGCACCACGGCTTACCAAAGAGCTTGCATACGATGGGGCGAGGTGAAGGCGGTTATCTGGCATTCCTCGGCCGAGTTTCACCGGAGAAGAGACTCGATCGCTCAATTGAAATCGCGAGATTAGTGGGAATGCCTCTTCGGATTGCCGCGAAGATTGATCCTGCGGATCAAGATTACTTTGATCGATGCATTCGAAGTCTACTTTCGGACCCGTACGTGGAATTCATCGGGGAAATAGCAGAAAACGAGAAGACCGAGTTTCTTGGCAATGCGCGGGCACTTTTATTTCCGATCGATTGGCCGGAGCCCTTTGGCCTCGTCATGATCGAAGCCATGGCTTGTGGCACTCCGGTGATCGCTTTCCCCGGCGGCGCTGTTGAAGAGATTATCGACCACGGAGTTAACGGTTTCATTGTGAACAGCGTCAAAGAGGCAGTAGAGGCGGTGAGCAACGTATCGCTAATTGATCGGAAGGTGTGTCGCGCAACTTTCGAGCAGCGTTTCAGTGCGCGACGAATGTGTCAGGATTATGTTCGCGCTTATGAGCGGGCTATTGATAAGTCGCGACCTACTGGAGATAGAAACGGATTTCATCCTTGGTCAACGGAAGGGGTTGTCATTGACACAAATGTTGGGCGACGGTCCAAGCAGTGACGTTATCGAAGTCGGTCAGCAGTTCTATATAAGGGCTTCGTCCTCACTCGCAGATGACCGAACGCGGGTGTTAATGCGGGGGGACACATTTGCCGTCTTCGATCGCAGCGGAGATATACATCCCGTGGGATTTGGGCAACAAGGAATCTTTTATAAAGAAGCGCGTCATCTCTCTCGTCTCGAATTGCTGCTCTGCGGCACTCGCCCGCTCCTTTTGAGTTCGACCATCCGTGAAGACAATGTGCTCTTCGCAGCGGACATGACGAATACTGAACTGAGACTTTCATCTGATATCACTTTGCCGCGTGGCACGCTACATATATATCGACGCAAGTTCCTGACCGATGGCATCATGTATGACCGGATCACGGTCCGCAATTTTGGGGAGAAGTCTGTCGACGTGGAATTGTCAGCCACATTTGGAGCAGATTTTGCAGATATCTTCGAAGTGCGTGGCGAGAGACGCAAGCATCGCGGTGAAACGCTTCCCGCCCAAATGACTAAAGGTGCCACAACGTTGGCCTATCAAGGACTGGACAATGTCCAACGCACTACGCTGATCGAATGTTCGGCTCCTTCGGAACACCGCCAGGCGGGGGACTTTTTAGTTCCCATTCATCTTGAGCCGGAAGGAGAAATGGATTTCTTTTTCACGGTGGAATGTACGCAAGGCGACTGCGAGAGACGCGCACAAACCTATGAGCATGCATTCGCGCGAGTGTGTCAGGATCGTCTGCGTGGACCATTTGCCGACCTCCGCATTGAGTCCTCCAACGATCAGTTCAACAAATGGCTGCGCCGTTCCACTTCTGATTTAGCCATGATGACCACCGAGACACCGTATGGGCCCTATCCTTACGCAGGTGTGCCGTGGTTCAGCACAGTGTTTGGCCGGGATGGGATTATCACCGCGCTTGAAATCTTGTGGTTGGCGCCGTCGATCGCAAAAGGGGTGCTTTCGTATTTGGCGGCTACTCAAGCCACCGACTTTGATGCGGAGCGCGAGGCCGAACCAGGGAAGATATTGCATGAAATGCGAAACGGTGAGATGGCTCAGTTGCGTGAAGTACCGTTTGGCTTGTATTACGGCAGCGTAGACGCGACACCGCTTTTCTTAGTTTTGGCTGCCGCCTATTTTGAACGTACCGCAGATATTGAGTTTATACGTCACATCTGGCCTAACCTTTCGGCCGCACTTGAATGGATCGACCGTTACGGTGACCTGGATGGCGATGGATTTGTTGAGTACGATCGGCAGTCAAAGAACGGCTTGGTGCAACAGGGATGGAAGGATTCGAACGATTCAGTGTTTTATAACGACGGGAAACTCGCTGCCCCACCCATCGCGCTCTGCGAGGTGCAATCGTATGTCTATGCGGCACAGAGGGGCATGGCTGCAGTCTCGAAAGAATTGGGCGATGCAGTGATGGCAGATCGTTTAAACCGGCGGGCGTCGGAATTGAAGGCGAAGTTCCAATCCATGTTCTGGTCGGATGAATTGTCCATGTTTGTATTGGCACTTGATGGCGAGAAAAGGCAGTGTCTCGTCCGCAGTTCCAACGCGGGTCACTGCCTCTTTTCCGGCATCGCATGCGAGGTACAGCGTCGAACTGTAAGCAAGGTTTTATTATGCCCGGAATTCTTTGCCGGGTGGGGGATTCGAACAATCGTTACAGGTGAAAAACGCTTCAACCCAATGTCGTACCACAATGGATCGATGTGGCCCCATGACAACGCCCTTATAGCATGGGGGGCGCTTAGAGAGCCGAACAAGGAACTGCCGTTGCAAGTGCTATCGGGACTGCTTGACCTCTCCGGTGAAGTGATCTTCCATCGGCTTCCAGAGCTGATTTGCGGGTTTTCGCGCAGGCCGGGAAAGGGGCCGACGCTCTACCCTGTCGCATGCGCACCTCAATCCTGGGCTGCGGGAGCAGTATTCATGGTGCTGCAAGCGTGCCTGGGGTTGGAAATCTCTGCCAAGGAACATCGCATTTACTTCCATTATTCGAGCCTCCCGGTTACGCTCAGTCATGTAAAGGTTTTCAATCTTTCGGTGGGAGAGGGATCAGTCGATCTTCTATTCGAGCGAAATCATGAAGGTGTGAGTATTCATCGCATGCGCCAGACAGGCAATGTGGAAATCGTAGAACGCCGCTAGAATTGGATCTCGAAATACTCCCATCTCAAGTCATCATGGAGATTCGACAAGAAGAGTTCCTCCTTCCTGGTTTCTCGATTATTGAAAAATTTGGATGGCGCTGGTGTGCTTATATGCCGCGGCGGATTCGATCTCGCTGTTGATCTCTGCTCCCACAAGCAGCATAAGTCCCGTGATGTAGAACCAAGTAAGCAGAATGATGACCGCACCCAGTGAGCCATAGGTCAGGGAGTAACTATGGAAGTAATGGATGTAGAGGCGAAAGGCGAAGGACGCGACGAGCCAGCCAACAATTCCTACAGAAGCTCCTGGGCTGAGCCAACTCCAACGTCGGCTCTTGACGCTTGGAGCCCAATAATAGATAACGGCAAAGGATAGCGCAAGGAGCAATGTTGCGACACTCCAGCCAACGACCGTTACAATCACGCTAATTGCGGTCGCAATTATATGTTGTTGAATATTGCGGTGAGCCAATTTCGAAACAAAATCAGCGCCTAACAAAGAGGCAAGACCGCCGGTGAGAATCACGATCAGAACGATGGTTATCGCAATGGCATAAAGCCGGGCAACAAAGTAAGAACGCTCTTTTTCAACCTTGTAAACGACGTCAAGCGTATCTTGGACTGCTGACATACCAACCGACGCCGACCAAATTGCCGCGATCAAGCCAAACGTGAGCTTGCCGGAACTTGCTGTGGCGGTGGTTTCATTGAAGGTCTGAAGAACAGTGCCCAACGCCGCAGTAGGAATTACGAGAGCTAGGTAATCAAGCAGCCGATCGTAGAATAGCCGCGCCGACCGGGCAGCGAGACCCAGCGCCGAACTCGCGCAGAAAAGTGTCGGGAATAGAGCGAATAGGAAATAGAAACCCAGTTCCGCGGCGTGCCCGAAGATTCGATCCGCACGCATAGATTGCCATGTGCGCACTGCAATGATGCGCGCAGGAGATAGCTGGAGATGCAAGGTCGAGTGGATCGACGAGCGCACCGTAAGCTCTTCCGTTCGCGCTTCAGGGCGGCTTCGCTGTTGGCCAGTCGGGTGAGGTTCGGTGACCATAAGTCCCTATTTAGCCGGAGCAGTCTTTGAGCTTTCGAACAGCCGACTTGGATCATTTGGATGCTAATTTCCAGTCCCGGGAGCGTTACTTATGATTCTGACCGAATAGGAGATCCGTTGGTGACGAATCATCAAACCTGTGGCTTCGAAAAAGCATCTGACAGACCAAGTGGAGTATTTGTCAGGGTTTGCGGGGATTAGAAAGTTGCCGGATCTTGTCTTGTTGAATTCGAAACATCCGATTAAACTCATGCGCTGTAGCCCAGTGAGGCGGCGTCTTAGCGCAAGCGTCGCCGTATACTTCCTCTTTTTAGCAGGATCCAGTGCGCTGGCGCAACAGTCCACGAAGACTCCGAGCGACACTCCCGGGAGCACCGCGAGTAACGCGCAGATTCTTTCGAGTTATGAAGGGCAGACTGTGACCGCAGTTGAGGTGGCCGGCCGCCCACAAGTGTCGGCGTCTGACTTTTCTTCTCGTCTGACCGTGAAAGCAGGCGAGCCATTCTCCATCGACAAGGTTCACCAGACGGAAGCTGTGCTGAAAGTGGCTACCAATGCCACCGCTGTGCGAGTCGAGGTTGATGCCGAGGCGAATGGGGTTCGCGTCCAGTTTATTCTGGAACCCGCTGTATATTTCGGGATCTTTGAGTTTCCGGGGGCAGAGAGATTCCATTACGCGCGACTGGCACAAGTAGCCAATTATCAGCCGCAGACGCCCTTCAACAAAGCTGATGTGGAGGAAGATCGCCGAGCTCTACTTACCTTTTTTCAGCAACAAGGGTATTTCGATGCGACCGTCGACGCAAATACCAAGTTAGACCCAGAGAACGGACTGGCCAACATTCTCTTCACTGCAAACTTGAACCGCCAGGCGAAGTTCGGCGATGTGCAAATCGAAGGAGCTACTAAAGAAGAGGCTGGGTCGCTCAATCACAGCGTGCAAGGGCTAGGGGCGCGCTTTCGAGGAGCTGGGATCCGCCGAGGACGCCAATACCACTTCTCCACGCTAGGCAAGGCCACTCAATATCTTCAGGATCGCTTGCAGAAGCAAGGCTATCTGGGTGCGAAGGTGAAGTTGGCCGGCGCAGAATACCACGCAGACACAAACAGGGCCACAATTCATTTCACTGTGGAGCCAGGTCCCTTGTCACGGATTTCGATTGAAGGGGCGCACCTGTGGCCTTGGACGCGCAAGTCCCTCTTGCCCGCCTATCAGGGAGTGGGAGTGGATGAGGAGTCGGTGGAGGAGGGCAGGCAAGCGCTCATTTCTCATTTTCAAACAAAGGGATTCTTCGATACTAAGGTAGACGCACATCTTATAAACGATGCGGGAGTGAACCGGATAGTCTACCGAATATCGAAAGAAAAGAAGCACAAGGTTTCATCTGTTCGGTTATCCGGGAACAGTCACGTCCCGGCATCGGATCTAACCCCGCATATCACAGTCAAAAAATCGCATCTGTTTTCTCCCGGCAACTACAGCCAGCAACTTTTACGTTCAAGCGTAAACAATCTCAAGGGGGTTTATGAAGCTGAGGGCTACAGCAGCGTGCAGGTCACATCCAGCGTCTCCAACGAGAAAGGGAATATCAAGGTCTTATTCCGCGTGACCGAGGGACCGCGTGATATTGTGAGTTCGCTCACGATCCAAGGCAATGATACTCTTCCTGAATCGCAATTCGCACCGAAGGGACTTAAGCTCACGGCCGGTCAGCCCTATTCGCAAACGCGTGTTGAGGCAGACCGTGCACAGATTGTCTCCCATTATTGGCAGGCGGGATATCTGAATTTTAGCTTCCGCGAAACCGCGACCGAGGTTTCCAAGGACGATCCTCATCATATAAATGTCGTCTATCACATTTACGAAGGGCCAAAAGTCATTGCCGGAAAGATCGTTACTTTGGGTCGCGCGCAGACCCAACAACGGCTGATCGACAAAGATGTTTCAGCGATCAAGCCGGGAGCGCCGCTGACAGAATCGCAATTGTTGACGGTCGGGAGCGATCTTTATGACCATACGGGTGTCGTCGATTGGGCAGAGGTTGACCCGAGGCGCCAAATCACAACACAGTCAACCGAGGATGTAGTTGTCAAGGTACACGAATCAAGCCGAAATCAGGTCACCTATGGCTTTGGTTTTGAAATCATTAATCGTGGCGGCAGCATCCCCAGCGGCACCGTTGCGCTTCCCAATCTGCCTCCTGTTGGCTTGCCATCAAATTTCACGTCGAGTCAGGTGACCTTTTATGGACCGCGAGGATCGTTCGAATACACACGGAATAATGTCGGCGGAAAAGGTGACTCGCTCTCTTTCACAGGATTCGCAGGAAGACTAGATCAGCGCGGCGCAGCCTACTACATTGTTCCGGATTTTCGTTGGTCGCCTTGGAGGGCCACGACCTCAGCTTCCGCAGAACGTAACGAAGAGAACCCTATCTTCTCATCCCAGCAGGAACTAGCCAGCACGCAGTTGCAACGGCTCGTGGATAGGGGCAAGAAGAACATTGTCTTCCTTCGCTACAGTTTCAGTCAGACCGACCTTACGCGCGTCTTGATACCCAACCTAGTCTTACACCAGGATGAGCATGTCCGGCTTTCAACACTGGCGGGAAACTTTACGCGCGACACTCGCGACAATCCAACGGACGAGCATAAAGGAGTATTGGACTCGCTTGAGCTGAATTTCAACGACACGAAGCTAGGATCGAGCGTGGATTTCGCTAAGCTGACCGGACAAATGGCTTATTACAAGCAAGGGTTTCATAACATCGTGTGGGCCAACAGCGTCAGAATCGGATTGGCGCAGCCCTTCGCCAGCAGTCGCGTACCTCTAAGCGAAGAGTTCTTCACGGGCGGCGGTAACTCGCTACGTGGCTTTCCGCTTGATGGAGCGGGGCCGCAGAGGCAAGTACAGGTTTGTCCGAATGGGTCGGCGACCTGCAATACATTCATCCAGGTACCCAGCGGCGGCAGTGAACTATTGCTTATCAACTCTGAGGCTCGCATACCCTTACCCGTTAGGAAGGGCCTCGGTATGGTCGTTTTCTACGATGGTGGAAACGTCTTCCCGAACGTCGGATTTCACGACTTCACATCGCTCTATAGCAACAATGTTGGACTGGGCCTGCGGTACGCGACGCCCGTTGGTCCGATTCGTTTCGATCTGGGTCAAAACCTGAATCCCGTTAGCGGAATTAAAGCAACGAATTACTTCATCAGCATCGGACAAGCGTTCTGAGCGAGAGGCCTATGAGTTTTCTTGACCAGTTATCCCAACTCCGCGATCCATCTGGTTTTCACTCGAACAAGCCTAGCCATCCGCGATTTCGAATGATGGCTTGGATCTCAGTCGGGATAACGATCATCAGTTTGTTGACTATGATTGGCGTTACAATTTTGCTGCATAACTCGCGTTTTCATGAATATCTTCGTCGCACAGCTGAGCAGAAGGCCAGCGAAAGTCTCGGTGTCCGCGTGCACCTCCAGGATTTTGCATTCGACCTTTCAACGTTGAGCGTTGATCTCAATGGCGTTACGATCGACGGTTCTGCTCCCTACACAAAGCCGCCTTTCCTCCAGGTAGATCACGTTGAAACTGGTGTGCGAATTGTTTCGATCTTGAGGAGGAGCTGGTGTCTCGACAGTTTTCGCGTTGACCATCCAGTTATTCACGTCTTCGTGGATGCGCGCGGTGTTTCGAATCTACCAACGCTCAAAACCAGGGGTGAAAGCAATAACACAAGCGTGTTTGATCTAGGCATTCGCCATACGGTGATCAACCACGGAGAGTTGTATTACAACGACCGGCCCAACGAAGTGGCTGCTGATCTGCGTGATCTGAAATTCAGCGCCTCATTTGACAATTTGTTGAAGAAGTATTCGGGTAGAGTCACCTATTCTGATGGGCATTTAGTGTATGGAACATTTAAGCCGGTGGCACACGGCCTCGATGCGCAGTTTGAGGCTACAGCGACGACCTTCAATTTGACGCATGGCGCCCTATCGATTGGCAAATCACAATTCGTTCTTTCCGCAGTGCTACAGAATTATAGCGACCCTCAAGTGGCGGGGCGCTACGAGTTGACCGCGGACTCTAACGAGCTTGGAGACATTTTACACGAACCTTTTCTGCCCGCCGGTATTGTGCGGGCGTCCGGCAGTGTTCAGTTCCATCAACTCGGAAACCAGCCAGCTCTGAATTCCTTAACTGTGGATGGAGACATGACGAGTTCGCGCCTGTATCTTCATTCGTCGGCGGCTGAGGCTCAAGTGGAGCAAATAGACGCACATTATCAACTCGCCCATGGCGATGTAATTCTGCGTGACTTACGAGCAACAGTTCTTGGCGGGCAATTCAACGGTGAGGGTAGCATGAAGAACATCACCGGCGATTCTCATTCGGAACTCGCGGCTCAGGTGCGGGGGATCTCGTTATCGGATATCAAACGAGCCTTCAGTTCTGCCGCTCAAACGCCCGAAGCAACGGTTTCGGGGAAGGTTAGTGCGGATGTGAAGGCTTCATGGCGCAACAGCTTCGATCATCTGGTGGCGCACACAGACGCGACAATTCTGGGGCAGATTCAGCGATCACATAACACCCTTACACAAGTTTCAGATGCTTCGACAGATACCAGAAAGGAGATCGCGTCTCAATCATCCTTCCCTATAGAAAGCGCAATTCACGCTACGTATTCGGGAGACAACAGTCAACTTGCCTTGGATAACAGTTATGTGCGGACGCCTCAAACCACGCTGACTATGAACGGAGTTGTCAGTTCGAATTCCAGCGTGAAGGTTCAACTGCAAGCCAAAGATTTAGGTGAATGGGAATCGATCGCCGATAACTTTCGCGCTGCCACACCGGGTCAGACTCTGCAATCCCTGGGGCTGGGTGGGTCAGCTGCATTTGAGGGGATTGTGCAGGGATCTACAACGGCTCCGCATTTGATTGGTCAGTTCACTGCATCCGATCTCGAATACAAGGGAGCGGCCTGGAAAGTCCTCAGGACGAAAGTAGAACTGAGCCCGATGATGGCAAGTTTTCAGCACGCCGATCTTGAATCCTCGTCGCACGGCAGAATTTCATTCAATGCATCGATAGGTCTGAATCGATGGTCGTTTGAAGAAAGCAGCCCGTTTCAGGTCGAGCTCACTGCATCGCAGTTGAGTATTGCCGACTTGACAAAAATCGCAGGTCAACAGACGCCGGTAACGGGAACTCTGAACGCAAGCATTTCGTTGCACGGGAGCGAATTGAACCCGGTTGGAAAAGGCGACGTCTCGGTTGCAAACCTGACTGCCTATGAGCAGCCGGTCCAGTCGGCGAGACTCACTTTCGATGGCACAGGGGATGAGATTCGCGGCGACCTTTCGTTGCAGCTTCCGGCCGGCACAGTGCAAGGCAGAGCTGCGATTCGGCCAAAGGAAAAAACCTACACGGCTGAGCTCACTGCGAATGGAGTCCAACTGGGAAGGTTGCAAGCTGTAAGTGAGCGGAATCTGAATGCATCCGGTGTACTCGAGATAAGTGCAAAAGGACAAGGACGATTCGATAATCCGCAACTGGATGCGACGATCAAGATTCCCTCGCTCACTCTGCAAGACCAAACGATCAGCGGGATCAATTTGCAGATGAACATGGCAGACCATGTAGCGAATGCCACGTTGAAATCTACTGCCATGAATTCTGCTATCCGTGCGAGAGCGAAAGTTAACTTGAGCGGGGATTATCTGGCCGACGCTTCGCTCGACACGCAAGGAGTGTCGTTGGGTCCTCTCTTCGCAATCTATGTTCCACATGCAAATGGAATGTCTGGGGAGACGGAGGTGAATGCGTCACTTCATGGGCCGTTGAAGAATAGAAATCAAATTGAAGCACATGTGACTATTCCTGTTCTCAAGATAGCTTATGGAAATAGGGTTGAGTTGGCAGCCGCATCGCCAATCAACGTCGATTACAAGAACGGCATCATTCAACTGGCGCACACGGCGATTCGCGGGACTGATACAGATCTGCAATTTGAGGGATCCATTCCGACCAACGCCAACGGTGCGATGTCTGTGTTGCTGAAGGGAACTGTGAACCTGGAACTGGCGCAGTTATTCGACCCCGATGTGCGCAGTTCAGGTCAGTTACGTTTCAACGTCGATTCACGGGGGCCCATCAATGGCTCGGAATTCGCGGGCCAGATCGATGTTGTTAACGCGAGCTTCGCCTCGGGAGATTTGCCGATTGGGCTGCTGCACGGCAACGGCGTGCTGAAGTTGACAAAAGATCGAATCAACATCGCAAGTTTCAAAGGTGAAGTTGGAGGCGGAACTGTAACCGCCCAGGGCGGCATGGCATATCGACCTGCGATCCAGTTTGACTTAGGCATGAGCACGCAAGGGGCGCGCATTCTTTATCCTCAAGGGATGCGCGAAAACGTGGACGCCAATTTGCGGCTAGCCGGAACGACCGACCAGTCGGTGCTCGGCGGTTCGGTGAAACTGTCTGACCTATCGTTTACCCAGGCCTTCGATCTGAGTAACTTTGTTACACAGTTTTCGGGTGGAGTGCCGGCGCCACCCTCGCGCGGTTTTGCGCAGAACGTGCGACTTAACGTGCAGTTGAACTCCGCTAACACTGTGAACCTTACCAATAGAGTGCTTAGTGTCGGCGGGACAGCGAATTTGCAGTTGCGTGGCACTCTTGCTGACCCTGTAGTTCTGGGGCGCGTGAATCTAAACAATGGGGACATTATTCTAAACGGGAACAGATTTGTGCTCAGTGGTGGCACCATCCAATTCGTCAATCCCTCTGAGACGCAGCCAGTGGTCAACCTGACTTTGACCACACTGATACAGCAATACAACATCAACCTGCGGTTCAGAGGTCCCGTGGACCAGTTGCGCACTCAATACAGCTCTGATCCTTCACTTCCTTCCGCGGATATTATCAACCTGCTTGCGTTTGGGCAGACTACGGAAGCGAGCAACGCCAATCCGACACCTACGAATCAGGCTGCCGAATCGCTTGTCGCCAGCCAGGTCTCGAGCAAGGTGACCAGTCGCGTATCAAAGATCGCAGGCATTTCACAACTGTCCATCAATCCGGTTTTGGCGGGAAGCAGCACGCAAGGGCCGCCTGGAGCGAACATCACCATTCAGCAGCGAGTTACCGGCAACCTGTTTGTGACTTTTTCAACCAATGTCGCGTCGACGCAGAGTCAGACCATTCAAGGGCAATATCAAATTAGCCCGCGAGTTTTTTTGAGCGGCACGCGCGACCCGAACGGCGGCTTCGCTTTCGATACACTTATTAAAAAGAGTTGGTGACTGAGACGATTCGATGGCAGGGTTATCAGGTCCGATCCATTTGAGCCGCTAAACGCCCGCGCCGTGTCTTAGGAATCGGGAGCATAAGTCAACTTTTTTACCCCGCTCCGGAAGAGATTTTCCGGAGGCGTAGAAAAGGGGGAGCATTTGATTGCTCCCCCTTTCCATTTGTTGGAAGTTTTTTTAGTCGTCCAGGTCGGCGCTGGCGGCGGGTGCCTTGCGGTTGAAGGTGCTCGCGGGGAGAACCTTTTTCTCGCCGGGGAAGGGACGCGTGAAGTTGGTGGCTTCGTACCAAATGAGGTGGTTTACGGTGTTCGGATCTTCGGAGTCAGGCTTTTGGTATTTCCCTGCGAAAATCTCCGTCTTCTTTTTCATCCAGCCTGTGCGGAGAGCCTTGATCGCAGGGCTTTCAGCGACGATGGTTTGAGGTTTGATTTTAACTGAAGCGATCGGGGCAGGGATGGCGGTCTGAGTCGGAGTCTCGCTGACGCCCGTATCCAGCGCGATCCCGTTTGGCACGTGAGTCCACGGTTTGAAGTTCTCCGCAGGTGGATCGTCGACGAAGGCCGTCCGCATCGGCGAGGCTACCAGGTCATTCTGATTCATCGGGGTCATGCCGAGAATCTGCTCAATTGTACGAGTCATGTTGACTTGCGTGTAGAAGGTGCTGTCTGTAATCCCGTTCTGAAGGACAAATGGGCTGATGACATAACCGGGGCTGCGGTGACCGTCGACGTGATCGACGCCGGTCTGGGCATCGTCTTCCGTGACGAAGATCGCCGAGTCCTTCCAGATAGAACTGTGGCTGATTGCATCGACGAAGCGGCCGAGGGCCAAATCGTTGTCGGCTTGCATAGCCTGGGCGGTCGGCGGGCCGCCCGTGTGGTCGGAGCTGATCCACATCATCTCCAACTGCGGTACCGCATCCGCGGCCACGTCTCTCTTGAAATCTTCATTCCAGATGTCAAAGCGGAACTGGTCGGGTATGCCCAGGTCGAACTGCGGGTAGTTCGGAACCGTGTTGTTGATCAAGTTGGGAAGCGGGGAGTGCGAGGCGACGGTGTTGTAGTTGTAAAGCTGCTTCTCGGCGCCGGACTCGTAGGCCAGTGTGTCGTTGTAGAAGTCGATCCACAGCGGCTCGCAGCTGTCCGAAACGATAAACGGCAATGCGACGGCTTTACCAGGACCATTAAAGCTGTTCGCTTGCGTTTCGTTGGTTGGAGTGCACCCCTGCGGCGGGTTGAAAGAATTGTATTCGATGTACTCGCCGTAGTTCTTGAACGAGACGCCTTGCTTCGCAGCCACGTCCCACAGATGTCCCTTCTTCTGGTAGGCAAGCGCTTCACCGCCATTGGAGGGATAGTTGCGGAGCCAGTCGGGCGACTGGATGTCGTCGCTGTAGGGCGCCATGGCCTGTGTGATCCAGTTGTGACCGTCGGCCGACTGCCGGCTTGGGTTGTAGTAGTTATCGAAGAGCGGGAAGCGCTGCACCAACGCGTGCGCATTGGGCGAGACCGGCCCGGAGGTCGCGTTGTCGCCGAAGACTGCGAGAGATGCGTCGCCATTTCCAGCGGCCACATCGCCCAGCATCTGGTCGTATGTGCGGTTTTCACGGATGATCAGGAAGACGTGCTTGATCTTCGATGGGTCGCCGATTCTGTTCGGGATGGCGAGTGGCCTGGCGCGGCTGTCGCCGCCTGCCGCCGAGAAGATGTTTTCCGCCAGATCCCAGTGGTTATTCTGGAAGACCTGCTGGGTTAGCGACCACAAGTCAGAGGAAGTCGGCACGGGGACGATGCTCACGGTGCCAAGGTCTTGGTGGGTTTCGAGGCCTGTCACACCAAATTCGGTGGTTTCCGAGTTTGGTGTCAGCGGCGCGTCGGGAACGGTTCCGGCGAAGGGATTCGGGTTGCCCGTGGTTCCCCATCCTTTGTCGTTGGCAACGAGCAGGACGTTGTCCACTGTGTCCAGGACAACCGAGGCAGGCGCGTAGGCAACCGGGATCAGGCCCTTGACTGGATTCCAGCCCCAGTGATTTAAATCCACCACGGCGATGGCGTTGGCGTTGTAAAGCGCGACGTAAGCGATATTGTTCTTGGCATCGACGGCGATCGAGTTCGGACCCGCGCCGTAAGCCGAACGGCCTTCTCCGGGTACGCCGATCGGCAGACCAAGGTTGATCTTCCGCTCTTCTTTGTTGGTCGACATATCGATCACGGAGAGGTTGTCGCTATAAGTATTGGCGACCAACAGCCTCTTGCCCCAGAGGGCCATGCCGGTCGGGTGCAGGCCGGTCTCTATGCTGCCGGCGACCTTGAAGGAAGCCAGGTCGACCACGGACACGGTGCCGGTGGCAGTGGCACCGGTCGGGAAAGCGGCCACGACCGGGGTGCCGTTGCTATATCCCTGGAAGTCTCTTTCGGTGGCAATCCGGCCACCCTCATTAGAGACGTATGCTGTCTTGCCATCGGGCGAGATCACCACGCTGTGCGGGATGTTGCCGACGCGGATCTCCGCGCCCTCGACCGGTGTTGTTGCGGTCAGGTCGATCTTGGTCAGCGTGTCGTTATTGTCGAGCACGACGTATGCGGTCGTGGCGTCCGGCGAAACCGCGATGCCCATGGGATAGGAGGTGAATGTATCGTCTGAGAAAATCGAGACAGGGTAACCGCATGGGATTAGAAAGCTGCCCGACGTCCCGCCAGGGCTATTCGGGAAGCAAGTGACGTTGGTCAAACGGCCGGTAGCGTCGACGTCCATCGCGACCTTGACTTGCGCGTAGTTGGAGAGCAAACCCGTTGTCGCATTGACGCTGGCGATGCCAACGACGCTGGTCGGGCCGTTCTCCCCGTCCTGGCTGACGAGCAGGTACTTGCCATTCGGCGTGTAGGCGATGCCGGTGCTGCTGCCGTCTGGATCGCCGGACGGTTCGAAGGTTTGCAGGATGGCGCCTGTTTCGGTGTTGAAGACTTCTACAGCTTTGCCGTTTGATCCCGATGTACCCATGACCATGACGGCCGCGGTGTGATTGCCCGTTGGGTTAAGCGCGATAGCCTTGGCGCGGACCCGGATGCCTAGATTGACCTGCTTGCCGGTGGGGGCGATGATTGTGCCGTCGCTTGCGACGAAAGTACCATTCGTCTGCGGGCCGACCTGATAGGTCGGGAACGGTACGGACTGTGCAAGCGCCTGGAGGCTCAGCCCCGCCGCCAGCAGGCCAACGGCCAGAACCGAACGGTTGATCCGAGAGAGTTTTTGAGACATCTTTCGCGACATATTATTTGTTCTCCTTGGGGTTTTAATCACGTAAGCCGGAATCGGCCGTGCAAGTTAAGTCTTGGAACTGGACGTGAGACAGGTTGACGGTTTTCGTTTTGCAGGAGATGACGCGCTGGGAGAGCAGCGCCAACGGACCCAAGTCTAGGACCGAAAAAGGACGCCAGCATGACGCGAAGATTACAAGTTTGTCATTTCGTTACAGGAGCGTGAACGCGCGGGTTGACCATCGATCCCCGCTCGCTCCGAATCTTTTCTGTAAGCACTGATAAGGCGTAACTTTGTCGGTTTGCTCAGCGCTCGCGGCGGATCATCGACGATCCAGCGGAGGTCGCTTTTTGACCTAACCTTAACTTGGGAGTGACCTTCAAATAACAACGCAGGATTACAAAAATGTCATTGAGCATTTTCGAACCGTCGGGATTTGTGTTGATGCGTGGAAGCATTGGATTCGATCGAACGTGACAGTCGCACCAACGTTGAATCCCTCCCCTCATTCTGGTGTTCACTGTTTTCTTTGGGAGGAGCCATGCATCGCAAGAAAAAGCAAGGTCAATTCAGTAAGAATTCCACTCGAATCCATCGCATTTCGATCGGTTTGAGCGCGTCGCTTTTCCTTGCCAGCCTATGTGCTGCACAGGTGGATCGCAGCGGGTTGACCGGCACGGTTTCTGATCCGTCTGGTTTGCGGTTGGCCCAGACGCACATTATTGCCGAGCAGACTTCTACCCAACTGCGGCGCGAAACCATTTCAGATTCGACTGGTAACTACGACATTGCTGAACTGCCTGTGGGAACATTCACGGTTACCTTCGAACACCCAGGATTCCAGACTTTGAAGTTCGTCGATGTGGAGCAGGTAATTGGCCGGACGCACACGCTGGATGCAACGCTGAAGGTGTCGGGCGGTGTCGAGATGGTCGAGGTTTCGATTGGATCGGCGGTGCTTGACCGCAGCACAAGCGCGGTAACTGGCCTTACCGAGAAAACTCAAGCTGAAGAGTTGCCGCTGAACGGCCGCAACTGGTCGGAGTTGACGGCATTCGTTCCCGGCGCCGTCGATACCGGCGGCAGTAACCAGAGGTCAATCCGGTTTGCCGGACGGGGACTTGACGACAGCAACTTCACCTATGACGGCGTCGACGCCACCAACGTCGTGAATCAGACGCAGCGCGCCTGGGTGCGGCTCGCCATTCCTCTGGACGCAATCGCGGAGTTCCGTGTCGATTCGCTGATGGCAACCGCCGAGGAAGGCGCGACTGGTGGCGCTCAACTGAACGTTACTTCACCTTCGGGATCAAACCGCTTCCACGGACGCTTATTCGAATTCTTGCGCAATGACCTGTTTGACGCACCCGAGCCCACTTGGGCCTCCAACGGGGAATCGCAGCAACCACTGCGCCTGAATCAGTTCGGGGGATCTCTGGGCGGACCGATCGAGCGTGATAAGACTTACTTCTTTCTCGCCTCTGAGGCCTATCGGCAAGTCTGGGGTTATCCAGTAAGTGGCGACGTGCCGAGCGCGGCGCTCATAGCAACGGTTCCGAGTTCGTCGCCGGTTTACGGGATCATGAACGCCTACCCTGTAGCGGGTTCGAGGAGCATTGTTGCGGCGACCAGCGACCCCAACATCGACCTGCTGACTTGCTCTTGCACGCAAGTGGTCAATGAGAACTCGGCGATGCTGCGCCTCGACCAGCATTTTTCCGCAAAGACCACCGGCTTCATGCGCTTCAACTACGACCGGTCGGTCGATACACAGCCGCTTTCGGCTGCGGCAACGGACTTGCAGCAAAGGGTATCTACGCCAGTCAATGGTGCGCTAGAGCTGCTGCATATTTTCAATTCCCATTTGGTGAATGAGTCCAAGCTCGGATTCAATCGTGCCACATCGAACAGCTACAACTCCAGCAAGACGGGCGCCATCTATCAGATCGCGATTTCGACAGGGCCGGGGCCCGGGTTCGTCACCCAGAATTACACCTACGACAGTATCTATGTGGGCAACACCTTTTCTGGCATTGACAACCTGACGTGGGTGCATGGCCGGCAGACCATCAAAGCCGGAGGGGAGTTTCGCCACATTCAATTGAACCAGGAATATGGGGAGCACGGAAAAGTTACGTTTTCAACGATTGAGAACCTGGCAAAAAATCTGGTGAAAAGTGCAACTCTGACGGGTGCGCTGCCGACCAACGATTTGCGCAAGAATGATATAAGTGGATATGCTCAGGACGAATTCAAGCCGCGACCCAACCTGACATTGAACCTGGGCGTGCGGTATACAGTCTTCCAGATTTTCAACGAGGCGAACGGGAAGGCCAACCCATTCGATTTCGAGACATGCGGAGCGCAGGGATTCTGTGGTATTGGCACCAGCTTCGGCCAACAAAACTACGGCGATCTCGACCCGCGCGTCGGTCTTAACTGGTCGCCCGGCAAGGACGGCAAGACAGTAGTTCGCGCGGGATT
Source organism: uncultured Occallatibacter sp. (assembly GCA_964438125.1). Taxonomy (GTDB): domain Bacteria; phylum Acidobacteriota; class Terriglobia; order Terriglobales; family Acidobacteriaceae; genus Telmatobacter. The sequence goes on from CAYTJN010000014.1 coordinate 34,355, forward strand.
CGGAACCTATCACGAAGATGGCCAACTGGATGATCAGAACCTGCCGGCCAAGAACGAAGTGCCCTCTTACTCCGTGAAAAGCGCCACGAGTATGCAACTGACCTACCCGGTCGATTCGTATCTTACCGGGCCCGGAACCATCTCACCGAATGCTGAACAACGGGACCGCAAAGACTCCTATGTAGAGCAGTGGGATTTGTCCGTGCAGCGGGAGCTGCCTGCGAACTTCGTGAGCACTGTCTCTTACCTCGGAAGCCATGGCGTTCATCTACTGGAAACCGATGTGGTGAATTTGATCGATCCCGCCACGGGGCTAGCTCAATATCCCGCATTCGCTCCGGCTATCGGCTGGCGTGGTTCGGTGGGGATGAGTTCATACAACGGCCTATCCATGACATTGCGCAGGCCCTTCTCTAACGGACTTTTAGTGGCCGTAAATTACGCATACACGCACGAGATCGACAACGGCTCAAACGGCAGCGGCGATGGTGACGAGTTGTCGCCGCAAAACCCGATGTGCCTGAAGTGCGACCGTGCCAGCGGGGCCTGGGACGCGCGCCATGTGATCAATGGCAACGCGGTCTACCAACTGCCCTTCGGGCAAGGTAAGCCGATGCTGAATGAAAGAGGAACTGCAAGCGCCATTGCCGGCAACTGGGAACTGACTACGACCGCACTGGCTCGCGCCGGCTTTCCGGTAAATGTGCTGATGCCCAGCAGCTACACCGCACCGGATGGAGCATCCGGTACGGAACGTCCCGATCTGGTTCCGGGTGTTTCTCTGACGCCGCCAGGAGGCAAGACCGTCACAGAGTGGATCAATCCAGCGGCATTTGCTGCCCCGGCTGGAGAGTTCGGGGACGCGCCCCGTGACCTCGTGCGCGGCCCAGGTACATGGCAGATCGATCTCGGCGCCGCCAAGACGATTTCACTCGAAGAGCGCGGGCGGATTGAATTCCGCGCGGAGTTCTTCAACATCTTCAATCACCCCCAGTTGGGTCAGCCGCAGTCCACCTTCAATCCGTCAAATACTAGCGGCTTCGGCACCATTATCAATACAGTGAATTTGAATACAAGCATCGTATCGCCGATCACCCCGGTGGGGTCGGGAACGCCGCGCGAGATGCAGTTCGCGTTGCGGTTGGAGTTCTAATACCCCATGGATTCCGCGGCTGGACAAGTTGGATGCCGTGGCCTCAGTAAGCTAGTCCGATAGTAATTCCGAATTACAAAAAGGCGCATAACAATGAAGATCCTGGTTATCGAAGACGAAGTCAAAACTGCCACGTTTCTCAAGAAAGGACTAAGCGAAGCCGGTTACGTAATCGACGTGGCTGCCGACGGTCTGGAAGGTCTGCACCTCGCTCTGGAAGTTGATTTCGATCTTGTCATTCTTGACGTGATGCTTCCGGTGCTTGATGGGTGGCAGGTACTCGCGCGGTTGCGCGAAGCTAGTCGGAAGGCCCTGGTGCTGATGCTTACGGCACGCGATGCCGTGCACGAACGCGTGCGTGGATTCGAACTGGGAGCCGACGACTACCTGGTTAAGCCGTTCGCATTCTCCGAGCTGCTGGCCAGAGTGCGCTCCTTGTTGCGCCGTTCAACGCCGCGCTCGCAGGAGACGCTGCGCATGGCCGACCTTGAGATCGACCTGCCGCGCCAACGAGCGACGCGTGCCGGTCAGAAGCTCGAACTCACGTCCAAAGAGTTTCTTCTCCTTACGCTGCTGGCGCGACGAGCGGGCGAAGTGCTGTCTCGGACGATGATTGCCGAATCGGTTTGGGATATGAACTTCGACAGCGACACAAACGTTGTGGACGTCAACGTGCGAAGGCTGCGCAGTAAGATGGACGACCCCTTCCCAGTGAAGCTGATTCGCACAGTTCGCGGAGCCGGCTATGTCCTTGAAGCCGAAACATAACACGCCAGCCGCGCCACGGCTCCACAGGACCCTGGCCTTCCGGATGTCGGCAGCCTATTCGTTGGTGGGCCTCTTGCTGGTGGTTCTTGCCACAGCCAGTCTCTACGTCGTCTTGCGAACGGAACTGGACCGCAGCACTGAGCTCTTCCTCGCCGACAAACTGCACGTATTACGCTCGATGCTTAGCGAACGGCCGGACGATGAAGACGCGTTGCGTGAAGAGATTGAACTCGAATCCGCCGCGCGCCGATATCAGCAGTTCTACATCCGTCTCCTCGATGATCATGGAATGCCAGTCATGACGACGCCCGGCATGGCGGAACAATTGGACCTTATCGAGCTCGCCAGCCGAACCAGGGGGAATTACGAGCGTTCAATTGCGATGACCGGAAAACAGGGAAGACCTTTCAGGGTCGCTAGCGCCACCATTGCGGTCGGCACATCGAGGGCTCACAATGATACGGTTCAGATCGCAATCGACGTATCCCAGGAAGAAGAACTACTGGCGCGATATCGGATGTGGTTCTGGAACATTTTGCTGACGACGTCGGTTCTCTTCCCGTTGCTGGGATACCGGATTGCGCGGCACGGCATTCGGCCCGTCGAAGAGATCGCCGCAAC
>CAYTJN010000015.1:0-36628 GCA_964438125.1 uncultured Occallatibacter sp.
CAGGTTAGCAGAATGCGAGTAATTATCTGCAAAATGCATTCATGCAATTGCCCTGCGATTCGCAGCCGCTCTCAGCTTGATCCACGTACGCTATGAAATAATAAGCCGGCGGGTCGAGCCACTCCGGCGTCATCCGTTTTTTTCGTTGTTCCGTCCGCGGGCGTGTTAGTTTTCGAAATATCAAACTTCGAGGGAGCAGTTGCAGATGTCGATCCGAGATACACATGTGTTGGTTTGCGGGGCGGGCGGTTTTATTGGCGGTCATCTGGTGAACAAGCTCTTCGCCGCGGGTGCGGCCAGTGTCCGTGCTGTAGATATCAAGCCCTTCGACGAGTGGTACCAGCGGAATCCTGCCGCTGACAACCGGGTCATGGATCTGCAATTGCGCGACTCCTGCCTTGAGGCCGCTAAAGGTATGGATGGAGTCTTCCAACTTGCGGCCGACATGGGCGGAATGGGCTTTATCGAGAACAACAAGGCCCTGTGCATGTTGACCGTGCTCACCAGCACCCACATGCTCGTTGCCGCCCGCGAAGCCGGAGTCAAGCGCCTCTTTTACTCCTCTTCGGCGTGCGTCTACAACGCCGACAAACAAAGGCAATACGACGTGGTTGCGCTGAAGGAAGAGGACGCCTATCCCGCCATGCCTGAGGACGGCTATGGGTGGGAGAAGCTCTTCACCGAACGCATGTGCCGCCACTTCCGCGAGGATTTCGGCCTGGAGTCCCGCATCGCTCGCTTCCACAATGTGTACGGCCCCCACGGCACCTGGATGGGTGGCCGCGAAAAGGCGCCTGCGGCGATCAGCCGCAAAGTGCTGGAGGCAAAACACTCCGGCCGACATGAGATCGATATCTGGGGCGACGGACATCAGACCCGCAGCTTCATGTACATCGACGATTGCACCAAGGGCATTGTGGATCTTTTCGAAAGCGACATTAGAGAGCCCATCAATCTTGGTTCGAGCGAACTGGTGACCATTAACCAATTGGTAGACATCGCTGAAGACATTGCCGGGATCAAGCTGAAGCGGACCTACAACCTGGGCGCACCCAAGGGCGTCAACGGCCGTAACAGCGACAACACATTGATTCAGAAACTCCTCGGGTGGGAGCCTTCCATTCGCTTGCGGGACGGAATGGAAAGAACCATGGCCTGGATCGACGAACAGATGCTGGCGGGTGTCGAGTCAAAATAGCCGCCTGTCAAATGCGGGCCGCCGAGAAATGCAATGTCGCCGCTCAAGCTTCCGACGTCCCAGAATCGAAAACGCGTGTCCTTACCATTCGGACATTATCAAATTGATATCTGCTCGTTTCCTAAACCGTGTCTTTGATGCACAATAGAGAACGAGATGAGAGAGAACGAGATGAGCTTCCGATTCGCATTACCCAATGATCTTCGCGGCGCCGTGGAAAAGGCCGCCGCCGACTGGACCTCCAACAACAAAGTTGCCCGCCTCTGGCAGAAAGATCCGAGTCTGTGGACGAGCGACGGCGAAGAGAAGTGGCTTGGCTGGATCGACATCGTTGAGCGCCAGCAGGCGGATCTAGCCACGTATGCCGCATTGGGCGCAGAGATCGAGACCTCCGACTTCCAGAGCGTGCTGCTGCTGGGCATGGGCGGCTCCAGCCTCTGCCCTGAAGTGCTGTCGATCACCTTCGGCCAGCAGAAGGGCTTTCCCGAGCTGCACATCGTCGATTCTACCGACCCCGAGCAAGTTTGGACCGCACGCAACGATGTCAATCTCGCCAATACTCTGATCGTTGTGTCGAGCAAATCCGGCTCTACCCTCGAGCCGAATATTCTCAAGCAGTATTTCTTCAATGAGATGAAAGAAGCCGTGGGTGCGGACGAAGTGGGTAGTCATTTTATCGCCATTACCGACCCCGGATCGAAGATGGAGCAGGTGGCCAAGCAAGACGGCTTCCGCTATATCTTCTATGGCGATCCTGCCATCGGCGGACGCTTCTCAGCTCTTTCACCTTTCGGCGTAGTGGCCGCAACCATTGCCGGCCTTGACACGGAGAGGTTACTGGCAGAGGCGGCCAAGGCCGTGGCTTTGGCCAAGCTGGCGCCAGCCGAAAATAGCGCGGTCAAATTGGGGCTAATCCTGGGCACGGCCGCCAATGCAGGACGTGACAAGCTCACGATCATCACTTCGCCCGAGTTCCACGACCTTGGCGCGTGGCTGGAACAACTGATCGCCGAATCCACCGGCAAACTTGGCAAGGGAATTACGCCCGTGGACCGCGAGTCGGTGGCGGCGCCCGGGGTCTACGGAGCAGACCGCATCTTCGTTTCCATCCGCTACACGGGCAATGCCGATTCAACTCAGGACGCGCAAGTTGCCGCGCTTGAGGCAGCCGGTTTTCCGGTCATCCACATCGACCTCGCCGAGCGCTACGAGATCTTTGGGCAGTTCTTTACCTGGGAGGTGGCTACCGCTGTGGCCGGCTCGGTGATGGGCATCAACCCTTTCAATCAGCCGGATGTGGAATCGGCCAAGATCGAGACCCGCGCACTCACCGAAGCCTACGAGAAGACCGGCAAGCTGGCGCAACGCGACCCGGTCCTCGAAGACGGCGGCATCAAGCTCTACGCCACCCCGGCTTATGCCTCGACGCTCAAGGCTGCCGCTCCCGATGAGACACTTGCAGGGTATCTGCGGGCGCATCTCAACCAGATTCATCCCGGCGACTACTTTGCCGCGCTGGCTTTCCTGCCCATGTTCCCGCAGCACGAAGCGGCGATACAGGGGATTCGGCACAAGGTGCGCGACGCCAAAAAAGTGGCTACCTGCATGGGCTTCGGCCCGCGCTTTCTCCACTCCACAGGCCAGGACTACAAGGGCGGTCCCAACACCGGTGTCTTCCTGCAGCTCACCGCCGATCATGAGGTCGAGGTGGCCATTCCGGGGCAAAAGCTTACCTTTGGCGTGGTGATCGATGCTCAGGCCGCTGGCGATCTTGCGGTGTTGGAGTCGCGCGGGCGGCGTGCCCTGCGGGTTCACCTGGGAGCCGATCTAGAGGCAGGCCTGTCGGCATTGGACGCGGCCATCAGTGCAGCGCTCAGGTAATAGGCCACCACGCCCAAACAGCGCCATTTATATCGGGCCGGGGCCATGGGCCTTTCGCAAGCCAAAGGAACGGAATGGACGAAGACTTTAACCCCGATGACCTTCGGCCGATTCCGTACCGGCCCGACACTGAAGTGATGCTGGGTCCGTGGATGCTCGGAGCTTTGTTCTTTCTCCTGATTCTGCTTTGCAGCATCTGCTTTTCAGTGGGCTACTCGGTCGGTAAGCGCGGCGCTCACAACTCCCCCGTCACCGGCCCGTCGCAGAGCGCTCAAGGCTCCTCGCCGGCCGCCGCATCCGGCCCCAAGCCCTCGGCCGTCCCGCAGGCTGGCCTCCGGTCGCGCTCGACCGTTGAGAGTCAGTCGGCCCCGGAAGGAAGCGCCGCCGCGCCAGCTTCAAGGGCGTCAGGCTCTGCATCCTCCAATGGAGGCAAATCTCCGCAGCCTGCGGTCAAGTCCGCTCTGCCCAGTCCCATTGCGCCGGGACCGGCGCTAATGGTCCAGGTAGCCGCCGTCTCCCATCAGGAAGACGCCGACGTTTTGATCGGCGCCCTGCGCAAGCGCGGCTATGCGGTCAGCGTCCACCACGATCCTGGCGACGGCATGATCCACGTGCGCATTGGCCCCTACACCAATCGCGACGACGCCAACGCCGCCCGCCAGAAGTTGCTTAACGACGGATACAACGCGACGATTCAACCGTAGTACCTCAGCCTCGCATCCACTCCGGCAGTCCTGAAGCGATCGCGGCTCGAACCGCGTCCAACAACTCTTCACGCGTCGCGTAGTCGGCTGGGTTTATTGGAGCATGGAAAACAATGTGCGCCGTCCCCGGCTTGAGGCGAAGACTACCCTTGGCCATCATCGTCTCGGTTCCATAGATTGAGACTGGAATGCATGGCGCGCCGGTCTGCATCGCAAGATAGAACGGGCCTTTCTTGAAGGGGAGCAAGCGGCCGTCCCTCGAGCGCGTGCCCTCAACGAAAGTGGTAATGTGTATGCCCTTATCCAGCAGGCGTTGGGCTGCGGCCACGCTCTGCTGTGCGCTCACGGCCGAGCCTTGGCGATCCACCGGAATAAACTCTCCCAGCAGGAAACCGTAACTCACGATGGGAATCTTCATCAGCGAGCGCTTCAGAAATGCGGAGGTGCGGCCGGGGATTTCCGGAATCAACGCCTGCGGGTCGAGATTGGAAACGTGGTTAGCCATGAAGATGCACGCCTTGCCGGCGGGAACGCGCTCGCGACCTTCGACCACGATGCGGATTCCAGAAATCCAATAAGCTGTGCGCACCAGCCAATTGGTGGCGCGGTAGAGCGGCAAAACGTTGCCCGTAATGAGCGTCCAAGGAATGAAGATCAATCCCGTCAAAGGGATGAGAACGACCAGCGTGGTCAACAAAAGAAGTGCGGGAATCATGAGAATCTTTCTGCGAGCTTGTTTCGAAAAGCATGTTTCAAAAAATGATGTATTGTGTCAGGGCTCGACTTCAATCGCGCCGAAAACGCTCGTAAATCACGTGGCTTTAGCTCCTGCGCGTATGCATTCATCATCTGCTCAACCACGATTGAAACACGTCTTCATCATCATGGTTGAAGTTCTCTCAGCCGGGCGGGAAGCTTCTCGTAAACGCCATCGAAGCCGCCATTGGAAAGGATCGCCACCACATCGCCGGCGCGGAGTTCCGGCGCAATTCGATTTACAATCGCATCCACATCCGGACAGAGTTCTGCCGATGTTCCTTGGGCGTTGAGTGTGCGAACTACATCTTCGGGATGCAGTCGCTCGGACTCTGGAATGCGTTGCTGCTGGTAGACCCCGGCCATCACAACACGGTCGGCCATGCGCAGGCTTGTCACAAGTTCCGCTTCCAGCACCTTGCGCCGCAGCGTGTTTGAGCGGGGCTCTAAGACAGCCCACAAACGCGCCTCGGGATAAACGGAACGCAGCGCCCGCAGCGTCTCGCGAATGGCTGTCGGGTGATGAGCAAAGTCGTCGATAATCGTCACGCCGCCAATCACGGCGCGCACCTCGAGCCGCCGCTTGACGCTCTTGAAGCTTGCCAGGGCTGTGCAAATTGCATCTTTGTTTAGCCCCTGACCATAGGCTAGCGCAGCCGCCGCTGTCGCATTCAGCGCGTTATGCTCACCGGCCAGGCTCATTTCCAACTCTGCCCACAGCGCGCCCGCATGCCAAACTTCCCAGCGCGTCATGCCGTTTTCGTGGCGCAGATTTCGCATGCGCCAGTCTGAGGCCTCGGCGAACCCATAGCGTTCCACGCGGCAGAGCGCGTGGGCAACACACTCATCGACATTCGGGCTGCCGTCGAAAGCCAACATCAATCCACGCCGCGGCACCAGATTCACAAGACGTTTGAATGCTGTCTTGACGGCATCCAGATCCGCATAGATGTCCGCGTGGTCGAACTCCACATGCGTCAGGATCAGCGCGTCGGGGAAGTAGTGCAGGAACTTTGGTCCCTTGTCGAAGAAGGCTGTGTCGTACTCGTCGCCCTCCACGATGAATGTGCGTGTAGGCCTTAGTTGAAAGCTGGTGCCAAAGTTCTCCGCCACACCGCCAATCAGAAACGATGGCTCCAGTGCAGGGTTTTTCCGCGCGGCCACTTGATAGATCCACGCCAGCATGCTGGTCGTCGTTGTCTTGCCATGTGTCCCGGCCACCACCAGCGACTCGCGCCCCAGGAGAAACTCCTTGCGCAAAAGAGCCGCCATCGAGGTGAAAGGAATGCGCTCGTCGAGCACGTGTTCGATCTCTGGATTGCCGCGCGAGAGCGCATTGCCGATGACAACCAGATCGGGCGCGGGGACAAGGTTTGCCTCGGCGTAAGGCTCCATCACTTGAATCCCCAACTCGCCGAGCAGATCGCTCATCGGCGGATAGGCGGCCTTGTCTGAGCCCGTGATGCGGTGACCTTGCAATTGCAAAAGGCCGGCCAGCGAAGCCATCGCCGTGCCGCAGATCCCGCTCAAATGAATGTGACTCGGCGATGCCGTCATTTGGTCGCCGCCTGCTCGAAGCTGTAACTCTGCATTCCTGATTCCTAACCCCTAATCTTTAGGCCCTGTTTTCCCGTCACAGCCGGCTCAATGATATCGAGCGTTGCTTCTTCTTCAATTCGCAACTCAGCCTCGACGCCAAAGGTCAGCGTTACATTCTGCTGCGAGACGTGGCCGCTGCGCAAACCGATGGCGATCGGAATGTCGATGTCCTCAAAGACGCGCAGAATCACCTCGTCCAACAACTTGGCGGAGGCGCCGGGCGAGACGCAATTCAGCATCTCTCCGAAGACGATGCCGCGCACGCCCTTCAACTTTCCCGCCTGACGCAGTTGCCATAACATGCGGTCGATCTGGTAAGGCTTGGCGCCAACGTCTTCGAGAAACAAAAGCTTGTCTTCGGTCTGCGGTGCAAACGGAGTGCCGATGAGCGAAGCGAGGATGCTCAAGCAGCCGCCATACAGAATGCCGCGGACAGGGCGCAGTGCGGGGCCTGCCTTCAGTACGCGCATTCCCTCCGCCGGCCCCAGGCTGTACGGTCGACCCCGCAGCGCCGCCTGAAAGCTCGGCAGGTGAACGCCTTTCTCGATGGAGAAGTCGGCCGCTACCATCGGCCCATGAAATGCTGGCAGGCCTAGCCGGTCGAGCAGAAGCAGTTGAACTCCGGTCAAATCGCTGTAGCCGAAGAATGGCTTGGGATACTTGCGGATCAGTTCCAGGTCCAGTCCGTCGAGTAAATAGTTGGAGCCATAGCCACCCCGCAGGCAAGCGACGAAGCCTACTTTGGGATCGGCAAAGCCGGCGTGCAGATCTTCGAGACGCTGAGCCGGTGTGCCCGCAAAATAAAGAGGTCCCTTCTCGAAGGCGTGGCGGCCAAAGCGGGGTTCAAACCCCAGATCCCGCAACCGATCCAATCCTCGCGTCGCCGCGTCCACCTTGGCAGAAGCCGCGGGCGCGATCACGCTCACACCTGCGCCCTCGGCCACGGGCGCGGGCTTCAGCAACGCGCTGCGGCCGGCTCCGGCCTTGGGATCGAAGAGCGCCGTCATTCTCTACCAAGCCTCTCCGCGGGCAATCAGGGCCGCCGGTCCGGTTAGCTTGAGTTCCGTTCCGGGGCCGGCCCACTCCACTGTCTGCGGACCGCCAGGAGCTACTACGCTCAAAGGTGATTTCGCCAGTCCCAGCGCTATCGCAGCGGTAGCCGAAGCCGAACTGCCCGTGCCGGATGACGTCGTTGGTCCCACGCCGCGTTCGAAGATACGAATCTCAATCTCGCGTTTACTCACGATGCGCACAAACTCCACATTGGTCTGCTGCGGAAAATCCGAGTGCACGCAAATCTCCGTCCCCATCTGCCGCCAGGGAAACGTGAAAAAATCTGTGTCGACCACAATCACAAAATGGGGATTGCCGGTTGAGACCTCGACGCCATCCACGGCCACGCCATTCGCGAGCGTAACGGTCTTCAACGCGAAGCTCGGGACGCCCATTCCGGCAGTCACTTCCACGGTGAATTCGCCGCCCGCCTTGAGCGCATCGATGCGGCAAACACGCAGCCCGGCATCGGTCGCAATCTCCACTTCATCGCCTCGCTTGAAGCCGCGCTCATGAGCCATCCAGGCCGCCACGCAACGGGTACCGTTGCCGCTGATCTCGGCGATCGAGCCGTCGGCATTGTGCAGCTTAATGCGTCCGGAGCGAGGGCCGGTCCATGCGAAGAATTCAATGCCATCTGCGCCGATGCCTGAATTCCGCGCGCACAGACGCCGCGTCAATTCGGCCCATTCGTGCTCCGCGGCTGCATCTTCTGTCACGATCAAAAAGTCGTTGCCGCAAGCGTGCGCTTTTGTAAAAGGGATCAATCTTCCTCCGGGTCGCGGAAGGTGAAGACCGCATTGATGGCCGGCTCAGAGAGCAGCTTTCCGCGCAGCCGCGCATGATTCTTATTCGTTGCGGAAAGCGTAAAACTCACTCGCTGCAACGCGCCGATGGCATCATTTTCCACCCCGGTCAGCCGCTCGCCGGCGTTGTCCATCGCATCCAGAATCGACCTGAGCATCTGCGTCTGGTCGCTCCCACGCGCCTCATACACCATCGAATACGTCTTTAGATTTGCGCGCCGCTCAAGCAATCCCACAGCCACCAGCGCGACGATAACAATAACGGAAGCGACTACCGCTGCGGCATACAATCCCGCGCCGCAGGCCATTCCAATCGAGGCCACCACAAATACGCTGGCCGCGCTGGTTAGCCCGCTGACCCGGCTGCGGTTATGCAGGATCAGGCCCGCGCCCAGAAACCCCACGCCCTGCACGATGTTCGACGCCACGCGTCCCTTGTCGGGGTTGGTGTCGCCGGCCAACACCGCTGAGAGCAGCGTGAAAAATGCCGCGCCCATGCAGATCAGCAGGTTGGTGCGAACGCCTGAAGCCTTGCGATTGATCTCCCGCTCAAGGCCCACCGCGGCGCCCAGCACGCAGGCCATCAGCAGACGGCCAATCGCGCCGTTTGCCACCACCATTTGTTGCAGCCGGTCGATTTCAAAAGGCTGTGCGAGCTGTGCCAGCATCATCGTCATTCGCTTTCCTTGCCCGATCCTATCACCACGCTGTCGTGCTTGTTGAGGCCCGACGCGCCCTGTGGATCAGAGACGTAAATCGTTCCCGCCGGCTCGCCCGGTGTGGTGAAGCGCCGCACCGCTGTCAGCCCCTCCGGATGCGCCTTCACCGCGCGGTCGATCTCGTCTCCGTCGAAGGCCAGCACAATCGCTGCGTGCGCAGCGGGCGCGGCCAAAGCCTCGCTGTAAATCCACAGATCGCCTTCATTAATTGTTTGCCGCAGCGGAATTCCGGTAAAGGCCACGAGGTTAGGAAAAGTTGACGTATCCATCAGCACCGCGCAGCCCGGCCGCTCAGCCGCTAGCGCCCGCAACACCGGCGGAATCTCAATCTCCAATGGCCGCCGCACGTGAATATTCTTGGTTCCCTCAACATAAGTCAGCGGACGTTCGCGCACCATCTGGACCGCATTCAAAACCACCGCAGCACCCAGCGCACCCAGGGCCACCCGCGTCCATTTCGGGGCATGTTCGCGCGGCTTGAACTCATGCACTGCGGCCAACACAATCTGCGCGGCAAAGCCCATTCCAAGCGCGAAGGCAGGCAGCATCTCCATCCCATAGCGTGTGTTGTACCAGGAGTGCGGCCACCAGGGCGGTAGAAAAATCGGCACCGAACCATACGCCACCGAATACGCGTAGAAGGGGATTGGGAACCAAAGCAGAAGCGCCCACGAGAATGCTCTTCGCCGCGACGTCAGCCACGCAAATACCGTTCCAAGCAGGCTTACCAGCAGCAGCACATTGCCCCACGCCGCCGCTGCCGCATCCATCTCCGAGACCTTCACAAAAAAGAGCAGCGAAACCCACGGATCGTGCCAGCCCGGATGCGGCGGCCCCGCTCCATGGGACATCGTGCGCAACTCGATCACTTTCGCCGAATAAGGTCCGCGTGCGAAATAGAGCCAGTCACCGAAGCCTACCGAGTTATACACAAACCACGCCACCGGCGCAGCCACCAGCACAATGCTTGCCAGCCAGAAGCTCCATGTTCGCAGCCTGCCACGCCACGCCAGAGCAATCCCCATACCGCTCCAGGCCACCATGGCCATGACCCAGCCGTCATAGCGTGTGAAGATAGCGGCCACCAGCACCGCCGCAATCAAGCACTGCAACCGGCCAGTCTTTGTGTCCCCCGCGTCGAGGCTGCCGCGCCACTCCACCAGCCAGACCGCAACCCACACCATTTCGCAGACAAACAGTGGCTCAGTCATAGCGGTGGTCTGCAAGTAGAGCAAATTAGGATTCAGCGCGAAAAACGCCAACGCCAGTGCTGACGGAGCGGGCGGCAGCCAGTGCCGACTCAGACGGTAGATGCCCGCGCAAGCAGCCAAATAAGCCAACGCAGACGGAATGACTCCCGCCCAGCCCGTTGCCCACCAACTATAGAACTGCACAAACGGCAACATCAGCAGGTGCGGCAGAGGCAGCCACACCGAACCCAGTTCGGTGAGCCGGGGCAGGCGCGCGTCAAAAACACGCCGTGCAATATGAAGGTGTGCAACTGCATCGCCGTAGTTGAGCAGGGCTCCGCTTCGCCAACTCCACGCGATGGCCGCGATGGAGACCGCCGCGCATGAGGCTGCGACCGCCAGCCACTCTTTCCGTGTAATGGCCTGCACCTGAATAGATAGCTCCTCAAAACACAGTCGGAATCTCAGCAGAAAAAACCAGAACGTTGGACAACCGCACCTTGAACACGAAATATCCGAAGGCTTTTGCCCCGCCGCACGTGGTCAGTCAAGATGCGTCAACTCGCGGAAGAGATTGAATCGATCGTCGATCTCCTTGCGCGTCAGTTGCTGTAGCCGCTCTGTGCCGAAGCGTTCGCAGGCGAATGAACCCATCACGCTGCCGTAGAACATGGCGCTGCGGAAAGCGGCTGGAGTCTGCTCCGGCTGCGAAGCCAGATACCCGAAGAAGCCGCCGGCAAAGCTATCGCCCGCGCCCGTCGGGTCCACCACCTCTTCCAGCGGCAGTGCCGGCGCGCGAAAGATCTTCGTGCCCTCAACCTCTGGCTCAATTGCTAACTCGCTAACCGGGCTGGCGCGATGAAACAAAGTTGCGCCATACTCGCCGTGCTTGACCACCAAAGTCTTTGGTCCCAGCGCAAGCACCGCGCGCGCCGCCTGCACCAGGTTGTTGTTGCCGGCAAGCATCTTTGCCTCGGTGTCGTTGATGAGGAGAATGTCGAGGCCCTTCAACACCTCGAGCAGCGCTGGGCGATGGTCCTTGATCCAGTAATTCATTGTGTCGCCGGCTACCAGCTTTACATCCGGCATCTGCTCGCGCACACGCCGTTGCAAGACCGGATCGATATTTGCCAGAAAGAGATACTGCGAATCCTTGTAACTGTCGGGAATCTTCGGCGAGAATGTGGCAAAGACATTCAACTCGGTGTTATGTGTCTTCGCCTCGTTCAGATTTTCGAGATACGACCCTTCCCAGAAGAAGCTCTTACCTTTTGTATGCTCGATGCCTTGCGTGTCGATCTTGTGTGACTCAAAGACTTCTTGTTGTCTGCGGCCAAAGTCTTCCCCGACGACAGCGATGACTCGTACATCCGTGAAGTAACTCGCGGAGAGCGAGAAGTAAGTCGCCGCTCCGCCCAGGCAGCGTTCGCGCTTGCCCGCCGGTGTTTCAATCGTGTCGAAAGCTACACTGCCTACTACGGTAATTGCCACGGAGAATCCTTTCTAACTCGCTAACCACGCTAACTCCACTCGTCACCCGAAATACTTCCCAAACAGCAGACTTAACTTCTCCTTCGCTGCCGCCGGAATCGCATCGGGCTGAGTCAGCACAGCGTACTTTGCCGCCGAGACGCAGGCGCAATTGCGCTCATGCGGCATCGCGGCCACAGCAGCCTTTACCACCAGCGCAGCATTTTCGGCGTTCTTGTGCAGCACCCCAATGATCTCCTCGATCGTCACCGCGTCGTGCCCTTCGCGCCAGCAATCGTAGTCGGTAACCATGGCCACGGTCGCGTAGCAGATCTCAGCCTCGCGGGCTAGTTTGGCCTCCTGCAGGTTGGTCATGCCGATCACGTCTGCGCCCCAACTGCGATAGAGGTTCGACTCGGCGCGCGTTGAAAACTGCGGGCCCTCCATGCAGACATAGGTTCCGCCCAGCTTGCCCACGACGCCCACCGTCTTGCAAGCCTCTGCCGCAGCCTTTGCGACAGTCGCGCAGACCGGATCGCCAAAGGCTACGTGGCCCACGATCCCATCGCCAAAGAAGGTTGAAACCCGATGAAAGGTCCGGTCGATGAACTGATCGGGAATGACAAAGTCGGTCGGCTTGTGCTCTTCTTTGAGCGAGCCAACGGCCGACACGGAAATAATGCGTTCGACGCCTAGTTTTTTGAATGCATAAATATTCGCGCGGAAGTTCAACTCCGAGGGCAGAATGCGATGCCCCCGTCCGTGCCGGGCCAAAAAGGCGACCTTTCGCCCTTCCAGTTCGCCCAGTACAAAAGCCTCTGAAGGGTCGCCAAACGGCGTGTCAACCCTCTCTTCACTTATGTCGGTGAATCCAGGCATCGAGTAGAGCCCGCTACCGCCAATGATTCCAATCTCCGCCTGAGCCAATGCCCGCTCCTCCTGCCCCACGCAGCAGACCTGTTGCTGGGGCTCCATTTTCCAGGGCGCACCCTCCCGGGCCGCCACTTTTCAACTGTGCAAACATCTAAGTATAAAGGGTGCCAACCCACTTCTCCGCTGTGGCTCAGAAGTGAAAAAGGATTCGAGGAAGGGCAGGAGCGGCAGTTGAAAGCTGAGCCTTTCTCAATTTGACCCTTACAGATGAGCCTTTGCCGAGAAAAGGATTGCAAAAACGGCAATACGTGTGCTGAAAGGCTAGATGAAACAGGTCAGATCTCCCGCGAGAGGGAATCTGTTGCGGAGAATGCCGATAGAAGCAGGAAGAAATCATTGAACGTTTCCCGTGTTACGATAAACGGTAAGCGTGATGCAATCCTTTACCTCTCACGCGACGACCGCTAAGGAGACCTACCATGAGTGTTCCGCGGAACCATGAGACTAGAGGGGTGGCAGTTCACCCAGGTGAGTTCTTGCGTGAAGATTTTCTTGTGCCTCTGGGACTTTCAGCCAATGCTCTGGCCCTTGCCTTGCGCGTACCGGTGACTCGAATCTCGGAGATTCTTCGCGAACGGCGCGGAATTACGGCGGATACGGCTTTGCGTCTGGCACGGTATTTCGGGACCACTCCGGATTATTGGATGAAGATGCAGATGTCCTATGATCTGGCGGTGGCCAGCCGTGAGGTCACGGCGCGGATTGAAATGGAGATCTTTCCGGCGCCTCGCACAGAGACCGGAGATTTGAAGGCCAGACAGATCGCGTGATCGATTAGTGATTCATTAACCAGGAGACGAGTCCAAACAGACCATGCCCACGACCACGAACAAAGACTATTACGGCACTCTCGGAGTCAAGAAGACGGCCACGCCGGAGGAGATTCGCAAGGCCTTCCGCAAGGCTGCTCGGCGCTATCACCCGGACGTGAACCCAGGCGACAAGAAGTCCGAGGAGAAATTCAAAGAGATCTCCGAGGCCAACGATGTCCTCAGCGACGAGAAGAAGCGCAAAATCTACGACCAGGTGGGCTTCTACTCCGACCAGATCGACCCGGCGACGGCCGAAGCCTATGCGCGCCAGTCGGGCTCGGGCCAAGGCACTCCGGTCGACTTCGGCGGATTCGACTTTTCCGGCTTTCAGAGTGGGCCGGGCCAGCATCCGGGGCAGCAGGCGGGGGCGGGATCGGCCTCGTGGGGCAGTTTCAAAGACATCTTCTCCGGCATGTTCTCCGGCGCCCAGCAGCCGCAGCGTTCGCGCGGACCGCAGCCGGGCACCGATCTCGAATACCAGGCCACTGTGGACTTCTGGACGGCGATCCGCGGCGGCCAGGCGCGTCTTGATGTACATCGCCAGGAGACCTGCCCCACCTGCCACGGTCAGGCCTCGACCGGCGGGCCCGTCCAGTGCTCGGAGTGCAATGGCACCGGCCAGGTGACGCAGATGGGCGGGCGGATGAAGTTCAACATCTCCTGTCCGGGGTGCAATGGCACAGGCCGCGTTACAAATGCCTGTTCCACATGCCAGGGGGAAGGAGTGGTCAGCCGCACCGAGCCTGTCGAGTTTCGCATCAAGGCCGGCACCCGCGACGGCCAGCGCATTCGTCTACAGGGCAAAGGCAATGCCGGCCTGAACGGCGGTGCGCCCGGCGACCTGTTCCTCATCGTTCGCACTGGCCCGCATCCGGTCTTTACGCGCCAAGGCGACGACATTCATCTGAATGTTCCGGTGACTGTACCCGAGGCCTCTCTGGGAGCCAAAGTCGACGTGCCCACCATCGATGGCCGCGCCCAGTTGAAGATTCCTCCGGGCACGCAAAGCGGGCAAAAGCTGCGCATGAGGGAGCGCGGCGTCGAGAGTGCGCAGCGGCCAGGCCAGCGCGGCGACGAGATTGTTACGGTAGAAGTGGTTGTGCCGACTCTGGCCGACGAGCGCAGCCGCGAGATCATGCGCGAACTGGCCAAACTCAACAATCAGGATCCCCGCGTGGCGCTGTTTGATAAGCTGTAGCTTTTCAGCAGATTCAGAAGTACTTGCCGAACAAGTTAAGGTAATCTGATTCGAGAAGGCCATGGCCGCAAAACGTAAGTCAAAAGGTGCCTACATGATCTCGGCAGTCGCCGAGATGTACGAGATTCATCCCCAAACCCTTCGCCTCTATGAGCGCGAAGGCCTGCTCAAACCCTCACGGACCGAGGGCAACACCCGTCTCTACACCGACGAAGATCTGGAGCGGCTGGAGTTCATCCTCAACCTCGCCCGCGACCTCGGCGTGAACATTGCCGGCATTGCCATCATCCTGCAGATGCGCGAGCGCATGGAAGAGATGAACCGCCAGATGCAGAGCTTTGTCGAGTACGTGCGCACGGAAATGCTGGCGCGCTTTCAGCAGGCCGCGCCCGGCACGAGCGCTGCCATGGTGCCGCTGCGCAAGCAAACGGCGGTGACCAAATCCCCCCTGAGCCGCAAGCCCTAAGACGCCCAGCGCGCCGGCGTTGTCTTCTTCACTTCTTCGACCACCCGCCGCAGCCGTCCCTGCGGAAGCAACTCGTAAGGCTCTCCCCGATAGCACAGACGGCGCGAGCCAACGTAGCTTCCGATCCAGAAGCAGAAACCCATCAGGTCGCGGATGGGATAGAGCCATGCCGTGCGCAGGGCGACCTTGTCACAGACCACAATGGCCGCCACCAGAGCACAGAGCAGCATCCGGCTGATCAACGTGATGCCGAGAATCAGAGCGCCCCAGGCGAAATGACCCGAAGCGCTCAGTGTGACCAGGCTCAGAAGGCCGTAGGGAGTGGCATAAGTCAACACCTCCCCCAGATGCCCAAGGGGCCGGGAGAAGCGTGTGCTGGTCGCCCAGTCCTGCTGATGCGAAACGGTGCCCCTGAAAGAAGCGTTGTGGACATGGTGCTCGATCACGTAAGTCGCCAACTCCACCTTCTCTCCAGCCTTTGCTGTCCAGTTTCCCAGCACGAAGTCGTCCGCGTAATACTCGGCAACTTTCTTCAGTCCGCCGATCTTTTCGATGGTGCTCTGACGGATGGTCATCGAAGGCCCCAGCGCAAACTTCATGCCTTCGAGCATGTTGGCCACCAGAACGCCAGACGTCATCTCGACAGACATCCCCATGGCCTCGAGTTGGGCCCAAACTCCGCGGCAAGCGACACCACGGTAGAGGCACGTGACCATTCCCACCTTTGGATCGCAAAGGGGCTCGACGACGGAGGCCAGGTAATCCGGCCCCACTCGCACGTCGCTGTCTGAGGCCACAAGAATCGGATAGCGCGCCTGGCGGCGCATCGTTTCCAACGAAAAGGTACGCGGATTCGGCCACGCGGGATCGCCGCAAACCAGCATGCGCGTCTTGACCTGCGGGAAACGTGCCGCCACGAGACCGGCCGTCTTCAAGCCACCGTCCGAGATGTGCCGGGCACAAAACAAGATCTCGAACTCCGGATAGTCCTGCTGAAAAAAGCTGGCCAGATTCTCTTCGAGATTAGGCTCGTCCCCATAAACAGGTTTCAACACGCTCACCGGATGCCCGGATGTTTTCGCGCCGGCTCCGGTCGCGCGCCTGCGGAACTGCACCACCGCGGCAGCAACCATCAGGCTATAGATCGTCGAGGTGATGACTCCAGAAACTGCAAGAGCGCCGAACGCAACTGAAAGGATGTGACCGAGTGTCATGGCGTGATCGATTTCAGCGCTCCGCATACCGCTCGGGCTCCCTGCAACATCAGTGCGTAAAGGAGCAGCCAGAATGAGCGTACGTCTCAGCGATTCTACCAGAAGGTGTGTCAGACTCCTTGATCCAATTATGATAGCGAAGGTTGCGAAACGAATTTTAGGAAGTCCCGGTTTTATTCTGGACAGAGAGTTTCTCATCCGATAAAGTTGGAGCGGTTCGCCAATCGACAAGCTCCTTTGAAACGGTAGAAGGCTTTTCTCCTTCGCCCTCAGGGACAAATAAGAGATTGCCAAGGTTCCGTCGAGGAAGTAGTTGCCCCGATGCGATGGTTTCGAGGAAGACCAAGGGCTGAGCCGCGATAGTCTTGCGATTTCCTCAACGTTTTCGAGAGCGGCAAAGGAGCCGTCGTCGTGGGATTATTCTTTTTCTTCTTCGGTATAGCGGGAATCGCAACCTCTACCATCTTTACCGCGATGGTTTTCATTGCTGCGGGCAACCATTTAATCGCCACAAGGCACAAGAAACGGCAGACGTTCGACTTCACCCCTCCGGTCAGCATTCTCAAGCCTCTGCACGGTTCGCCGGCATATCTCGAAGAGTGCCTCGAAGGCTACTTCAAACTCGATTATCCAGATTACGAGCTTCTGTTTTGCGCGCGCCATCCCGAGGACGCCGGCCTTGCGGTGGCTGCGAAACTGGCAAAGCACTACCCACAAATTCCGGTCACAATTCTCCATTCCGGCGAGCCGCCGTGGATGAATGCACGCTGCTATTCCATGCACTTGATGGCCAACGCAGCGCGGCACGATCTGCTGGTGGCCACGGACGCCGATATTCCAGTGATGCCTGAGTACCTGCGCGAGATGGTCGCGCCCTTCCGCGATCCTGCCGTGGGCGCGGCGTTTTGCGTCTATCGCGGCGATCCGATTGACGGCGGCTTCGGCGAGCGGCTTGAGGCTCTGGGAATGTCTGTCGAGATGACCTCGGGCGTACTGGTGGCACAGATGCTGGAAGGGCTGCGTTTCACACTCGGTCCTTCCTCGGCCGTGCGCAAAACTTCGCTCCAGCGCATCGGGGGCTTTGAGCGGCTCGGTGGCTATGCCGCAGACGATTACATGCTGGGCAACCTGATTGCGGAGGCAGGCGAAACTGTGGCGCTCTCCGACCACATCGTCGACCATCTGATTCTCAGATCGGGTTTCGCGAAGTCGATCGAGCACCAGTTGAGTTGGATGCGCAGTACTCGTTTTTCGCGTCCCAAGGGGCATTTCGGCACGGCACTTACGTTTTCGATTCCGTTCGGCCTGCTGGCGTTCGCTGGCGGCATTCTGGCTCATCATGCTGTCTGGGGTGCTGCGCTGTTCGCCTTTACCCTGTTGCTCAAAATTGTGCAATCGATGGTGGTCGGCGGCATGGTCGTGCGCAGTCGGCAAGCAGTTCATCAGGCCTTCCTCTTTCCACTTCGCGACCTGATTGGTTTCCTGCTCTGGGTGGCGAGCTATGGCAGTAATCGTTTGCAATGGCACGGCAGAGTCTTCGAGTTGGAGCCAGGCGGCATCATGCGCAGAACGCCTTCTCCGGCAGCGGCGTCCAAACCACCCTCTTCTTAAAACGGTGAGCCAGATGCTTTAAAAAATCTCAGGTCACGACCTCAGTCGTGTCATGAGCGTGGCGAATTACCAAGGGCTTGAACCCCTGAAGCTTGGCTCGTCACTCTCCCACGATCTCCGCAGCCGCCTTCAGCGCCGCCGCCGCTGCCTGGTCCATGTTGTAGTAGCGATACTGCGCCAGGCGCCCTATAAAAACCACA
Organism: uncultured Occallatibacter sp.; assembly: GCA_964438125.1. Lineage (GTDB taxonomy): Bacteria > Acidobacteriota > Terriglobia > Terriglobales > Acidobacteriaceae > Telmatobacter. The sequence goes on from CAYTJN010000015.1 coordinate 17,811, forward strand.
TTTGCCTCCTTCGAGGCCAGCTCCTGATAGCGGCGGTAGAGTTCCTGATTCGCCGGCCGCGGCACCGGATAATACGGCTCGCCATCGTCGGTCGGAAACTCCTTCACGATCGACGTTCCCGTATGCTGCTGGCCGGTGATGTGCTTGAACTCGGTGATCCGCGTGTAGTCGTGTTCGTTGGGATAGTTGACCGTGGCCACCGGCTGAAAGCGCTCGATCCTGGCCATGTGCTCATGTTCAAATCGAATCGATCGATAAGGCAGCTTGCCCAGCCTGTAGTCGAAATACTCGTCGATGCAGCCGGTATAGACCGTGAGTCGCGGACGAACCTTTTCACGCATCGCCGCGTAGTCCACACCAGTCTCAACACGAATGCGCGGATGCGTCAGCAGCCTCTCAAAGACGCGTGTATAGCCCTCGGCGGGCATGGCCTGATGCTTATCGGTGAAGTAGCGATTGTCGCGGTTGGTGCGCGTTGGAATGCGTGCCAGAACGCTTGGACTCAACCCGGACAGGTCCAGGTTCCACTGCTTGCGCGTATACCCGCGGAAGATCTTGTCGCACAACTCGCGGCCCACGGCATTCAGCACCACGTCTTCGCTGGTCAACACAGGATACCGGTGCTCACGAACGCCGGCCAGGAACTGCGCGACCCCGGCTTCGTCCAGACTCAGCCCGTAAAGTTGGTTGATCGTGTCCTGATTGATGGGCAGCGGATAGAGCTTGGCGTCGAGCGAGACCAGGACCCGGTGCTCGTAGTGACGCCATTCGGTGAACCGCGAGATGTACTCGAAGACCGCGTCCGAATTGGTGTGAAACAGATGCGGCCCGTATCTGTGCACCAGGATGCCGTGGCTGTCTGCGTGGTCGTAGGCGTTGCCTGCGATATGTTCGCGCCGGTCAATGACCAGAATCTCGCGCCCCGCGCTGGCCAGCCGCTCGGCGACAACGGCGCCCGCAAAACCGGCCCCGACAACCAGCACATCGAGATTCGCGGGCTGCGGACTCACGGTCGTGCGCTCTCCGCAAGCCGCGCTGCCATCGGACGGATCGATTCGCTCTGCGGCAGCGGCCGGTCGGTCCACAGCGCCTTGTCCGCAATGGCCTGGACGGGATAGAGCCGGCCCGCCAGCAGTTGTTCGGCTTTGGACTGGTTGACGTCCTGGGCAAATAACCACTTGCGCTCGCCCACGCCCCAGATCGCCGAGAGCTGTTCTTCGCTCACAAAGATCTTTGGCGCATCGGTGTAGCAGGAGCCCCATAGCATTGACGAGCCCTCTCCATGCGGCGAACAGGCCTCGCCCACCAGCAGCGCAGGCTTGCCATGAAAGAAGCTGTGGGCGTAAAAGTTCACCGAGGATGCGTCGGACTGGTCGCCGAAGATGATGAACGAGTCGTCTGGCGTGCCCTGCTGCATGATTGTGTCGGCCAACTGTTTCGAACTAAGCATCGGCTCGAATCGGGCGAAGGCGATGTGCGCGGCGATAAGAAAAACCGCAGACGTCAGAGCAACGCTGACTGTGGCGGCGATGTGTTTTCCTCTCAAGCGCAGCAGCCAGCCCACTGCCGGCCCCACCAACAGCGCCATGGCGGCCAGCGCGGCCGGCAGACGCAGCGCGGCAAACGATGGTCCGGTAAGGTCAAAAATATGAGACATCGAGAGCGTGTAATCCCCCACGCCGCGATGCGCCAGTAGAGTTCCCACATCGGCCACAAAAGGAAGCCGCCGCGACTCCCACAATCCCCAACCCAGCACCGCAGCCACCAGCACGCCGACTACGGTGAAGACAGCCTGCGCCCCAGTCAGCCAAGCTGTCGACAGTAGCGGCTTGCCTGCGTGCGGCCTGCCCAAATGATCGCGATGCTCTTCGATTCCCGCCAGCACTCCGGCAATCAAAATGATCAGCGGCGTCCACGCCGGAAAGGTGTAGTACTCCTGGTTGGTCGACAGCGAAAAGAACAGCAGGATGAATGCTGAAAAAATGCTCAGCAGCCAGATCGTATGCGACCTGAATCTGTGTCGCAAGAAAAAGTCGGTTGGCTCCTCGCCCGCGACGCTCACCGCATCGATTTTGGGGACGGCCTCCAGCGTCTGGCTTGAGTCCTCGCGCATATGCCGCATCCAGTTGCGGCGGGTCTTCCATGCAGCCGCCACCAGGGCGGGCAGGAACAGACTCCAGGGAAAGAGCCAGACCAGGTGCTGTGCCCAGTAAGCGGAAATGGGCAGCCGGTTGTAGTCATAGGGGAAGCGTTTGCCCAGAAAGCGGAAGACGTGCTCATTGAGGAAATAGAAGTACCAGAAGCCGTGCACATTGCCAAGTGTGGGGTGATTGCCGATTGGATGGCCCTGCCCCGGATTGGCCAGTCCAGCAAGGATGTGCCAGGGTGCCGCGATCGCCAGAAACAGCAGTGCTCCCGTGAACAGCTTGAACTGACGCCAGCGCCGCCATTGGCCGCTCAAAAATAGAAACGGGATGGCCGCCGCCGCAAAAAAGATAGGCGCGATCAGCCCTTTGGCCAGCACCGCCAACCCCAGCGCCGCCCACATGCCGTAAATGCGCAGTGACCGGTTGGATTCGAAGCCCGTCAGCAGGCAATAGAGAGCCACCAGAAAAAGAAAGCTCAGCAGTGCTTCGGGAATAGCAAATCGTGTAAAAAGAAACGGCCCCACCGAGGTCAGCACTCCCAGGGCGGCATAGAATCCCGCGCGTCGGCTCCATGCGCGGCTGGCGCAAACCCAGGCCAGCCACGCACAGCCCAGCAGGGCCAGCGCATTGGGCAAATGGGTGGCAAAGACGTTCTCGCCAAAGACACGATAGAGTGCGGCGTCAAGCCAGTAGGGAAGTGGCGGCTTTTCCAGGTAGCGCAGGCCATTCACCTTCAGCGTCACCCAGTCGCCGCTCTCGGCCATATGCTGCGCGGCCTGCGCGTGGCTCGAGTCAACGTCATCCAGCAGCGGCGGCGTAAAAAGCGAGGCCAGAATGACGGAAGCAAAGATCGCCAACAGGAGCGCCCAGCTAACCAACGTGGTGGGCGATTCTTTCGGGCGATCTGAAGACTTCGTCTGTGCTGTCATCGAGGAGAAAGTGACCAAATTCAAGGATAGCAGCAGACCTTGCCGCGGCAGAGTCGCTCTCCCACTCATTCCATGCAGTGCATAGAGTCGCCGTCGAAGAGAGCTATGGGAAGTGAACCGTCAGTTTGCCCAACCAAAAAAGACGGCTAGCACGGCGACTGTATCGCAAAGCCCATGCGTCAAAATCGGCGCCCAGAGGTTGCGGTTGGCCAGCAGAAAAACCGTGCCCAGCACAAGCCCCGAGTATGCGGAGTCGAGCACGCCTTCCGGTCCCTTATAAAAATGCCCGAATCCAAAGAGTACCGCGACATAAATCATCGCCAATAGATTCGCCAGCTTTGTGCTGCCGCCCAGATCGGCAGCGCGGGGGAGTAGATAGCCGCGGTAGCCGATCTCCTCGCCGAAGGCCGCGAACCCCCACACGATCGCAAGATTGACCAATGCAGTCTTCCAGTTCGACGACGAGGACTTGATCACGGATGAGACTTGCTGAGGACTGTGCCAGATGTGGGCGGCAAGCGGTTGCACAACAAGCTCGCTGCCGAGAAGTATCACTGATGCGGCAACGACGGCAATGCCGACTGTGCGGCCCCATGACGGTGGACGCCGAAGCATTGTCAGGTCCCATCGACCACTGCGAATGCGAGGTGACACCCAAAAGAGAATGAAGAGGATCGGCACTTCATTCGGCACAATGTGCCATACGTTATGACCGATGACGATGAAGGTGCCCAGCGCCACTTCGATCAGCGAGATCCAGCGATTTTGCGCAGTAGGTGCGGGCTCGGGGAAGCGCAGCGCAAGTTCTGACATGGCGCCAATTATAATCAGACCCTTGTCCCGATCTCAATAAACGTGGACAATTAATTCCCACCGCGCGGGCTCGCCCGCATCGTGTATCTTGGCCCCAGAGCCAGATTCTTCTTACCGGAGCGCCATCCGCCCTCATGCCTACCTTTGCCGCCATCGATATCGGTTCCAACTCCTGTAGATTGAAGATCGCCAAAGTCGTTGGCCATCATTTGAAGACTGTGCACGAGGATCGCGAGGTCACCCGGCTCGGAGCCAGCGTCTTCGAATCCGGGCTGGTCTCGCCGGAGGCAATGGCGGCGACCCTTCAAGCGCTCAAGCGTTTTCAGCGGGCGGTGCAACTGCATGGCGCGGAGCAGATTCGTGTTGTGGCTACCTCAGCCATGCGCGATGCGCGCAACGCGGCCGTCTTCCAGGCCAGAGTCAAGGAGGAGACCGGCTGGACGATGGAAATCATCTCCGGCCTGGAAGAGGGCCGGCTGATTCATCTCGGTGTGTTGGGCCTCGACGGTGTCGAGTCTTCTGCTGACCGCAAGCTGGCCGGCCGCGTGCTGCTCATCGACCTGGGCGGCGGTAGCTGCGAGATCACCCTCTCCGAGCGCAAACACATTCGTGAAACGATCAGTTTGCCGCTGGGCGCTGTGCGCCTCACCCAGGAGTTCCTGCCGGCCGATCCGCCGCCGGGCGATGGCCTGGCCCGCATGCACCAGCTCATCGCCCGCGAACTGCGCCGAGCCCATCGGAGGATTCAGCCCGAAAGGATCTCGCTGGTCATCGCCACCTCCGGCACGGCCGCCGCGTTGAGCGATGCCATTGGTGCTATGGAGAGAGGCGGAAACGGCAAGCCACGAAAGAGCGCAGCCAAATCCGGCAAGAACGCCGCGCGCAAGACAGCTGGCAAAGCTATTCGCGCCCTGACTGCCGACCGCGCACAATCCAGTCGGCGGACGGCCGGGATCGTGCCCGCACGCGAGGTGCGAAAGCTGGCTAACAAGCTTGCCCTGCTCCCCTTTCCAGCACGCGCCGCGATCGAGGGTATTGGTCCGCGGCGTGCCGAGATCATCGTCCCCGGCGCGTTGGTCTTCGCCGAGCTTCTTGAGAGCTTTTCGCTGGTGGGCTTTCGCTACTCTCCGCTTGGCCTGCGCGACGGCATTCTCATTCAGATGCTGGCCGAGCAAGACGCCCGTGCCGCCGCACATCGCGAATTCGAGCACGAGCGGTGGGAGAGCGTACTCTCCACAGCTCGCCGTTATGGCGTCGATCTCCGTCAGGCCGAGCCGGTGCGCGTTCATGCGTTGCAACTTCACCGCGAGTTGCAAGCGCTCCATGCGTTGCCCCAGGAGTATGAAAGCTGGCTGGCTGCCGCGGCCGTCCTGCGCGACACCGGCAAGTTCATCAACCACCAGGGACACCACCGGCACACGCAATACATTGTTTCAAGTTCCGAAATCTATGGCTGCACACAATTGCAGCGAACCCTCATTTCGGCGATCGCCCGCTATCTGGGCAAGAGCCGACCCGAACCCGGCGACCGGGCTCTGCGCAACATTCCCGCCGCCGAACACCAGAATGTCCATCGGGCGGTTGTGCTGTTGCGCCTGGCAGTGGCGCTCAACCAGGACCGTGCTTCTGATGTGGTGAGGTTCGCTGCCAGAGTTTATCCCAAGCGCGTCTATCTTGAAATTCAGCCGGGGCGGACGGGCGCGGAACTGGAGCTGTGGTCTCTGCGCAAAGAAGCGGATTACTTCCGCGAGGTCTTCGGCCGCGAACTCTTCTGCACGCTGGCATAGATGGCCCGTGCCGAGCGTGGATCGATGAGCCACTGCAGCAGGGGCGGATGGCGATCAAGATCCACGCGCGCGACGGATCCCTTCCTCATGCGAATCGCGGCGCCGCCATTGCCCGTAATCAGCCGGCCAAGGAACTGAAAGACGTTGGGATTGTGGCCCACAACAAGCAGGCCTTCACAGCCCACGTACTTGGCTAGCATGTCCTGGAAGTCGGCATAGTCCGCGCCGGGTTCGAGTGCGGAACTGATCTCCACCTTGGCGTCATAGCCCAGCTCGGTGCCCACAAACTGCGCTGTTTGCAGCGCTCGTTTCAGGGGGCTCGATACGATGACGTCCACTTGAACCCGGAGTGCGCTAAGCACCCGCGCCATCAGGATGCACTGTTCCTTCCCCTCTTTGATGAGGGCCCGTTTGGCATCGAGGATGTGGTTTCCCCGTGACAATCCGGCATTTGCATGGCGCATCAGATAAAGGTTCATGGGGGCGTACCGGCGGGGACGAGAGGGAACTGCCAGCTCCTAAGTAATCAATATTAACACGAATGTAATATTGACAGAAGACCTAATGAGGGTATTCCTAGCCAGTTCCTTGCTAATTGGCGGCCTGGGGGACTCTTGTTTCTCGCTTGGTGCGTCCATTGGGCCGCTCAGTGGCGGTCTGCTCTTTTTTGGCCGCCGCCTTGGCGGGCGCTTTTGCCGACTGCGGCCTGGGGATGGCGCCAAGATCCGCCTTGCCTTCCGCCAACTGCATGAGGAATTCCTGGCTGTCAAAGGGCTTGGCGTCTTTCGTCAATTTGCTGGCGCGAATATAGCTGCCGTCGGGCTGTTGCATGCGAGCCTTGACGGTGTCGGCCAGATATGCGGGCAAAATCTCATCGTGAATGCGCGCCAGTGCCGCCGGGTCGCGCACCGGGAAGACGACTTCGCAGCGCTCGAACAGGTTGCGCGGCATCCAGTCTGCCGAGCCCATATAGATTTCGTCCTTGCCGCCGTTGGCAAAGTGGAAGATGCGTGAGTGCTCCAGAAACCGCCCAACAATGGATCGGACCCTGATTCTCTCCGACAGTCCCTTGACGCCGGGACGCAGGATCGACAGACCTCGAACGATCAGATCGACCTCGACGCCGGACTGCGAAGCGGCATAAAGCGCTTCAATCATTGAAGGCTCGAGCAGGGCGTTCATCTTGGCTACGATGTGGGCAGGGCGCCCGGCCTGCGCATGCTCTTGCTCGCGTCGGATCAGCCCCAGGAAGCTCTCGGCCATGGTAAGCGGCGCAACCAATAACGGTCTGTAGTCATCGATTTCGGCGTGCGCCGTGAGGTAGTTGAAAACCATGTGCACACGCTCGGTAATTTGCGGATCGCAGGTGAGCAGACTCAGGTCGGTATAGAAGCGGGCGGTCACGGGATTGTAGTTGCCGGTGCCCAGATGACAGTAGCGGCGCGTCACGCCGTCTTCGTCTCTACGTACCAGCATAGCCAGCTTGCAATGCGTTTTCAGGCCGACGACGCCGTGGAAGACCTGGACGCCGGCATCCTCCATGCTGCGCGCCCACCGAATATTTGAAGCCTCGTCGAAGCGCGCCATCAGCTCAACCACAAGCGTAGCCTCTTTGGTGGCCGCGGCTTCGATCAGCGCGCTGAAGACCGGCGAGTCGCTGCTGGTCCGGTAGAGGGTCTGCTTCATCGAGACGACGTTGTCATCTTCGGCTCCCTGCTGAATAAAATCCACCACAGGATCGTACGAGTCATAGGGATGGTGCAGCAGCACGTCGTGCAGGCGCAGTTCATCGAAAATACTGGTGGCCTTGCGGCTCAGATGCAGCGGACGGGGCGTGAAAGGGAGAAATTTCAGATCCGGCCGTTTCACATCACCGTAAAAAAACATCAGTCGCGAAAGATTCACCGGGCCGTCGCCGCGAAAGACCTGGTCCTCATCAAGCTCAAAGTTGACCCGCAGTCGCTCGACGATCTCCGCATCGGCGCCGGTCTCGATCTCCAGGCGAACAGCGTCGCCCTTGCGTCGATTGTGCAGCTCCGAGCGAATCGACTCCAGCAGCGAGCGCGCCTCTTCTTCCTCGATATACAAGTTTGAATTGCGGGTGACGCGGAAAGCGGCCTTGGCCAGCACCTCGTACCCGCGATACATCCCGGAAAGGTTCTGCACGATCAGGTCTTGTAAGAGCAGATAGTCGAAAGAGCCGTCGGCAGAGGGCAGGCGGACGAAGCGGGGCAAGGCACGCGGCACCGTGACGACCCCCAACACTTGCGGGCCGGAGCTGCGCCGCTTGAGCCGCAGCAGGAGCGCCAGGCACAGCGCCTTGTTGAGCACACGGGGGAAAGGGTGCGCCGGATCGATCGAGATCGGCGTCAGCAACGGATCGACTTCGCGCTGGAAGTAGCCCTGGGCGTAGGCGCGGGCCTCTTCCTCCAGCTCGTCCCACTCCAGCAGCCTCACACCGTGTTTACGCAACTCGGGCAACAGTTGCTCGTTCCAGCAGCGATACTGCGCTTCGACAAAGCTGTGAATATCGGCAGTCAGCACGGCCAGCGATTCGTCGGGGCGCAAGCCGTCGAAGCCCGGTTCGCGGTAGCCGTCCTCGATGCGTTGCATCAGGCCTGCCTGGCGCACCTCAACATATTCATCGAGGTTATTTGCGGTAATCGACAGGAACTTTACCCGCTCCAGCAGCGGGTTCCCAGGGTCCTCGGCCTCTTCAAGCACACGCCGGTTAAACTGCATCCAGGAGTGGTCGCGGCCGTTGAAAAGCTTTTGTTTTTGGGTATTCCGTGCCATTGAGTCCGTTCTATGCGCCGTGTTCGCAGTCTACGCCGATTTCGCGGAAAACTGAAGATTAGACGTCGAGCAGGAGTTAAAATGCCAATCAATTCATGCATACAGGACCGACCGGCCCAGCGATGTTAAAAGCCCGCGAAAACAGGAAAACTTCGGTAGCGAACGGAGAATGAGTGCTCGCCTGCGGAACCGCCGGGAGCATAGCCAGCCTCAGCCCTTGCGGCACTGTTCTCAGTCAACAAGCTCTTTGCGGGTTCACCGAACTGTGCATGGAAACGATCTCTAATGCCTAACCCCTAACCCCTAGCCCCTAGCCCCTAACCCCTGCCCTTACCAAGCCCCTTCAATGCGGAACGAACTCAGATCCTCGGCCTCTTTGTCGTCCAGGTAGTGCTCGATCAGGTGGTCTACGCGGCTACCGCGCGGACCGCGGCGCAGGCTGGCGCGCAGCTCGGCAAGTTCTTTGACATTGCCTGCGGCCACCACTTCCACTTCGCCCTCTTCGGTGTTGCGTACCCAGCCGCGCAAGCCAAGCTCGGCGGCCTCGCGGCTCACAAACCAGCGAAAGCCAACCCCCTGTACCCGGCCCTGTATTAGAAAATGAAGAACCATCGTCTTCGACACATGGCCAGTTTTGCAGAGTCATCGCGTGCCGTGCAACCCGTTGCTAAATCTGGCAGCGGGCTGACCTATTGAGTCGGGTTCGCGGCCAGTTTCTGTTGATCCTCCACGGCGAAGCCCTCAGGCAATTCGAACAGGCCCGTGTCTGGCTCCGAAAGAGTCACGTCCGTCAGCGTGAAGACCTGCTTGCCTACATTCGGGCCAGTCAGTTCGGAGTAGAGATTGATACCCAGCTGGGCCGAGTGCCAAAACTCCCGCCGGGCGGAAAACTGCTGGTCGCTGCCCATGACACCTGCGTTGTAAGTGGTCGTATCTCGGCTTCCGTGGGTCTCGATTCCCTCAATCGATCGCGTGCCCAGATCTTCATGCGTGCGGAATCCCATATTGTTGGGCAACGGACCGGTCGTTCCGACGGCCGGCTCGAATTTGGTCTCACCCGTTTCGTTGAAGGTCTCAAGGATGCATCGATGCGGCGTGCGAAGCATAAAGCAGTTGTAGAGAACATGGGTATTCGGATCGGCAATCTGAATCACGTTATTCTGCGATTTGACATTGCCATTTTTGGGCACCAGAAGCCAGCGTTCTTCATAGATGCGGCCACGGATGTCGCGCGCAACCCGGCGTTGATTCACGATGGTAAAGCTACCGCCATCCATCATGTGCCGGGTCCATTCCGTATGCACGATAGCGGTAAAGGGCGCATTGGCAATCGGAGGAATGTAAATGCTCTGCAGCGTTTCCGAGGCGCCTCCGTCCCGCGTCTCAACCACTTGAGTTGTACCGCCGTCCGCGGAACGCGCTCGACGAGCCGCGGTCGTCTGCGCCGCCAGGGCGGGGAGGACCAGGACAAAAAGAAGGAGACTCGAAAGAGTTTTCAAGGGGACCTCCATGGCTTGCACAACAAATATATCTCGATTTTGCTTTTCCTTGAATATGGAGTATTGGGTTGCGCCGACACGCGCTACACTAGACTTCACCATGGTTTTCGTCCTCGACAATTACGATTCGTTCACCTACAACCTCGTCCAGTATCTTGGCGAACTGGGTGCTGAGGTCGAGGTCCATCGTAACGACGAGTTGACCGTCGAGCAGGTCGAGGCGCTCCATCCCGACCGCATCCTGCTCTCGCCGGGGCCGTGCACGCCCAGCGAGGCCGGCATTCTCGTTCCGCTCGTCCGCCACATGGCCGGCAAAGTGCCGATCCTGGGAGTCTGTCTGGGCCATCAAGCGATTGGCGAAGCCTTCGGCGGCCAGGTCGTGCGCGCCAGCCACCTGATGCACGGCAAGACCAGCCGCGTCGAGCACGACGGCAAAGGCGTTTTTACAGGCTTGGAAACTCCGCTCACCTGCACCCGCTACCACTCGCTGATCGTCGCCGAAGATTCGCTTCCCGCCGAGCTCATGGTGACGGCCCGTGCCGCGGAGAACGGCGGAGGCCCACAACGCAAAACCGTCATCATGGGCCTGCGCCATCGCACATTGCCTATCGAAGGCGTACAGTTTCACCCAGAGAGCGTCCTGACCGAGGGCGGCCACCAGATGATCCGAAACTTTCTCAATTTGTGAAGAACATGGCAATCGCGAAACGCACCAGTAGCCCGACATCCCGCACCGTCCAGACACGATCTCTTTGCCTAACGCCTCTACTGGCTTGCCTAACGCTTCTCTTGGCTGCGCCACTGCTCAACGCGCAGTCTCCGGCCGACCCCCAGGCAGCCACAACTCAGGGCGGTCCCATCGCGATTGTCTCGATGAACAACCCGAACCCCGAAGCGATTCCTTCTGTAACCGGAGCGCTCAATGTCTCGGCTGGCAAGGCCGTCATCGTCGCCAGCGGCGCGGTCACCTCCGGCAGCGAGACCACCGAGATCATCCTGCCCCGCCGGGGCGTGTTGCGTGTCTGCGCTTCCACCACGGTCAAGCTCGCTGCGGATTCCAGCGTTCCATTGGGCGAGACGCCCGGGTTGATGATGGCCTTCGATCACGGCGCGCTCGAGGCCAGCTTCGCCACTGGCCGCAACTCCGACATCCTGCTGACGCCGGAGTTCCGCATTTTCATTGGCGGACCCGGCGCTGCGGAGGTCAAGGTGCGCCTCGGCCAGCACGGTGATACATGTGTAGATAATGCAAGCGTGAATGCGCCATATGTGTTGGTCTCAAGCGTCTTCGAGGGTGGCGACTATCACGTACAGGGTGGCCAGCGTGTCATGTTCCAGCACGGCAGCGTGCATGAGGTGGTTGACGACGAGTCGGAACCATGCGGCTGCCCGCCTCCGACTCATCCCGGCACCAATGAGTTTCCGCTGGCCGAGAGCGCGGGCCTTGCACCGTTGCCCAAACCAACTCCCGCCAGGAGAAGGTCTGATCCGGCGCCGGAGGTCGCGCCTCTGGTTTACAAGAGCGCCGACCACGATCTCCAGCCCCCTCAGGAAATTCAGCCCGTTGCCGAGGCTCCTGCATTACCGCCCGTAGCCCAATCGTCAGAGCCACCGGTTGTCAAGACCGAGAAAAAGAAACATAAATTCCTTCACAAGGTTGGACATGTCTTCCAGCGCATCTTTGGCGCAGACTGATGCGCTCAACCAGGGAGTCAGCCGGCGGGGAATCTCACTCGATACTCCGAGACGATCTGTTGCATGATCCCGCCAAGTGAGCCCAATGGGTCGGTCCCGGCCTTCAATGCTGCTTCATTAGCGACGGCAAGATGTAACCCGGTATTGTTCGTCAGATAAAAGAAGACCTCACCGTTCTTAGGCAGGTCGATTGTCTCTGACCTTTTGAATTGCGATAGCAGGCTGGTTGCAAACTGAATCCCTTGGAGAGCCGCGTCACGAATCTCTGGAAACTTCTGGCCTCCGCCGATGTATCCGCCTCCACTGCTGAGATAGATGCTCGCCGAACCGTCGGCGGCAGCCAGCACCGTTGCGGTTCCGTTACCGACGTTCCAATCCATCAAGACAGCGTGCACTCCACCGTTCGCAATGTCGTGCGGTCTCGGTTTCAGCGCATTCTCGCGCAATTTTCGATAGATAGCAGGATCAGCCTTTTGTGGGGTACCCATGCCATACAGGATAGTGCAAAACGCCCCTCGTAGTGTTGCTCGGCAAGCTCTTTCCATAACTCAAGTGCTGAGGGCAGGTCGCCTGCTTCCTCCGCGTCCTTAGCTCGTTGCTGCAAGCATCCTTCACGAAATGCTCCGATCAACACCGAGAGTCTTACCGGCTGATCTCTGACTCCTGATCTCTGTTCCTACATCTCTCTAGCCCGCTCAATCGCACGAATCACCGCCTGTGCTTTATTCATCGACTCGGCATGCTCCAGTTCAGGCACCGAGTCGGCCACAATCCCCGCGCCGGCCTGCACATAGCCCTTGCCGCCGGTGGCCAGCATCGAACGAATCGCGATGCACGAGTCGAGATTGCCGGAGAAGTCCGCATAAAGCACCGCGCCGCCGTAGGTGCCTCGTCGCGCCGGTTCCAATTCTTCAATGATCTCCATGGCCCTCACCTTCGGCGCGCCTGAGAGCGTGCCGGCAGGGAAGCAGGCGCGCAGCGCGTCGACGGCCGTCAGTTCAGGCTTGAGCTTGCCCTCGATGGTGCTGACGATATGCATCACGTGCGAATAGCGCTCGACAAACATCAGGCGGTCTACCTTCACCGAGCCGAACTGGCTCACGCGGCCCACGTCGTTGCGTCCCAGGTCGACCAGCATCACGTGTTCGGCCCGTTCCTTTTCGTCGAGGATCATCTCGTCAGCCAGCGCTGCGTCTTCGGCCTCTGTCGCGCCGCGCGGACGCGTACCTGCGATGGGCCGGTACTCGACCTTGCCCTGATGCACGCGCACCAGCAACTCCGGCGATGAGCCGGCCAGTTCAATGGCTGGGTGCGTCTTTTTCTTTTTCGAGGAACTGCCAGGCTTCAGTGGCGTCCCGCCCAGCGGCCCTTCCGGCGAGAAGCGCAGGAAGTACATATACGGGCTCGGGTTCACCGTGCGCAGCGCGCGATAGACCTGGAAGCTGTCGGCCCCTGGCTCCACGTCAAAGCGCTGCGAGAGGACAGCCTGGAAAATATCCCCCGCCGTAATGTACTCCTTGGTGCGGTTAACGGCTGCCAGAAAATCTTTTTTGGCGGTGCGGTGCTTCACCTTCAGTTTTCCCTTGGCCTTGTGTCCGGCCAGCTTGGGCAACGGGCGCGTGAGCCGCTTTTCCAACTTATCTAGACGCGTTACAGCCTTGTCGTATTCAGCGCCGGGCGAGCGGGCTGCCTTGCCTCGAGTCACATCGGCTGTAACAACCAGCCAAATCTCCTTGCGCACATGGTCAAAGGCCAGCACCTCGTCAAAGAAGAGCAGGCAGGCGTCGGGGACACCCAACTCGTCCTTGGCTTTTTCCGGCAGTCGCTCGATCTGGCGGACTGCATCATAGGAAAAGAATCCCACCGCCCCGGCGGTAAACGGTGGCAGGCCCGGCAGTCGCGCCGGCTTGTGCCCGGTTAACGCGCGGCGAAGCACGGCAAAGATGTCGCCATCTATATCGACGACCTTCTTGCCTTCGGTGATGGTGATCTCGCGTCCCCGCGCCACGATGCGCTTGAAGGGCTGAAGGCCGATGAAAGTGTACCGGCCCACCTGTTCGCCGTTCTCGACCGACTCCAGCATGAAACACTCCCGCTCCGGCCACGCGGCGCGCAAAAAGGCCGAAACCGGCGTCTCAAGATCGGCGGCCAACGTGCGACAGACAGGAACGAGCGTGTGCTCCTTGGCAAGCGCCAGGAACTCCTTGCGGCTGGGCAGTGCGGAATGAACTTGTGCTTTCACAGACCTAGTGTAATCGCTGGCCGCCGAAAAGCCCCGCCTCATCTATCATGTGGAGATGGGTGCACCCCTAAGTCCGTCGCTTGAGCGGCCGGCCCCCGGAATTGGAGAAGAAGAATGGAATCCGTATCCCTTGAGCAGGAAATCAATCCCTGGGAAGCCCAGGCGGCGCGTTTCGACTTTGCGGCGCGCAAACTCAACCTCGAAGAAGGCCTGTGGAAGCTCTTGCGCACGCCGGCTCGCGAGATCATCGTGCACTTTCCGGTCGCCATGGACAATGGTAAGTTCGAAATCTTCACTGGCTTCCGCGTGCAGCATTCGATCGCCCGCGGTCCCGGCAAGGGAGGGGTCCGCTACTCACCCGACGTGACCCTCGACGAAGTGCGCGCCCTGGCCAGTTGGATGACCTGGAAGTGCGCGGTCGTCAATATCCCCTTCGGCGGCGCGAAGGGTGGCGTGATCTGTGACCCCAAAAAAATGAGCCAGGGCGAACTGGAGCGCATGACCCGCCGCTACACTTCGGAGATCATCGACTTCATCGGCCCGGAAAAAGACGTCCTCGCGCCCGACATCAATACCAACGAGCAAACCATGGCCTGGATCATGGACACCTACTCCATGCACATGGGGCGCACCGTCACCAGCGTCGTCACCGGCAAGCCTGTCACTGTCGGCGGATCGCGCGGCCGCATCGAAGCTACCGGACGCGGAGTGCAGGTGGTCTGCGACGAGAGCCTGCGTTACTTGAAAATGCCCGTTGAGGGCTGCCGCGTGGTGATTCAGGGTTTCGGCAATGTAGGCTCTAACGCGGCCCGCCTGATGATGGAGCGAGGCTACAAGATCGTCGGCATCGCCGAGATCGAGGGCGGCCTGTGGAACTCCAACGGCATCGACATTCACCAGTTGCTCGACTACAAACGCCGCAACAATACCATCCTTGGTTTCCGCAATGCCGAGGCCACGCCCAGCGAAGAGGTGCTGGTCTCTGAGTGCGAAATTCTCATCCCCGCAGCTACAGAAAATGTCATCACCAGCCGCAACGCCGGCAAGATCAAGGCGCGCATCATCGTCGAGGGCGCCAACGGCCCCACTACCGCTGTGGCCGATGAGATGCTGGCCGAGAAACGCATCTTCGTCGTGCCCGACATCCTGGCCAACGCCGGCGGCGTCACGGCGAGCTATTTTGAATGGGTGCAGGATCGCCAGGGCTACTTCTGGAAGGAAGCCGTCGTCAACGAACAGACAGAGACCATCCTGCACGACAGCTTCGACGATGTCGTCCGCTATGCCGAAGCGCACAACGTGAATAACCGCATCGCGGCTTACATGCTGGCTATTGATCGTGTAGCTTTCACCATCCGCCAGCGCGGCATCTACGCATAATCATCTGCGGCGGGGCAAATGCTCGCTATTCGCGCGGCTTACGACATCATTTTTCTTGAGGAAAGGATGTCAATGCCGCGCCGGGAGGCCGCAGATCAAAGGGGAATAAGCCATCAACTCTTCCCACTTCGGATCGTCATGCGTTGGGCGAGGCGCAGCATGAGACGGTTCCGCAACGAACCTGCGATAATCAGGCGAGGACAGTAATATAACGGCTGAGCACTCGCATGAATTTGCCCAACTCCATCACGATGAGCAGGATCGTCATGATCCCGCTGCTGCTGTGGATTCTAACGCCCCACTTTCCCTGGCAGGGAAACGGGGCGCAGGAGATTACAGCGTCGGTCCTCTTCGTGCTTGCCTCGATCACCGACGGACTTGACGGCTACCTGGCCCGCAAGAACAAACAGATCACAACGATGGGGATGCTGCTTGACCCGCTGGCTGACAAGATCATGGTTACCGGCGCTCTGATTGCCCTGGTGGCCTACAACCCGGCCGTGGTCAAGGTCTGGATCGTGGTGATCATTGTTGGACGCGAGTTCCTCATCAGCGGCCTGCGCTCCATCGCGTCCTCTGAAGGCTTTACTATCGAGGCCAGCGATCTGGGCAAGCTCAAGACCGTGACCCAGATTGTCTGCGTAGTCTCCGCCCTCCTTGCTCATCAGTGGTACGAGTGGCAGATCGGCATCCTCATCGTTCGAGTCAAGTGGATCGCCGTCGCCGCCATCTACTTTACGCTCGCGGTTTCCATTATCTCCGCCGTCGATTATTTTGTGGGCTTCTGGAAAAAGATCGATCACGCCAGCAAGGATCGCCGCAAGTCCTTCGTGCTGAGCCGCCGAAAGAGCGTGAGCACGCCGGCCGGCACGCAGTAGTCCCAACTGCCATGGCGGTGTGCGACAATCCTCAAAAGACCGTTTTTTCTATGGGAATCTCACGTCTGCTCTTGCTGTGCGCCGTTCCACCGGTTCTGGCTGCCGTGCTGGCATGGCCGCAGGCGACCCCTCCGTTTACGGACCGGATGTCGCCCTCGGTTCCCCTGGTGCTGGCCGGCGGCACAGTCGTGGATGTGACCGACTGGGGCCGCTCGGCAAAGGATCTGCCGGACGCCATCGTCATTCTGCGCGATGGCCGCATCACGGATGTAGGCTCCCGCATGGAAGTTTCCATTCCTAAGGGCGCGCGGGTCATCGACTGCGCGGGTAAGTTTCTCATTCCGGGCTTGGTGGATGGTTTTGCCGGCATGAACTCCCAGGGTCAGGCCAGCGCCAATCTGGTCATGGGCGTCACCACCGTTGTCGCGGTGAGCGATGCACGGCGCGGCGTGGTCGACGTTGCGGCGTCGCCCAGTCCTCACCTCTATCTTCTCGATTCGATCGGTTCCACAGATAACTGGAGCCTGCTTGCCAAACGCCCCCAGTGGGCGCTCAAGCTCAGGCAGGCCTATCATCCGGCTGAGTTGAGTCCCGATGACACGGTCAACCAGCTCACCGACACTGCCCGATTGGGGACGCGCGCCGTCTGGCTGGGCCATGACATCACGGCCGCAAACGCACAGTGGATCATCGCCCGCGCCCATCAGATGGGCCTGGTCACCTATGGTGAGTTCGTCTCCACCCCCTACAAAGTTGGCGTCGAGGCCGGCGTGGATGTTCTAGTTCACATGGGCCGATATGAGTTGGGCGCGATTACCGATGAGCTCCAGCGGCCACTGGTTGACGACTCCGAAGGGGCGGCCGCGACCACCGCCTACGACTATGCCGAACGTCTTCCTCCCGACGACTTGCACTTGCGCGCCTATGCTCGATATCTAGCCTCGCGCCATGCCGCGCTCATGCCCACTTTCAGCGTATTCTTCGCTCAATTGCCCTCCCATCGCAATCTATGGAAAGAGCCGGCGGCACGGTTGCTGGACCCCGCCCGCGTCTTTGAACCGACCGACCGGGCCACCGGCGAGATCGACTATCCGCTCTCCTATTGGACCCGCCATCTGCCCGGTGTCGCCCAGCGGTATATGGAAGAGACCCTGCGCAAAAAGGCCGAACAGTCGGCCCTGCGTCTTTGGCGCATCAACCAGACGCTGTTCTCGGCCTATCCGCACTATCTGGCAGCATCGGGCTCGCCGGTTCACGCCTCGTTGCCCGGCATCTCCATGCATACTGAATTGGAATTACTGGTCCGCATGGGGCTCTCTGCCCGCGAGGCTCTGGCCGCCGCCACCAACAATTACAGCCTGCAATTCGGCTGGAACGAACTCGGCCAGATCACCCCCGGCCGCCGCGCCGACATTCTCATCCTCGATGCAGATCCAACCCAGAACATCTGGAACGCCCGCCGCATCTCGACCCTGATCATGGACGGCAACGTGATCGATACCAACAGGCTTTATCAACCAGGAGAGCCCCTGGCTCGCGCGGGAAACGGTCACTCGCGCTAGGCACCGGCAACGAATCAGATTCCGGTTACCCAGTCAATTACGGGTGGCAGCGTCTAGTCACATTGCCTGATCTTCACCAGTTGGCGATACCCGAAGAACCCACATACCACTCCCATGGCGACCCACGCCCAGCAACTCCGCTCGCCTGACGATTCCCGCAGATGCCACTGCTGGTAGGGCCCTGTCAGCATATCCATCTCCACCAAATTCCCGCTGTATGCGACGTAGCGCACTCGCGCTCTCTCACCCTCTACAAACCCCGGCCCTGTGTACTTGCACCGGACCGGAACCGCGTGTCCGGTGGCATCGGTGATCATGAACCGGGTTGAGTGTTCTTCGTTGCTATTGAGTTCACGAATATCCCATAGATTCCCTTCGACCACTGGCTGCGGTGAGTTGTGAATAAGCTGAAAGTTCACCAACCCAAAAGCAAGCAAAGTGCCACCAATGGCGCTGAGTCCCCAGCCCCGCCATCCCGCCCGCTGCCGTGGAGTAAGCGTGGTTCTGGACCCTGAGATCGCCGTTACAATCGCGGGAATCAGCAAAGCGAAAAAGCTCGCTCCGACAATATCTTCCGTTCGCACTATTCATCCCTCCAAAGCGACTTTTACTTGTCGCGCAGTCAACTCGTCACTCTGACCCATGGTTCGTCAAACAATCTTATCCTGATTCGATCCGGATTCTTGCGCGGTTTGCGGCTTTACCTGGTCTCCAATCGCGCGCACCCCGCCCCCGAAGTAATACACTCACTTCATGCGCCCCCGCACCACAGCCCGCACCAGCCTGACCGCACTCCTCGGCACTCCGGTCACCGATGCCCAGGGCCATCTGCGCGGGCGGCTCAAAGACATCGCAGTGGCTACCGGCGAAGATGCAGGCAAGGTGGTCGGCCTCGTGCTCAAAACCCGCGACGGCCTCCACATCGTACCTTCGCAGGAGGTGATGGAGACCCCCGCCGGCACTCTCGAGCTGCGCTCCGCCGGCGCCATGGTGCCTCTCGCCGATCAAGGCAATTACCTCTACCTGCAGCAGGATCTGATCGATCGCCAGATCATCGACATTCACGGCCGCAAGGTGGTGCGCGTCAACG
>CAYTJN010000016.1:0-36106 GCA_964438125.1 uncultured Occallatibacter sp.
TGGTCTGGGGCACGGCGCTGATGGCTGTGACTGGAATCATGATGTGGGCCAAGGTTTGGGTCGGAGACCTGCTGGCGCGTTGGTGGGTCGATGTCGCTACCGCCATTCACTATTATGAGGCGATTCTAGCTACGTTGGCGATCATCGTGTGGCATTTTTATCAGGTATTCTTCGACCCGGATGTCTATCCGATGAACTGGGCCTGGTGGGATGGCAAGATGCCGGTCGATCAGTATCGCCATGAGCATGAGTTGGACATAGAGTCGCGGCCCGGGGCAACGGTGGACGAACTCGGCCGGGACGATGAAAGCTCATCGACTAATGAAGGTGAGCTATAGTTGAACGAGGTGAGCCAAAGTCAACCGAGGAGTCCTCGATCACTCGACTTGGCTGTATCGGAATATGAACTTATGAGAGCGCGAGTCAGCATTCGTTAACAGAGTTGGGACCGCGATCGAGAACTCCGGGGCTTGACCTATGCTTCTTATTCAACCCATGAAAGGCGAGATGGATATGGCTCAGGCGGCCCGGTTTCGAGGATTTGGATTGGCTGTGGCCACACTGCTCCTCGGTCAAACATTGTTTGCGCAAGCGAGCAATCCGGAGGCCATCGAACAAAAGCTTTTCACGGAGTTCAAGCTGGCAAGGATTGCGGCCGACCGTTCGGAAGTTCTCACCCCCGGAGACCGCGTTGTAATCCAAAAGCCGGGACTGACGATGTATGCCGTGGCCTCGCCGATGCCGCCCTCGTACACCTACAAGAATGGAAGGATTGGACGGGGCTTAATGGGTCTTGGCAAGGAGGTGGAGATCTCGATGAGGACGCCGGGGGGGACCGCTGCCGATTATCCGCGTCGAGCTTTTACGCCCGGAGAGAAATGCTGGGTCACTGGTCTCGAGGTTCAAAAAGACGGTGTAGTCTTTCAGCTTTTCAGCGATCGCTACGAAGGCACCCGCTACTACGCGAACTTGAAGATAGCATTCCCCAACAAAAAGGAGATCCCGACGGTAGACGAAGCCTCGCAATTGGTGGCAGAGGTGCTGACAGTGGCGCCCGTTGACCCTGATATTGACGCGCAGTTTGCGAAGGCTCCCATCATCCCTGTCGTTGCTCCGGCGCTCAAAAGCCAGCAGCCCGATGTATCCGGAAAGTACGATTTCGATGAGGGGGACTCTCAACTTAACTTTGTTTCGAGCAGCGGTTGTATCATGATTGGTCCGGGTGGCGCACAAAGCGCCGGCAAATACAGGGTGAACCAGGATACGCTGACCATGGATTGTACGGTCACGGGAAACTCCTTCAATCTGAAGATCCAAGCTGACAAACTGGTCGCCGACGATGGACACGTATGGCTTCGGGAGGCCGCTGCGCCGCCGCTTCCGCCGGCTATCTCAGTTGGTCAGAACAAAGCTCAAGTGACAGCGTCGTTGGGGCAGCCGGTGAGAGTTTCCAAGCAGGGAGTGAATGAGATTTTTTATTACAAAGACATGAAGGTGACCTTCACAAACGGAAAAGTCACCGGCGTCGAGTAACTCGCTCGCACGAAGCCGGCACACGGGGAAAGCGTTATGACTTATTGAATTCCAGCTTCTATGCGTAATCGATGGGATGTTTGCTCAGCCACTGGTCATCGCGCACTCTGCCCATCTTTTTCATTGCATTGCCCGCGACGCTGGCGCTTAACTCACGGCTTTCCCAGGCAAGGCCAGCGCCCAACCCAATGGCGCAACCCAGCAAACCAAACGCGAAAATTGCAGACTTGGATTTCTGCCGGCAGAGCGGATAGCTAATCACGAGGCCCAAGGTCGCTCCAATCGCGGCGGGCACAAGCGCCCCCTTGACCGCCTCCTCAAGAAAGGGAGTCACGGGTTTTCCGTCGAAGAACTCTTCCTGACCGGAACGCGCCCCTTCGATTCCGGAGTCCACCAGCCGCCGGCCATAATCAACGTTCGATTTCACCCACTTGCCCAAGCTCATGAAACCTCCTCGACTTCCTTGAAAGACGTCTCAAGTCTATCAGACAACAATCGGCGAATGAAGGTCGCTCGTTCAGCCATTCCCAGAATCTGAACAGAGTGGTGAACAAGCGGGCGGGTAGGTTCATATTGGGGCAAAACCGAGCAGATCGGGGTACGCGCTATCATCATTCCACCGGACTACAAGGGAGCGTGAGTGGAATGAGAATCGTGTACGTGCTCACTTCGCTTGGCGTCGGTGGAGCGGAACGGCAGGTCTTGGCGCTAGCTGAACGGATGGCGGCGCGCGGCCATGCTGTCTCGCTGCTCGTGCTGCGTCCCCCCCAGCACGAAGAATGGCCCACGAAAGTTGATCGTATTTACCTCGACGTGCGCAAGACGCCGATCAGCCTCTTCGCAGGGATTGTGAAAGCCCGTCGCTTCCTACGCTCCTTTAGCCCCGACCTGATTCATAGCCACGTCTTCCCGGCCAACATGATGGCGCGAGTGCTCTGTCTCTTTCATCCTGCGCCTGTACTGTCGACCGTTCATAATGTCTATGAAGGCTCTTGGCCGCGCATGCTGGCTTACCGGCTTACCGATCCGCTATGCGTTTGGACCACAGCTGTCAGTGGGGCCGCTGCCGCTCGCTACGTGCGTCTTAAGGCGGTTCCAGCGACCAAGTTCTCAGTCCTCACCAATGGGATCGATACGGTGGAGTTTGCTCCCGATCAGGAACGCCGAACCAGCATGCGAGCAATGATGGGTGCCGTCGAAAACTTTGTCTGGCTCACTGCAGGTCGCATCGCTCCTGCCAAAGACTATCCCAATCTGCTGCGCGCCTTTGGCAAGTTGCTTAAGAGTTCTCCGCAAACGCAGCTTTGGGTTGCCGGTGAGTCGTCCGGCCCGGAGTTCACAGCCGTTCAAAAGGTAGCGGAGGAACTGGGACTGAGAGCTTCAGTCCGCTGGCTTGGGCTTCGGCGCGACATCCCCGCGTTGCTTGATGCGGCAGACGGCTTCGTGCTTGCCTCGGCCTGGGAAGGCATGCCGCTGGTCGCCGGAGAAGCGATGGCTATGGAGAAGTTGGTTGTGGCAACCGATGTTGGAGGGGTGCGAGAACTGATGGGCGATACCGGCGTGATCGTTCCCGCGAAAGATTCGGACGCCCTTGCTCGCGCGATGCTTGCACAGATGGAAAGCAGATCTGACAACCGCGACTCGCCGGGACGCGCTGCGCGTCAACGCATTTTGAGCCAATTCAGTATGGATGTAAAGGCCGATGAATGGGAGGCGCTCTATCGGACGGTTTTGACGCCCCGGAATTGAGGAGCGCTTGCGGGTCATTCCTAGTGTTCCAATCTTGACTCATTCGACGTGAGGTTCAGCGCGGTGCAGATGATAGCCTTATCAGCGATCAGAGTTCACTGGCCGTTCCGCTGAAGCGGTTGACCCCGTGGGCTTGGAGGACGTTCGATGCAAGCTGCAATTGCAGGTCGATTGGTGTGCGGCGTTCTGTTGTGTGGGATTGTTGCGACGGTAGGCGGCACGGCGGATGCGCAGATAAAGGCTCAAAATGCGGTGGTGAAGCTCGATCGTGGCTGGCAGTTCAGGCAGGCAGCGGCCGCGGCGCGGAATGAGAATAGCTGGCTCCCCGCCACCGTTCCCGGAGACGTGCATCTGGATTTGCTGGCCAACAAAAAGATTCCCGACCCCTTTTTTCGCGACAACGAGAGCAAGCTCCAGTGGATCGAAAACGAAAGCTGGGAGTATCGGTTGAGCTTCGCGGTGACGCCGGATTTGCTGGCCCGTTCCAATGTGGATCTTGTCTTTGACGGTCTCGACGCTGCCGCCGAAGTTTACCTGAACGGCGACCCGATTCTCTCGGCGGACAATGCTTTCCGCGTATGGCGCGTAGCCGCAAGGAGCCATTTGCACGCCGGCAAAAACCTGCTGCGTGTTGTATTCCCATCGCCGATCAAGGCCGCCGCTGATGCCGCCGCCAATGATTTATTTCGGGTTCACTCCAAGACCGAAGAAAAGACGTACGTTCGCAAGCCGGCCTATGAATACGGTTGGGATTGGGGTCCGCGCTTTGTGACAAGCGGCATTTGGAAACCGGTACGCATCGAGGCATGGGACAAAGTGCGCATCTCGGACTTCGCCATTCGACAACGCGACGTGAGCAGAGAGGTGGCGCATCTCAATGCGGAGGTCGAAGTTGAGGCGGCCAGTGCAGGTCCGGCCAAAGTTAGCGTGCAGTACTCCGATGCAGGAAGACCCGCGATATTGAGTCGGACAGTCAATGTTCGCGCGGGCCGCAATGTGATTGATCTGCCCATCGAGATTCGCCAGCCGAGGCTCTGGTACCCGGCTGGATACGGCGATCAGCCGCTTTATGAATTCACCGCACAGGTTGGAACACCGGGTCAGGTCAGCGAACGGCGCAAGGCCAGGATTGGCCTGCGTTCGGTCGTGCTTCGCCACGAGTTAGATAAGTGGGGCCGCTCTTTTGAATTGAATGTCAACGGGATTCCCGTCTTCGCCAAGGGCGCGGATGTGATTCCTTTCGACAGTTTTCCCAATCGCGTGACCACGACTAGTTACCGCGGCATCCTCGAATCGGCGCGCGACGCCAACATGAATATGATTCGCCACTGGGGCGGTGGTTATTATGAGAGCGACGAGTTCTACGAGATCTGCGATGAATTGGGCATCATGGTCTGGCAGGACTTCATGTTTGGCAACGACTGGCAGCCCGGCACGTATGCCTTCAAGTTAAACATAGAGGCCGAGGCAGAGGATCAGGTGCGGCGTCTGCGCAATCATCCAAGCATCGTCGTTTGGTGCGGCAACAACGAGACTGAGTCCGCGTTTAATTGGGGGGCGCGCCAGAGTCTTCCGGCAGACATCAAGTTCTTCATGTGGCAGGATTACCTGACCGAGTTCAGTGGCATTCTACCCAGAGTTATCGCGCGTCTGGATGCGGAAACACCTTATTGGCCCAGTTCGCCAAGCTCCGACTATGAGGCCGTGTCTCCGGTTTTTCTCTCCGGCGATAACCATTTCTGGGATGTCTGGCACGGGCGCGTACCGTTCTCGACTTACGAATCGGACAATTCGCGCTTTGTTACGGAGTTTGGCTTTCAATCTTTTCCGGATATGAAGACGGTTGAAGCGTTCACGGAACCCGAAGACCGCGCAAGCATCTTCACGCCGGTGATGCTGGCCCATCAGAAGAACAATGAGGGTAACTCGATCATCCACGACTATCTGCTCAGGGACTACTCCGAGCCGAAGGATTTTCAGAGTTTTCTCTATGCGAGCCAGGTTTTGCAGGCAGAGGGCATTAAGATCGGCGCGGAGCATTGGCGCCGTTCGCGGCCAGAGACCATGGGTGTCATCTTCTGGCAATTGAACGATTGCTGGCCGGTAGCTTCCTGGTCGTCGATCGATTATTACGGCCACTGGAAGGCGCTACAATACTACGCGCGACGCTTTTATGCGCCGATCCTGGTCTCGCCGCATGTTGAGGATGGCGCGCTGAAAGTCTACATCATCAGCGATAAGACTCAGACCGAGCCTGCTACGCTTCGCGTGAGGCTGATGGACTTCGACGGTAAGGTGTTACTGGAAGAAAGCAGCCCGGTGAACGTAAAGGCGCTTACGAGCAAGGTGTATCTAGACTGGCCACTAAAGAAGCTCTCCGATGCGGGCGCTGCCAATACTTCGCGCGTTTTTATTGTGGCTGATTTGACTGAGGGTGGAACCAAGCTCTCGCGCAACGTGGTCTATCTGGCCCCGGTGAAGGAAGTGCGTTTGAAGCCGGCTCAGCTGAAAGTTGAGACTACCGGCACCAAGGGAAGTTACAAGGTTCGTGTCACTTCGCCGGTGCTTGCGCGGAGCGTCTATCTTTCCTTTGGAGGGCTGGACGTGGAGGTTTCCGATAACTATTTTGACCTATTGCCCGGTGAGACGGTGGAGATCACAGCCACTAGCGCGGCTTCACTGGATGCGCTGAAGGCGCAGTTGAGGGTTGTGTCACTTACAGATGCATTTGCCAGTGATCGGCAAGGTGCGACGATTGGCGCGGCACACTGAGCGAAAGCAAAAGGGCCGGAGCGCAATGCCTCGGCCCCCAGGTGTATAGCTGCCATCGATCAGAACGAGAAGGTGGCCTGGAAGAAAATACGCCGAGCGGCCGCACCCGATGAGAAGATGCCACCGGCCAAGCTGGTCGATTGACCGAAGAGACTGCCGGGATTGCGGGGATCGGAAGGCGGGGGAGCGATGGTTCCCACCGGCGAGCCGCGGTCGATGTCATTGAACAGGTTCAGGGCCTGCGCGTTGATGGTCAGTGAGTATTTGTGGCCGGTGTCGTTGGCGCCTCCTCCCAACCCTCTAGGTCCTCCCCCACCGCCAAATGGACCGCCAAATCCACCACCGCCAGGGCCTCCTCCACGACCACCACCGCCACCTGGTCCTCCCCCCGGTCCTCCACCTGGCCCTCCACCAGGAGGCGGGGGGGCGGTGGCGTTCGCCGATTGCAGCTTAGGTCCTACACCGAAGGCGCGGCTGACGCGGAGATTGAAGGCAACAGCGGCGGGACCGTCGCCCGAGTTAGCGGGCAACAAGACCTCTCCAGGCTTCGGATTCATGTCGAGGAGGCCAAAGCTCGTTTGGACAACATCAGCCGGGCTTGATGCAGCTGTTGCGAAGGACGGACGATGGTTGAAGAAGCCATCCTCACCCAGGTCCTGGTTGGTGACGATGTCGTAGGGTTTGCCGGCTTGCGCAATCAGGAAGGGATTGAAACGAATGCCCCACGGTGCCTGGTAATTGGCCATCATGAAGACCATATTGCGCGAGGCCCAACTGGCGCGTCCGTAGTCCTGGCTTAGGTTTGCCGAGTTAGAGGCTATTCCGCCGATACTGTCCGTGTTGGCCGAAGTAAAGTTATAGAAACCCATCAGGCTGAGTTTAGGCGTAAGGCGGGCATTGACGTTCACAATCATCTGGTTCTGCTTAAAGACCGCCTCAGGATCGTACTGATTCACATTGCCTAAGGAGGAGTTATAACCAGGAACGTAGGGCGCATTTGCGTTGCGCGTCACCAATTGATGGACGCCGAAGGAGTGCAGATAGGTGAACGTCAATGTTGTGGTCTTCGTCAATTGCCTTTCCAGGCTGGTTCCCAACTGCTCGGTAACCGGGGAGCGGTAGGAAGGGGCGACTTGGACAATTGTGGGAACGGGTGTGCCGCACCCTTGATTCAATGCGTCGCTCAGGCTCGTTGCGCTGAAACATGTTGGATTGTAGATAATCGTCTGATGCTGCGGCGCGCCAGCACCGCCGAACCGCTCGGACGCGAGCAAATCGCCCAGTGGCAGGCGGTCGTAAAAAAAGCCGTAACCGCCGCGCAAAACTGTCTTAGCCTGTTTCTTGTCTCTGTGACCATCGAGCGCATAGGCGAATGCGACGCGAGGAGCCCAATCATTGTGGTCGGAGATATGGTTCTGCGACTCCCAGCGCAGCCCGCCCGATAATGTCAGAAAAGGGTTGAACTTCCAGTCATCTTGCACGAAGAGCGCGGCGTCGAAGATGCTTGCCAATGCGGCCGAGCATTTTGTCGAGGATGCCGGTGCGCACGACGTATAGTTCAACTGGATGGGCAACGATCCGTTTTGATAATCCACTTCCGTCGCGAAAGTAAATGTCCCATTGAAATTTGCGTCTGTGGAGTTGGCATCGCGATTATCGCGCAGCCGCGTACCGAACTTAATGGCGTGAGCGCCTGCCGTCATGGTGGTGATGTTCCACAATTCAAAGTGATCCTGATGGTCGTTGATCTGACCTGCGGAGGCCCCGCCGCCGGTGAAGTAACCAAGCACCGATGCCTGGGGTAGACCGGCTGCTGAAGTCGTCGTCGAAACGTCGCGGAGATATTGGAAGCGCGTCTCATTGACGATGTGATCGTTGATGACAAACGAATCGCTCAGCTGAACGGTGTTCTCTATAGAGTGTGAACTTTGAGCCTGGGTGCTTGATTGCTGGGCTGAGCTGAGTTCGCCGCTTTCGCTGTCGCGGTAGAACTGGTATCGCAGAGTGAGAGTGTTCTTCTCTCCCAATTGCAGATCGATGCGCGGGGCAATGTTGGTCCGTGTATGCGGGTTCAGAATCCCGACGTCGGCGGTGCCACTGGGACCGTAGGCAAGACTGATGTTTTGTATATTGCGCTGCTCAGCGCTGATAAAAAATGAAGCCGTTTTGGAGAGCGAACCATTCAATGTTCCGTTGAATTGAATCGTATGATACGTGGGCAAGTGAGCGATGAATGGGTTGCCGGTGTTGAACGTGTCATCGTTGCCTTGCGCAAAAAACTGGCCATGCAACTTGTCGGTACCGGGCTTGGTGAGGATCTCGATGCGCCCGTAGCCCAATTTGTCGAATTCCGAGGAGAAAGGATTCTGGTTAATGCGAATCTCGCGGATCGCCGATTTTGGGGGTAGTTGGCCGCCTGTAAATCCGTCGATGTAAATCTGACCGCCGTTAGGTCCTGCAGAAGGACCGGCGAGAGCGGTTAGTTCACTGGATAACTCGTCGGGGTCGTCCGACAATGCTTCCAGATCTTTGCCCTTGATGACGATGGCATTCGAATTACCGCTCGCTTCCACATTGACCGTTGGCGACTCGTCCGTGACCACGACGCTCTGTTGTTCTACCTCCATGGCCATGGAAATATCCACGCGCTTTACCTGCCCGGCCGCAAGCTGGATGGCGGGCATCACGAAGGGGGCGAAGCCAGGAAAGGCGGCACGCACGACATAACTGCCGGGCGCCAGGCCGCTGACCTGGTACGCACCGCTGGAGTCCGCGGTCGTCGTGGCCACAGCCTTCCCCGCCGATGTATTGACGGTAACTGTGGCGCCGGGAATCAGTGCGCCGGTAGGGTCGGCGATATGCCCATGTAAGCTGGCCGTGTCTGCGGGAGGCGTCGCTGGCGAGACAGTCGTTGTGGCGCCCGATGGAGGCGCGACAGGAGCTTGTGAATTTGCCGTGGCCACGCTCGCCAGGCCGATCACCAGGGAGATCGAAAGACGAATGTAAAAACGCAATTTTGAGTACACGTATTCCTCGCTTGTTCTTGCCGGTTTTCTTTGTATCTACTGGGCAACGTCGGGTGCGCTGGTGTTCATGCTCCAGTTTGCGAGCAGATCGCGGCTGGCTGCCGGAGCCTCAAGCAGCGGTTCGACGCCTGTGAGCAGCGTAATCGCGGTAACCTCGGTGGTTCCGTCGGTGGCAACAAGCATCACTGCCTCGCCCTTTTGCAGGTCGCCGAACTGAATGGCGGGCGCGCGATTCAGCATCTGTTGCGGGTCTCCGCCGCCCGGTCCCTGACCCCCGTTTTGCCCGGCCCATTGACCGCCGCTGCCTTGAGTCGGTGCGCCGCCGGCACTCCCTTTGAGCCGAGCCGCCAACATCGCCGCCATGCGATCCGGCAGTCTCCGCATCTGCGCCTCTGTTGTGACGTGAATCGTGACCAGCTTCTTGGTTGCCAGATCCTTGACTGCAAGTGTTGAAGCTGCAACCTCGAGTGACGCAATGGTTCCTGCGATATTGCGGAAGCTGCCGGTGATGACTTCTTCGGCGGCAATCTCGGTTCCGCCCGCGTTTTTCGTTCCGCGCGCTCGCAATTGATCGCCGGGGTGAATGGCATCGATCGGCGCCGGGAGCGCCGCGTCAAAGCGCACCGAGGTTGGAGCATAGCGCTTGAGCATCGTCGTCTTGGTGATATGCACGGTGACTGTCTTGGCGGTCGCACCCGCGCCGGTGCTCAACACAATGACGCCCGAGGCGGCATCCACGCTCTTCACCAACCCGCCCACGCCGCGCTTCTGCCAATCCTCGCGATCTTTCTGTTGCTTCGATGCCAGGTCCGCTTGTTTTACTGCAATAATCTGCAGCGCTTCGGGGGTACCTGCGGGCGAATCTGGGTCGAGCTTCACCAGGGCGCGATCTCCTATCGCAAGGTCACTGAACTGGATCGTTTCCGCTGTACTCAGATCCTTTTGTCCTGGAGCGATCCGTTTTAGCGCCGCAGTCGTTGGAACCGCTACCTGCCGCTCGCCGTCGCCGTCGCTCTTGATGGTGAGCGTGTTGCCGCTGATGGCAGTAATGGTACCCACGATACGGGAGGGCGCCTGCGCAGAGGCAAAGCTCCCACACAGCAGGAATCCTAAAATCAACGCCGGCGCGATAGAAATACGAATCAAGTTTTTGCTCTCCATAACGTAACTCTCCCACGGCCGATGCCGCTTTGCATCCAATGAAATCGACAACTGTTCCGGTAGACGAGTCAAGCTGGCAAAAGGTTGAATGGAGTCTGCCGCGGTGTGCGAGATTCTCAGGAAATCGCGAATAGGACGAAAACATCAGTCCTTCCGGAAATCAAACCCGGTCGAGGATGGAGATAATCTGAATTAACGGCAGGTCTATCGGTTGAGCTGCTCCGTTTGGTGTAGGACTACGCATAAGTGACCTGCCCCAATATGGCCGGACGCGCCGCGCCAGTGGCTTTCAGCACGTTTCCTGGCAGATGATGCCAGGTCTGCCAAGCCAGTAACGCAAATGCCGCGGCCTCTTTGGCCTCCGAGGGCAATCCGAATTCCTCGCTTGCAGCCAACTCGCAGCCGAGCGGTTCCAGCCGCTGCGCCAGCATCGCCATCAGAGTCGCATTGCGCGACCCGCCGCCGGAGACAATGTAGTCCACCCCGTGACCTTTCATTGCGCGCTGAATGTAAGTTTTGTAAGTCGCTCCGATTGTCTCGGCAGTGAGAGCCGTCGCTGTTGCCAGCGCGTCTTCAGGTTTGATGCTCTGCCGCTGGCAGGCCGCAAGAAACTTGGCCGCAAACTCGCGCCCAAACTGCTCGCGACCAGCCGTGCGCGGCGGCTTCAGTTTGAAGTATGCGTTGCGCAACGAACTGGCCAGCACTGGCTGCAGCACCGTTCCTCGCGCGGCAAGGCGGCCGTTGCGGTCGAAGCGCTTGCCAAACAGTTGCTGTGCCAGCGCATCGATGACCATGTTGCCCGGCCCGTTATCGAAAGCGATCACGGCATCCGCTCCGGCTCCTGCCGGAATGGCGGTCAGGTTGGCGACGCCTCCGATATTCTGCAGCACGCGCCCCCGCGTTCTATCGGCAAAGAGCACATAGTCGAGCAGCGGCACCAGAGGAGCGCCCTGCCCACCGGCTATCATATCCGCAGGCCGGAAGTTCGAGATGACTGGAACACCGGTTGCCGCCGCGATCACAGCCGGCTCGCCTAGTTGCCAAGTGCAGCCGAAGCTGCGTCCCGCATAGCTCTGCGCGTGCGGCTGATGATAGAGGGTCTGTCCGTGGCAACCAATCAGTTCGAGCTTGATTTTATGCCGCTCGACGGTCGCGTTCACTGCCTCGGAATAGGCCAGACCGAGCCTCCAATTGAGACGAGCCAACTCAGCGGTTGAGGTTGAGGCCGCATTCATTGCTGCCAGCACGGCACGCCGCAGAGGGGCGGAGAACGCGAAGCCCTCGTGTGCGAGTAGCGCGACGCCAGGGCGCTTCCTGCCCGGCGCGATTCGCACCACAGCAACATCGATGCCGTCGGCCGATGTTCCGCTCATGATCCCGGCAACGGTCATTGCTTTCGTGCTCATGCCGTCGGCGCCTCCTGGGCCCGTTCGACGATCTCGCTGAAACAACGGATGCGTTCTCGCAGCGCGTCAAATTGCTTAGGTGTTAGCCGTGGCGATTGGCCCGCCACAAAGAGTTTCGCGCGTAGTCGCGCCGTTCGCTCCGCGCGAGCGATGAGCAACTTCCGAAACGCCGGCGACCGCTCGCCTTCGGCAATCAGCGCCTCGTAGGCGCGCAGAATCAGCTCTGGACGGTGACAGATTTCAACCAAGTCCATGCCCGCGCGAATTGCCCCAATCGCCGCTTCTTCGATCGGTATGAACTTCAAGATTCCACCCATCTCTAAATCGTCAGAGAAAATGATTCCCTGATAGCTTATTCTCTTGCGCAACACGGTTGTGATCCAATAGGGCGAAACGCTGGCCGGTTGGCGCTTGCCGGGTGTCTCGGGATAGGCCGCATGATTCACCATGATCATTGGCAGTTCATCGCACAATTCGCGATAAGGAAGAAGGTCTTCGCGCCATAATTCGCGCATGCTGCGATGAATTGCCGGAGTTTCCAGATGCGAGTCGCGCATTCCGCCACCGAGGCCGGGAAAGTGCTTGCCACAGCCCACGACGCCATACCTCGCTAGACCAGCGAGAAAGTTTCGAGCGTAGTCCGCGACGCGCGCTGCATTGGCGGAGGCTGCTCGTGTGCCCATGACTGCAGCCGACTCTTGGCTCGCCAAATCCATCACCGGCGCCAAGGTTGTATTGAAGCCGAAGGCTCTAACGCCCTGCGCAATCAGCTCACCGTGTTCTCGAATCAGGCCGTTGTTGCCAACTAAAAATGCGGCCTCCGCAACATGCTGCGCTGAAGGCATGGCGGCGAGTGCATCGTGCAGACGATCCACAGTTCCGCCTTCGACGTCTACGCAGCGAAATGCATCTGGCGCGCACAGGGCCGTAGCCTCGGCCAGCAGCGATCGGGTCTGCCTGGGGTCGACAATGTTGCGCCGAAAGAGGATCACCCCCGCTGGTCGAACGAGCTTCAGCCACGCGCGCTCCAGGCCGGAAAGCACTGTGCTTCCGAGGCCCACCACAAGCAGACTTCCGGCTGTATGACGCAGAGTTGTCTTCATCCTTTCTCCTTCAGCTCCTGTTGCAACTCTTCCAGCAGATTCAGCGCTTGCAATGGCGTGATCGCGTTCACATCTGTTGCTTCGATCCGACCCACAATGCGCTGCGAAAGCGGGGTAAAGATCGTCAACTGGACCGGTTCGGGGGTCGTCTCCACCTGCACACTTTGTCGCTCTTGTTTTTCGTGCTGCCGGAGCACGTGCTTGGCACGATCGATAACCACTGCCGGCAATCCGGCCAGTCTGGCTACTTCGATGCCATAACTCTTGCTCGCCGCACCCGGTTCAATGTTATGCAGAAATACGATTCCACCCGCTGCTTCTTTGACGCCTACACGCAGATTTCTAACTCGCGGCAGCTTCTCGGCCAGCATTGTCAGTTCATGATAGTGCGTGGCAAAGAGCGTCCGCCCCCGGGTTTCCGCATGCAGAAACTCAACCGTCGCCCAGGCCAGCGAAAGCCCGTCAAAGGTCGCCGTTCCCCGGCCCATCTCGTCCAACAGGATCAGCGATCTGCTGGTCGCGGTATTCAGAATCGTCGCCGTCTCCGTCATCTCAACCATGAATGTCGAGCGGCCGCGCGCCACGTTATCACTTGCTCCGATACGCGTGTAGATTCGGTCAACCAGCCCGAAGCGCAAGCTCTCAGCTGGGACAAAGCTGCCCATCTGCGCCATCAGAACCAGCATTGCGGTCTGGCGCAGATAGGTACTTTTGCCGCCCATGTTGGGACCAGTTATCAAGAGCAAGCTGGGCCCATCCTCAGCCGCATTCAGATAGATATCGTTGGGTATGAATCTTCCCTCGCGTGTCTCTTCCATCCATTG
This sequence comes from uncultured Occallatibacter sp., assembly GCA_964438125.1. GTDB lineage: Bacteria > Acidobacteriota > Terriglobia > Terriglobales > Acidobacteriaceae > Telmatobacter. The sequence continues at coordinate 13,575 of CAYTJN010000016.1, forward strand.
CTCGATTACCGGATGCCGGCCGGCGACGGCCTCGATCACTGGCTCCTCAACTAGCTTGGGCCGCACATAGCGACGGCCTGCTGCCAGATGTGCGAAGTTAGCCAGCAGATCCACCTCCGCCACCACAGCCGAACTTCGTTTGATGCGCCCTGCCGCTTCCAACACTGCGCGTCGCAGTTCTGCAAAGATCCGCTTCTCAATCTCTATCGACCGCTCATGCGCAGTAAGAATCTTGCGTTCGTACTCCTTCAGTTCCGGAGTCGTAAATCGTTCTGCGTTGACGAGAGTTTGCTTGCGCTCATAATCAGCCGGCGCCATGGATAAGTTCGACTTGGTGATCTCAATGTAATAACCGAAGACTGAGTTATACCGCACCTTCAAGGAACCGATTCCAGTCCGCTCGCGTTCTCGCTCTTCAATGGCTGCTATTTGCTGCCGACCGGTGGTTGAGATAGTCCTTAACTCATCTAACTCCGCATCCACGCCCACGGCAATTGCCCCGCCATCGACCAGCGTCAACGGCGGTTCCGCGACCATCGTTGTTGCAATTTTTGCCGTTATGTCAATGAGCGTATCCATCTGCGCAGCAAGTTCAAGCCAGCGGCTCGCTCGCATAGCTTCGATTGCGTGTTTCAGGCCCGGCAACCGGCTCAGGCTTGAGGCCAGTGCCCGCACGTCGCGCGGTCCTGCCGAATCCAATGAGAGGCGCGCAAGGAGCCGCTCGAGATCCAGGAGTCCGGAAAAGGCGCGCCTAATCTCCTCGCGCCGCACCAGGTCGCCACGAGCCTCGGCGACCGCCTCATAGCGCGCCTCCAGCATCTTGGCATCCACCAGAGGCCTCAGAATGGTGGCTCGCAGCAACCGTTTGCCCATCGGCGTCAGGCAAGCGTCCAGCGTGTGAAACAGCGTTGTCCGATTATCTTGTCCGGAAAACAACGTCTCCACCAGTTCCAGATTCCTCACCGTCACCTGGTCCAGTTCAAGAGCCGTCGAGTGCTCCTCAAATCGCAGACTATCGATGTGCAGAACGTCATTCTTTTGCGTCGTCCGCACATAATGCAGCAGCGCACCGGCGGCAATCGCAGCCGGTAGGTGTCCTGTAAGTCCAAATCCTTCCAGCGAGCGCACATTCAATTGCCGTTCCACCAGGGGAATCGCAAAATCCTGAGTCCAGACCCAATCCTCCACTCGCGTGCGCGCAGGAATCCGTTCAAATTGTGCGGGCAGGTCGGCGCTCGTGGGCAGCAGCACCTCACTGGACCCAGCCTTCAGAATTTCGTCCACCGCCTGCTGGCGCGCGGCGGGGCCAGAAAATTCCGCTGTACGAAACTCTCCGGTAGAAACATCGAGCAGAGCAACTGCGCAGAGAGGTTCAGATTTGGAGTTCGCCGCGTGCGTGCTTCCAACGTCGAAGTATGCCGCGAGAAAGTTGTTCTGCTCCTGGCCTAACGCCGCGTCCATTGCGGTTCCGGGCGAGAGGACCCGCGTCACCTCTCGCCGGACGATCTTTTTGGTGAGCTTGGGGTCTTCCATCTGGTCGCACAGTGCGATGCGGTAGCCCATGCGAAGCAGGCGCGTCAGATAGTTTTCGACTGCGTGATAGGGAACGCCGCACATCGGCTGGGAGCGCTCGCGGTCCCGCGCCGTCAGTGTTAATTGCAACTCCCGGCTCACGGTTACCGCGTCGTCGTAGAAGAGCTCGTAGAAGTCTCCCATGCGGAAGAAGAGCAGGGCATCGGGATTCTCTCGCTTGGCCGCCGTCCATTGCCGCATGAAAGGCGTGAGTTCGCTCGAATTCTTATCCAAAGCAGAAGTCGGCGGCGTAGCAGCAACGGGTTGATTCTCGTCCTTGATCACGTTGACTTTTAGAGTATCGCGGCAGGACGGAGGCACGGTAGTCTTGTCGTGGGAAGCCACTGATATGACGCCTTAATTACTTCCGGTGATCCCTTTCTTGACTCATTCGCCGTGAACTCGGAAATCGGATTACACTTGTATTGGCGAGAAAGCTGTTGCATCCCGTGCAGGGACTACTGGAGCGCGTCCCAAGTCGATCGGGTTGTTCGGCTGATTTATGCTCGGTTTAGAGTGTACGAAACTTTTAAGTGTATGAATTCAAACAAGCAGGACCCAATGGAAACCTCGCCCACCAAGCTCGCCAACCTCGAGCAGCCTGCCGCGCATGGGCCAGACGCGAAGCAGACGTCTCCTACACAAAACTCCGAAACGTCTTCGAGACCGAGCGGATTTGGGCTGTGGGTGCGCGACCTGTTGGTGTCTGCGGCAGCCTCAATCTTCATCATTACCTTTCTTTATCAGCCGGTGCGCGTGGAAGGGACCAGCATGTTGCCGCGTCTGGAGGACCAGGACCGGCTGTTCATCAACAAATTCGTCTATCGTTTCACGTCGATTGAGCGGGGCGACGTAGTGGTCTTCCACTACCCGCGCGACCCCGAGAAGAGCTATATCAAGCGCGTGATCGCCGTTCCTGGGGACCGGATGGAGATTGATCGCGGCACGGTCTGGGTCAACCATAAACGGCAGATCGAGACCTATGTTCCCGAGGAGTACCGCGACACCCGTTCCTATCCCGAAATTGTCGTTCCCGAAGACACGTACTTCATGATGGGCGACCACCGGTCCATCTCTTCTGACAGCCGTGAGTTCGGTCCGGTCGAACGCTCGCTCATCTATGGAAAGGCGGAGTTCGTCTATTGGCCAGCGCGTGACGCGGGTGTGGTGCGATAGAGTCGCGCAATTACAGCCCGGAATTCCACCGGCACAGTCTCGTCAAAGCTGTTAAAATCGACAGAATCCACTCCTCGGAGAGGCGATGCAATCGATTCTAGCGCTCGAAGACGGGCGCATCTTCCGCGGCCTCGGCTATGGGCACCCAAGCGAATGCCAAGGCGAAGTCGTTTTCAATACTTCTCTCACCGGATATCAGGAAATCGCCACCGATCCCTCCTATGCCGGACAAATCGTCGTTCTCACCAACCCACAGATCGGCAACTACGGCACCAACCAGGCGGACAACGAGTCGGCCCGGCCCTATATTGAGGGCCTGATCGTGCGCGAGTTCTCGCCGATCGGCTCCAACTGGCGTTCGGAACAGGTCACCGACGAGTACATGGAACGCTATTCGGTTCCTGTACTGGCCGAGATCGATACGCGCGCCCTGGTTCGCCACCTGCGCACGAACGGCGTCATGCGCGGTGTCATCTCGACCCAGGCCGTTGATCCTGAAGCTCTTGTCCAAAAGGCGCGTGGTATTCGCAAGATGGACGGGACCGATCTGGCCAAAGTGGTCTCGACCAAGTCGATCTATCCCTTTGATTCGAAAGACAGCCGCAATCAGACGGGCGATTCTTTGCTGGCGAAGGCGCTCGACCAGGATGCGAAAGAGCGGAAGCTCCACGTGGTTGCTTACGACTTCGGCATCAAGCTTAATATTCTGCGGATGCTGGTGCGCGAGGGCTGCCGGGTAACGGTGGTTCCGGCTGAGACCAGCGCTGAAGACGTGTTCGAACTGAAGCCCGACGGCGTCTTCCTGTCCAACGGGCCCGGCGACCCCGAGCCGGTCGACTATGCTGTCCGGGCCATTCGCAAGTTCCTGGGCCGCGTGCCGGTGTTTGGGATCTGCCTCGGACATCAGCTCACTGGGCTGGCGCTGGGCGGCAAGACATACAAGCTCAAATTCGGCCATCATGGTGGCAACCATCCGGTGCGCAACAACCTCACAGGTAAGGTGGAGATCACGGCGCACAACCACAACTTTGCAGTCGACCCCGACTCGATCAATTTGAGCGAGGTTGAGTTGACCCACGTGGACCTGAACGATCAGACCCTTGAAGGCCTGCGCCACAAGACGCTGCCGCTCTTCAGCGTGCAGTACCACCCGGAAGCCGCTCCCGGCCCCCACGACTCCAACTACCTCTTTCACGACTTCCGCCGCATGATGGAGGAGTGGAAGGGATGAACCGCTGGCTTACAGTCCTGGCGTTCACCGCGGGACTGGGGAGTCTTTTTTCTTCAGCACAAGTTAAGAGAGTTCGAAGTCCGCTCGATGTCCATATCGAGAACATTCGCGGTCACAGGGTAGATCCGTTGACTATCCGCTTTGCTCGACTGTGCGGAGTTGAACTGAAGGCGATCCCTGCGCGGTACGGGTTTTCGAATGACGAGTCTGAGACCTGGCAAGTGGTGACCGATCTCCCAAAAGCTTACGATAACCATGTCATGCATCTGATCGGGACGGCAGAGTTGTGGACGTCCGAAAATCGAACGGTGATTGAAGAGTGGAAGGCAATCCTGGATGCAGGCAGTTTCTCGCGAACGCAGTATTGCTTCGACGCGGACAGGAAACTCCAGATACTCGATGCGGCGAACTTTAAGATTCCGATTGACGGTACGCAGCGATGGGGAATGCACATGCGCTGGGCCAGGAGACCGGATGGAACGTTTTTTACGTCTGAACCATTTCATTTTATCGGGCTCGATGGAGGACAAGTTCCTGCGCCGATGTTGACGAAAGACGACAGGCAAATCGCCGACCACTGGAGCAAGAGATTGCCTGCACCCATGACATTGGACGGCCTGAAATTGCCCACATTGCTGATAGGTAATAGCCAAGTGTTGTCCGGGCCAAAATAGCGGGACCTTGGCCGCACCTTGTGAAAGCGCCGCCTTGCGGTTTGCAAAACGACAGACAAGAAGAGCGAAAAAATGCCACGCAGAAATGACATTCAAAAGATACTGGTGATCGGCTCGGGGCCGATCGTGATTGGGCAATCGGCCGAGTTTGACTACTCTGGCACGCAAGCCTGCAAGGCTCTCAAGCAAGAGGGTTACGAGGTGGTGCTGGTGAACTCCAACCCAGCCACCATCATGACCGACCCCGACCTGGCCGACCGCACCTACATTGAGCCTCTGACGCTTGAGTATGTTGAAGAGATCATCCGCATCGAGGCCGAAATGCTGGGTGCTGGCCGCACGGGAAAAACTCCCGGCAAGTTTGCGTTGCTCCCAACCGTTGGCGGGCAGACGGCCCTCAATCTGGCCGTCGATCTGGCCGACGCGGGGATTCTCGATCGCTATAACGTCGAACTGATTGGCGCCAAACTTGAAGCCATCAAGAAAGCAGAAGACCGTCTTCTCTTTAAAGACGCGATGTTGCGCATCGGCCTCGATGTATCGAAATCGGCGCTCGTGAATAATCTCCGCGACGGACTGGAATTTGCCTCGAAGCTCGGCTTTCCTGTTCTGATTCGTCCGAGCTTCACGCTGGGAGGCACCGGCGGCGGCATCGCTTACAACCGCGAAGAGCTGATGGAGATTTTGGCTCGCGGTCTTGACTTGTCGCCGGTGCATGAATGCCTCATCGAAGAGAGCGTGCTCGGTTGGAAGGAGTACGAACTTGAGGTCATGCGCGACCTTGCCGATAACGTCATCATCATCTGTTCCATTGAGAATTTTGATCCGATGGGCGTGCACACCGGCGATTCAATTACCGTCGCTCCGGCGCAGACGCTTACAGACCGTGAGTATCAGAAGATGCGCGACGCGGCCATCGCCGTGATGCGAGAGATCGGCGTTGAAACTGGCGGGTCTAACGTGCAATTTGCCGTCAATCCCGTCGATGGCCGCATGACGGTGATTGAGATGAACCCGCGCGTTTCGCGCTCTTCGGCGCTGGCTTCGAAGGCCACAGGTTTCCCCATCGCCAAGATCGCTGCCAAGCTGGCCGTAGGTTACACGCTCGACGAAATCCCGAATGACATTACGAGGAAGACTCCGGCTTGTTTCGAGCCGACCATTGACTATGTCGTCGTCAAGATTCCGAAGTGGCAATTTGAAAAGTTTCCCGGCTCCGATGAAACGCTTGGCCCGCAGATGAAGTCGGTGGGCGAGGTAATGTGCATCGGCCGCACCTTCAAAGAGTCACTGATGAAGGCCTGGCGCGCGCTCGAAACCGGCAAGAAAACCGGCGCAGAGATTCTGGATCCGCGACGGCTGACACAGCGACTGGTCACTCCGCAACCGGAGCGGCTCTCCTATATTCGCTACGCCTTCGAGCGCGGTATGAGCGTGCGAGAAGTGGCGCGGCTTACAACGATGGACCCGTGGTTTCTGCATCAGATGCGCGAGATCACGCTGGCGCAAAACTCGATTGCCGAGACGACACCCGAGAAGATCGGCACCGAGGAATTGCGTCACCTCAAGCGACTCGGCCTGAGCGACGAACGCATCGCAACGGAGTGGAAGCTCGAAGGCCACGCCGGGACGCAGCAGGTGAGGAAACTGCGCGAAAGCAAGGGCATCAAGCCTGTCTTCAAGCTTGTGGACACTTGTGCTGCCGAATTTGAATCGATGACGCCTTATCTCTACTCGACCTATGACGAGGAGGATGAAGCGCCGCCGACCAAGACACCGAAAGTCATCATTCTCGGTTCGGGGCCTAACCGCATTGGACAAGGCATCGAATTCGATTATTGCTGCTGCCATGCGGCATTTGCGCTCAAGGAAGACGGCTACGAGACGGTCATGGTCAACTGCAACCCCGAGACTGTCTCCACGGATTACGACACTAGCGACCGGCTCTACTTCGAGCCACTGACCCTGGAAGACGTGCTGGCGGTTTACAACCACGAGGCGCAATCGGGCGCGGAGATTGGCATGATTGTCCAGTTCGGCGGGCAGACGCCTCTGAATCTGGCACAGCGGCTGCGCGCTGCCGGCGTTCCCATCATCGGCACGTCGCCCGAATCGATTGACCTTGCTGAAGACCGCAAGCGCTTCGGCAAGCTGCTCGACGAGTTGAGGATTCCCCAGCCCGCGGGCGGCACCGCGACCAGTGTCGATGAGGCATTGGCCGTTGGTGCGCGCATCGGCTACCCCGTCCTGGTGAGGCCGAGCTACGTTCTTGGTGGCCGGGCCATGGTGATTGCGTACGACGCCGAGGCTGTTGCTCAATACATGAAGCAGGCGGTCGAGTACTCCCAGGAACGGCCAGTGCTCGTCGATCACTTCCTCGAAAACGCTATTGAAGTGGACGTCGATGCACTCTGCGATTCCCAGGATGTGATTATTGCAGGCATCATGCAGCACATCGAAGAGGCCGGCATCCATTCCGGCGATTCCTCGTGCGTGCTGCCGGCTGTCGGTATCCGCGCGGAGACGCTCGAGGTTCTGCGCACCTATACGCGCAAGCTCGCCCTGGCGCTCAACGTAATCGGACTGGTTAATCTACAATTCGCCATCCAGAAAGATGCGGAAGGTCGTGACCACGTTTACGTCATCGAAGTGAATCCGCGCGCCTCCCGCACGGTGCCATACGTTTCGAAGGCAACAGGAATTCCACTCGCCAAAGTCGCCGCGCGTCTGATGACTGGCCGCAAGCTGCGCGAGTTATTGCCGGAGCAGCTTGCCTCCGGCAAGGATCTCGAAACAGGTACACATTATTACGTGAAGTCGCCTGTGTTTCCCTGGAATAAATTTGCCGGTGTCGATACGGTGCTGGGGCCGGAGATGCGTTCGACCGGCGAAGTGATGGGAGTAGCCGCGACCTTTGGCGAGGCCTTTGCCAAGGCGCAACTCTCGGCCGGCCAGATTTTGCCGACGACCGGCACGGTCTTCGTCAGCGTGAATGACCCCGATAAACAGACAGCCGTCGATCTGGTGCGCCGTTACGCCGAGCTGGGATTCAAGATCATCGCCACTGAAGGCACGGCAAACGTGCTGGAGAAGTCCGGGCTCGTGGTGGAGCGAGTCTTCAAGGTCAAGGAGGGCCGCCCAAATGTGGTTGATCTGATCAAGGGCGACCGCATTCAATTGATCATCAACACGCCGCGCGGCCAGGATACCTTCTTCGACGAGAAGGCTATTCGCCGAGCGGCGGTGTTGGCGCGCATTCCCACCATCACCACCATCGCCGCGGCCCAGGCTGCCGTCGAAGGCATCGCCGCCATGCAGCGACGCAACATCACGGTTTACGACTTGCAGCAACTGCACGCTGTGACCTGCGCCTGAGCACCTGCTGTGCGGCAGAGTCTCGCTACGCGGCCGCAAAAGTACATTGCCGGATGAACGGATGACGGCGAGAAATAATCTGCAAGATGAGATTTCGTCCACTTTGGTAAATCTCATATGTTGATATGTTCCCACGCCTATGTTGTTCAAAAAGTGCCGCGTTCTCGCAATTGTTTTAATTATCTGCATGGAAACAGGGTCGAAGATAAATATCGTATGGGGGGGGAGGGGGTACCCCTTTGGAAGGATCATGGTCCGTAGTCAGTAAAAGCCTGCGGCTTTGGTCGTTGTTCATGCTTTGATTGTGCGCCGAGTGATCGAAATTTTCTGCAAGAAGCGGGCAGAAAGGTTCATGGATTCCGATGCAACAGTTGCACGCTGTAACCTGCGCCTGAAATAGTATTTTGAAGATCAATGACTGAGCGCGAAGTGCAAGTCGACCCGTTGCTACAGGAGCAGGGCGCTCTGAATGACGCATCGACCGGCGTGCCTGTCGAAGGTGTGCCGTGCTCATCCGTTCCCGCCGAGCACTACTCAGAGGAGCGCGGCGAAGTCCCAGCCCTTGATTCCGGCAGCCAGCAGCAGGTTGATCCGAAGGATGCACCGATGGAAATCCACGCCCCAATGGGCAAAGTCAAGTCGCTGAAAGAATTTGCCACGCACATTCTCATCGTGACCATCGGCATTTTAATTGCCTTTGGCCTGGAGGGTGCGCGGGAGAGTTGGCGAGAACACGTAGCGGTTAGTGAGCTCCGTAAGAGTCTGCGCGCGGAGTTGACCGATGACGAGAGCCAGCTCGGCAATGATTTGCGCCAGGTGCGCCTCTGCAATGCGCAATTGGACATGATGATTGCCGAAATGCCTGAATTGGCAAAGAGGCCTGCGGAACTCAACCGGCGGGTTGGAGAACTTAGGCCTGGCTTCTTTGACTTTAATACCACCGCCTGGGAGTCGGCGCTCTCCAGCAACACGCTGAATTTTATGGAACGAAAAGAGCGTGATCGCTGGGTCAGTGCCTATGGTGGAATCGAAATGTATCAAAAGATTTCAATGACCGGCGCGTTGCCGAGTTTCAATGATGTTATAACCTATTTCCCGAGCCATCGCTCCTATGCCAGTGTTGCAGAAGAGGCAGAGGCGGAGCGAAAACTGCGCGCGCTAAGAAATGAATTCGCGATATTGGATGCCGGGTTAGGAAAACAGCTAGGCTTGGCGATCAAGAAAGCATTGGATTCGAAGTAGCTTTCGCGGGCTGTCCGAGTAGACGGGTTCTACAATATAGTTATGCTCCTTGAAGGAATCTTCGCCGCCGTAACTACGCCGTTCTACCTGGACGAGCGAGTCTATTACCGCAAGTTCGAAGCTAACATGGCCCATTATTCTCGCAGCCTGCTTTCGGGGATGCTTGTCTTGGGTTCTACGGGCGAGGCGGTAATGCTCGACGATGCCGAGAGCCGTGACGTGCTCCGCGTGGCTGCCGAGGCGACTTTGCCAGACAAGGTGCTCATCGCCGGCATTGCGCGCGAGAGTGTAAAGGCCACGGTCGCGCTGGCTGAGGTTGCTGCCGACTGTCGATACGACTCTGTCCTGGTCCGCACGCCCACTTACTTTGCCAACCAGATGTCGCCAGCGACTGTGCTCCACTACTTTCGCAGCGTGGCGGACCGGTCTCCACTGCCGGTGATTCTCTACAACATTCCCCAGTGCGTGCCTTATAACATCCCCATCGAAGTGGTAGCCGAACTCGCCCAGCACCCTAACATTATCGCCATCAAGGAATCGAGCGGCAGCGTCGAGCGGATTCGCGGGCTCGTTGGCGCAACCAGCGCAGCACCACGGCGAAGCGTGATCGTGACGCCGATCTTCGAGGCGGTCACGGGCCGAATGTTAAGTTCCAATGCTCAGACCAGTACGACCTTTGTTTCAGCTGGCGACCTAGCGGGCGGTGTGGCCGTCGCTGCTGTGCCGCCGGCTTTGCCCATCAAAATTCGGAGCAGGGAAGTAGGCTTTCAGGTGCTCGTCGGTTCGTCGGGAACTCTGCTCGACTCACTTGAGGCCGGCGCGTCAGGAGCTATTTTGGCTTTTGCGGCCTGCGCCCCTCAGGCTTGCCAGGAGGTATATCTCGCCTGGAAGGATCGCGACCAGAAGCTTGCCACTGAGAAGCAAGAGCGCATCGCGGCCCCAAGCCTGCGTATCGTCGGCCAGTTGGGCGATGCGGGCGTGAAATACGCTTGTGACTTTAATGGCTATTACGGAGGACGTGCCCGTGCGCCTCTGCTTGCTGTCACCGCCGACCAGAAGACGGAGATCGAAACGTTACTGGCCGGAATTCGTAACTAGTGTTTGTCGCACACATCCATTTTCGAGGGATATTCTTCGTATAATCGGGCCATATGGTTATGCGTCCATCAAGATTCGATCTTTATCTTTTGCTTCTATGGTTCGTTGTGGGAGATCGGTCGACTGGTCAGGGGCTTGGTCATCCTACGGCTCCGCCACCTCCGCCCGGCATTCAATCTCCGAAATGCTCCAACCGGTCTGTGCCTCAGTTAGAGAATATTACCGCGAAAGCGGGAGTTACTTTCTCCCATACATCCTCGGAGGACAAACGCTACATCTTTGAGTCAATGAGCGGCGGCGTGATTTTATTCGACTACGACCGGGACGGATGGCCCGATATATATTTTACTAATGCACCGACGATTAAAATGGCTCTGGAAGGTAAGACAAGCCTCGGAGCCCTTTATCACAACAATCACGATGGGACTTTCACAGATGTGACGAAGAAGTCAGGGCTGACTAAGCCTTGTCTGGCAATGGGCGGAGCAGTCGGCGATTACGACAATGATGGCTGGCCCGATCTTTACATTACCTGTCTCGGCGGAAATATCCTTTACCACAATAACGGAGACGGTACGTTCACGGACGTAACTGCGAAAGCTGGTGTGGGAGATGGCCGGTGGTCAGCCGGTGCGTCGTTCGGAGATTATGACGGGGATGGATTTGCTGATCTGATGGTCGCGAATTATGTCGATTTTCACCTTAATGATCTTCCGCAATTCGGCAGCACGCCTTATTGCAAATACCGGGGAGTCGACGTGCAGTGTGGTCCGCGCGGGTTGAAGGGAGCGGGGGACGCTCTATTTCATAATAACGGGGATGGAACTTTCACCGATGTTTCCAAGATCGCGGGAGTCAGCGATCCCAACGGCTACTATGGTCTGGGAGTTATCTGGGCCGATTTCAACGGCACCGGCCACCCCGATATCTATATCGCTAACGACTCGACTCCCAAGTTTCTCTACCGGAATATGGGAGATGGGAAATTCCAAGACGTTGGGTACGAATCCGGGACGGCGCTTAGTAAAGATGGTTCGGAGCAAGCGTCGATGGGGATTGCCGTGGGCGACTATAACCACACCGGACGGCCTTCTCTCTATGTTACGAACTTCGAAGGTGAGAACGATGATCTCTATCGCAATGATGGCGATTGGGATTTCTCCGAGCAATCCTACTCATCGGGTCTCGCCCTCGCAGCCCTTCCCTGGGTCAAGTGGGGGACTGCTTTTGTGGATCTTGATAACGATGGCTGGCTGGATTTGATTACTGTGAACGGCCACGTGTATCCGCAAACCGACACGATGGCCGGCGACCCAGGTTATCGTCAGCCCGCGTTGCTTAGCATGAACCAGAAGGACGGAACGTTTTGCGATGCGAGCGATCAAGCTGGTCCCGCAATCAAAGAAAAGCGCGTCTCCCGCGGACTTGCCGTCGGGGATCTTTTCAATGATGGCAATATGGATATAGTGATTAACAATCTGGATGGCAGTCCCGTCATTCTCAGGAACCATGGAATCCCTGGCCGCCACTGGGTAAGTTTTGAGTTAGCTGGAACGAAGAGCAATCGACTCGCATTGAACGCCCGCATAAAGATCGTCGCGGGGGGGATGACGCAGACCGATGAGATTCACAGCGGCGGAAGTTATCTCTCGCAGAATGATCTGCGCATCCATTTTGGACTTGGCTCGGCAGAGAGGATTGACCACGTTGAAATCCGCTGGCCGTCAGGAGCCATCGACAAGATAGAGAATCTTGCCGCAGACAAATTCTATTCCGTTCTGGAAGGAAAAGGAATTGTGCCGGCGGAGATTGTTCGGCCAATCTCTCCGACGCTTTCGACTCCCGCCGCGCGGCGATAAGAACTGTCAGCGTAAGTTGTCTGTTTCTTTTGTCTTCGTTGACCTGTCAGTTTGGGAGTTTGGCGTTGTGCGAACCAGTTCCAATCATTGCGGGCTCGAGTTCGGTCGGGGAGGCACCAAGCGTGTTATAGATTTGAAGCTCTTTGTCCGCATCGGCGGGGCGGGAGGCTGCTTTGTATGCGATGGAAAGCTCGCGATGAAAGTCTGGCTCTCGCGGCAGGAGTCGGATCGCGAAGTTCAGTTCCTCGATTGCCGCCATTGCGTTCCCGGTCTCGATCTCTAACTTCCCCAAGTCATAATGTGCCTCAGGATCCTTGGCATTGAACTGAAGAGCCATATGTAACTCCTGCATCGCTTTTTGTGTCTCGCCTTGAACCTCAAGTGCTTCTCCAAGAGATCTGTGGACGTCCGCGATCTCTGGATGCAAGGCCTCCAACGATGTGAGGCGTTCCATTCCCGAAGAAACTTGGCCGATCTTCACGAGAGACTCCGCATAGGCGTATTGCATCTGAGGGACAGATGCGATTTTATCCTCGTCCTTTCCGACAGCTTCGATGCAACCTGCATAGTCTCTCGTCATGAACTTGCTCATGGCCAGTGCGATTCGGATGCCGGAGTCAGCAGGGTGTGAGCGGAGATACCTGGACAGAGGCATAACTGCATCCGAGAATCTTGATGCCATGAAGGCAGCTCTTCCCCAGTTCAAATCAAGTCCTTCAAGCGCGGGGTTCCATTCGCCTGCACGCTCGAAGCATTGCAGGGCATCCAGATATTGACCGTTTGTTGCGGCAATCGCGCCCAGGTTGTTATAGCCGTCGGCGATGGCCGGGGTGAGCTGTTTCTCAAAGTTATTCAGATCTCGAATAGCATCCGGCTCCGAATTGTGCGGGATTGCTTTTATTGTTGGCGCAATGTCCCCAGGTGCGATTTCAGAGGTCATTGTTCCCATTCCGTTGGACAATGTACCGGCCAGATTGCGTTTATCCTGCGATAGACCCTTGTTTGCAATGGCGCGTGCAATCTCCATCTCTGCGTGGGCGTCTTTTTCCTGATGCTCCTGCATAAGAACTCTTCCCAACAGGAAGTGAGCCTGTTGCACCTGGTAGCGGTTCCGCGATTCGTCGGTGGTGAGTTCGATCGCTCTTCGAAGAGAGTCTTTCGCATCGGCTATCCGATCAGTATCAAAATACATCTGCCCTAGATAGAGGAATGCGTCGGGGTTTTTTGGATTGAATTCTATCGACTGTTTAAGATACTTCTCTGATTCAACGTAATTGTGATGAGTTGCCTCAAGCTTGCCTAGCGCGGAATAAGAAAGAGAATCGTTGGGAGAGATAGCAAGCTCCCTTTTTAATTCATCCTTGACCTCTTGAATTGTTGCCTCAGTATCTCCCGTAGCCAGCAACGCCGCGGCGAGGGAGTAATGTGCTCCAGGGAGGCGCGGGTCTTCCTGAATCGCTTTTTTGAACTCGGCCACGGCTTTCGGAGCGAAATCTGAATTTCCGAAGGCTCGGCCGAAACTCATGTGAACCGCCGGAGTGTCACCAAACGAAGCCTCCATTTCGCTGAAGACCTGCGTGGCGCATTTTTCGTCATCCATGTCGAGGCAGACCACCGCGAGGTCATAACCGTTTTCAAAACTGGGATTCAGCTTGACTGCGGCCTCCAGCTCTTTTTTCGCATCCTGATCGCGGTTCGTCTTGAGATACGCGCGACCAAGAATCTGGTGCGCCTGGGCCAAACCCTGAGAATCATAAGTCGACTCGCTCAAAATGGCTTTTGCCAGCGTTTCGGCGCGTGACGAGTCGTTTTCTGCTAGCGCGGTTTTCGCATACTCCAGGCGAAGCTGCGGTGAGTCGGGCTTCAGGGTAAGTGCCTCGTCGAAATAGGAGGTGGCTTTGGAATATTCTCCGGCTTGACCGTACCCCAACGCCAATCTACCCATTGTCTCTGCGAGAAAGGCGCGATACTCTGCGGCTGCTTGGACGAGGTTACCTGATTGTTGAAAGTTCTGGGCGGCGTGCAAATGCTCTTGAAGTGTCGTATCGGACGAATCCGCTCTTTGTGCATTCGCCTGCGAAAGACAGGCAAGACCTGCCGCAGTTAGAGCGCAGAAGACGATACGCTTTGTCCGGATGAACATTAAAGATTTGACTGGGCCACAGGCTCCGAAACCAAGCATGGCGTTCGCTCTTATCTTCCTGTTGTAAGAATACTTGACGGGGTCACAGCCTTTCGCTCGAAATCCTCGCTGTTCGGATAGCAGAAAACCCGGAAGGCGAACGAGGGTTCACCTTCCGGGTTTCAAACGCAAGCTATCAGAAGAAGTACTTCACGTTCAGTTCGATGATGCGCTGATAGGGTGATGGAGTCTTGCTATCCATCACTCCGAATGCGCCGCTGCCGGTGTTCGATTGGTTGAAGTTCGGGGAGATGGTTTTGCTGGCGTAGTCCACGGTGTAAGCCAGAGTAAGCGGCGTCAAGCTGCTGAAATCCGGCAATGCATGATTCAGCCAATCGAAAGCGCTTGCCCGGAACTGCACTTGCTGCTGTTCCTTGATATGGAAGGTCCTGTAGACGGCCAGATCGTTATCAAAGTAGGAGGTGGCTCGCATGTAGGGATAGTTCTGCCCCCCCTGGCTTCCTACAGCCGGTGCGGCGAAGCAATTCCCATTCAAGAGTTGAAAGTGGGCGAGACCATGGGTTGGGTTGCAGGTTAGCACCGGCATAATCGGGATTGCTGCATCTGTCCCGTAGTAGGTCGGATCTCCAATGCCAGTGCTGAGACCCTGATCCTTCAGGAATGTCGTGTCACCGGCGGGCCCTGCCGGCAAACCAGTATAGGTTTCCGTCAGCCCGAAGTTAGGCACGCCATTGCCAAGTTCGGCAGGAATGTAGCCGCCCGCCTGCCAGGTAGAGATGCCAGAGATGGTCCATCCCCCACCCAACTGGTTGACAAGCCCACTGCCGGTATGGAGCTTGCCGCTCTGATAGGTGTAAGAGGAGTTGAATACAATTGGACGGTCAATTGCCGTCGGTCCATAGTTTCCATTGACGTTGAATGGGTTCTGTTGGAGACTCGTTCCCAGCGCCTTTGACCAGGTACCGTTTAGATCAAAGATCAGACGTCCGGCTGTCTTGATCCACGAGGCCTGCAACCCGTTGTAGTTGGTGTATGAGGTGCTCTGGTTCATGTAGGCGCTGGCAGTTCCATACGCGTAACCATACGGGTGGTAATCGGCATTTGTGTTGCCGGTTGCGGTTCCCACAGCAGCGCCGAAGTTCGGGTTGGTGGTAACGTTCTCGGGGTTTGTGGCGAGAACGCCAGTAACTGGATCTGGCTTGAAGAATGACCCGATCGGGGCTTTGTTTTGATCGGCAAGCGCCGCGAAGTTGCTACCCTCAATTCCTTCGCTGTTGTCGGAAAGCTGGCTCGTATTGTTTCCCACGTACGCGATTTCGAATTGCGAGTTCCACGGGAGTCTCTGGTCGATAGTCAAGTTATACGCAAAGGTGATCGGTTGACCGTAGTCGGTTGGGTCGAATCCGGTCTGGTTGCCGCTACCGCATTTCACTGTGCAAGTTGTATAGGCCAGCTTGCTCAGATCCGAAAGCAACGCGTTCTTTCCGCCGGGCAGGTTATAGCTCAGCACATTTTGCGCTGTCTCAAGAGGGGCTGAAATATCGTTCACCTGGGTAACGAAACGATAAACGCCCCATCCTCCGCGAACGACGGTTCTGCCGCTGCCGGTGACATCGTACGAAAGGCCGAATCGTGGATCAAAGTAGGCGAATCGATTGGGCTGGCCACTTAGCGGAACACCCGCATCGATTGCATGCCAGTAGTAGCCAGGAGCGGTCTTGCCGGCGTTGAAGTCCGACTGGACCCGAAGCGGATAGAACACCGCCATGCCGACATGGTCACGATCATACCAGTGGCCCACATGTTCAATTCGCGCGCCCAAGTCCAGAGTCAAGTGCCTACTAGCTTTCCATGTATCATCCACGAAGCCTGCCAATGTCATGTAGGCCGTGTCGGCGATGGGGGAGGAATTGTTCTCGGAATAGCCGGTGAGTACGCCGGTCACAAAGTTGGCCACTGGGTTATGGGGCGAGCCAATTGAAGTGCCCGTGATTATGTCTGGGTTTTGTCCAGCTCGGATGGTGAGGTTTCCATCTTCGAAGCTATTGAAAGTGCTCTGAAAATTATCGGTAGTCTGTTGGAAACCACCCATTTTCACAGTATGAGCGCCCCAAACCTTGGTAAAGGTGTCGCTGAACTGCGGTGCTTCCTTTTTAACTGCATACAGTCCAGGGGGGTTGTCAAAAATTGAAGGCTGCGAGAAGTCCGGGAAGCTCTGGCCGCCGGCACTGCTATACGCGGGAATGTTGAGCGATGAGGTTTGGAATACCTTGCTGTAGGGATAGCCCAGCGTCGTCCGATAGGCAGCCGCAGGACTTGGTTCGGTAAACGGGAAACTGCCGAAGGCCCACGCAGCCATGAAGTCCATGGTTGTTGTAGAGCCGAAGTTGTGGACAAAGTGACCGGCCATCGCCTTGCCATGGAACACCTCCGGCTCGCCACCGCCGGGATAAGGAATGGAGTTGGCGGGCGTCCAATAGAGATGTGCGCCGTTGCCCTGCGCCAGTTCGCTGTCGTAGGCTTGCTGATAGGTACCGTAGATCTTCGTGTTGTCTCCCAATTGATAATCGATGCGGAAGCGATAGAGCCACCCGTCGTTGACGTTCTCAATCGGCTGGACGTAGTTAAATCCGCCAGGCGTAGTTGCGGGGTTGGCATTAGCCGCGGGCCAGATCTTGGCCAAAGCAGCCGCACCCGGATCGAGGAACTTGGCAGGGATGGTTTGTCCGACGTCCCCTCCCGCAGTACCATACGGAGCAAGACTGCCCGTGAGTGCCGCTGCGGTGCCGTCCGCATAGACGGTTCCTGAAAGGTCGCTGCACCATTGGCCTTGAGGATATGCAGATTGCGGAGTCTGGTAGAACCCGGTCGGGCAAAGGGCCTGGTTATCCGCGTTATCGGTTGAAAAGTCTCCAGCCAACATCTCCGGGGAGGGGATATACGACTGCAGCACATTCCCGTTTCCTTGATCCTGCAGCCACCGCTCAAAGCCGCCCCAGAAGAAAAGCTTCTTATGCGTTAACGGAACCGGACCGCCAAAGTTGCCGCCCGGATAGTAGTAGTGCTGTGACCCTTGCGAAATGTTCTGATGGTTGTTAAACCAACTGTTGGCATCAAGGACGCTATTGCGCGCATCGAAGTACGCTTCGCCATGGAAATGGTCGCCACCGGATTTGCTGATCGTGCTAACCACGACCGGCCCGAAAGGAACGTCGGCGGTGAAATTCGATGCCTGAACGGTAACCTCGTTTGTCATGTCAGGGTTGATAATGGAGATCGACTGCGCCATATTTCCTGGATCGATCACATTGGCACCGTCAGCCAACAGCGACGTGCCTCCGCGATTCACCACCCCGTTGATGGTGATGCCGTTTCCTATGGCGCTCTGCTGCACGGTGATATTGAGGTCGCTGAAACTTGGGCCGGTGTTTGTAAGGCCACCCGACATCGTTGTCGCGCCTGGCAGCACCTTCAGCAGTTCGGTTGTGTCGCGCCCTTCGAGAGCAAGGTTCTCAATCTCCTCCGATTCCAGCACGTCGGTTCGCTGGCCGTTCTCAACGGGCATCATCTCCGCTCCTGCGCTTACGGTCACCGTCTGGCTCTCGGAGCCAACGTTGAGCGCGAGCGCTGGAACTGTGCGCGAGTCGCCGGCATGCAGCTCGATTCCGGTTATCTCTTTGGGACTGAATCCTTTAGCGGCCGCTTTGAGCGAATAGCTCCCCGGAACCAGTGAGGGGAAAGCGTAAAGCCCGGTCTCGTTGGACTGAACCGTGCGGCTTTGATGCGTTGCCTCGTCGGTCAGGGTAACCTCGGCGCCCGGGATCACAGCACCGTTCGTGTCGAGGACCGTGCCAGAGAGGGTTGCTGTGGTCTGAGCCCGAACCGCCGTCGGGACCATGAGAAATGCAATTGTGAGTAGTAAGAGGGGAAGGATCTCCCGCTGGCCAAATCGTTGCAGTCGCTGCGTGGGGATTTGATCCTCGGGGCGTGCGCACACGAGCTTAGCGCAGACCGAGGTCCACCCGGTAAGAGTCTCGCGAATCATTTTGCCTCCTGAGTGTGAACGACCTACGTGTCTCGTCGGGGCGCGTTTTCCAATTCGGTGACGCTCGAGGCGTCTTTGTGTAGTTAGGGGAAGCCGAGATCGTCGCGCGCCTCTACGTGGGCCGGACTATAGGGGGATTCGCGAAACTCTGTCAATGCCCTCGACGAGTCTAAAGCGTTGAATTATCAAGCCACATGACGGGGGACTACTGATTCATGACGGGCCTACCTTAATCGACCTCTGTCTTAACATTTTTCAGACTGCGAAAACGGTCGATAACTACAAGGCAGAGTTAGCGATCCATGTCGGGATTCTGGGATGGAGAAATGAATCAAAGATCAGAAAACAAATCGTGATCGGGTCCGTCACAACCCGGCACGGACGGTCATATCCAGGTTAAAAATTTAGGGTTAAATTGAGCTGAAAGCTGCTCCGCTAAATAGAAACTACAACGCGGAGACCTCATCGAGTACAACCAAACTAACTTGGTCGACGTCTATTCTTATGTGGCCTTAGGAGGACGTCCTAGTGCCAACGGTACGTTCAACTCCAAGCGAGGGGGATCGCCGTGGTCACGCGCAGCTATACTTTCTCCGAAACAACATCTTCCCCCTTGAATGGGATCTTCCAGCCTTGCACGGAACTGGAGCGGGAGCGGGTGCAGCAGCACTTGGGCGAAGTACTTGCGAGCCGGGCGTTCCAGCACAGCAAACGCTACGCAGCGGTACTGAAGTACATCGTTGAACAGACGTTGGACGGCTCCGGGAATCAACTCAAAGAGCGGACCATCGGAATGGATGTCTTCCATCGGGCGCCTGATTACGACACCGCAACCGACCATGTCGTTCGAAGTGCGATGGCCGAGGTGAGGAAGAGGCTGGCGCAGTTTTACATGGAAGTTACGGACAGCCCGGTGAGAATTGAAATCGTCCCCGGCTCCTATATTCCGCAGTTCTCCTTTGCCGGTATCCATCCGCTGCCGCTTCCCGCTCCGAAGGATTTGAGCCCGCGCCACACCTTGCACCTGGCTGCCGACTTAATTGATGTCCGCCCGGGCCGTCGACGCTGGCTCACTCCAAAGTGGTTGGCAACTGCTTGTCTGATTGTCATCGTGTCTTCTGCCGCAGCGGTCTATGTGGTCCGAGTGCGAAATCCATTTGAGAAGTTCTGGAGACCGGTTCTATCGTCACGCGCCCCCGTCCTGCTTTGCGTGGGGAACGTGGAAGGAGGGCGAAAGCCGCCAGACGTAGTGCCCGCTCCGGGCCCGACCTTGTCTCTAAGCGATTTTCACAGCTCGGGTCGAGAAACCGTCCTCGTGGACGACGCAAGCACGCTCGCTAAATTTGCGGGATTGATACAAGCCAGAGGCAAACAGTTTCAAGTGGTGTCACAATCGGAGGCGACATTTACCGATCTGCAACACGGCCCCGCGGTCCTAGTTGGACTGTTGAACAACGACTGGACCGAGCGTATGCTGCCGGGCCTTCGATTCACTATCGAGCGAGTTACACCGACCAAGGTTGTGATTCGCGATCGAAAGAATCCTTCCAATCTTGATTGGTCCGTCGATTACGCGACTCCCTATCTCGACGTGACCAAAGATTATGCGTTGGTCTTGAGAATGGCGGATCGTGAAACCGAGCATACCATCGTTGCGGCAGCGGGAATCACAGTCTTCGGGACCTCCGCCGCAGGGGATTTTCTGACCAGCGAGAGCGAGATCAAGAAACTCGCAGCAATCGCTCCGCCTGGGTGGGAGAACAAGAACATGGAGATTGTTCTTTCCACCGAGGTGATCCGCGGCCGCTCCGGGCCCCCGACCGTGCTCGCCGCACAATTCTGGTGAAGACGCCGCGATCAAGCGCGATTCTCAGTTGAATAACGAGTCAATGATATTGTCTGCGTAGTTGTCGGCGACGACTGTTTCCTCGCCGCGCCCGGCGGTTCCCGGACCGGAATCCGTAGAGGGAGATGAGCGGAATTCCGATGCGGAGTCGGGAGCGTGAGCGATTCGCATTAGCTCGCCGCGATCAAGCCAGATGAGACAGCACTCTTCGCACGAGTCAATGATCACGTTGCCGGGACCGCCATAAAGATGCGCATCCATGGGATGATGGCATTGCGGACAATTGATCTTGCGCTTCAAGTCGTCCTTGTCGGGAGGCGGGGGAGCGGTGAACGCTCCGTGAGCAGAACGCTGCTCATCAATCATGGTTTCAAGCATTGCCATGGCAATCATCATGCCGTTGCATTTCGTGCAATAGATGATGGGGCTCTTGCCAAGATAGGCATGAACCAGCGGGACAGAGCAGACCGGGCAATCGTGTCCGCTTTGCTCCTCAAGGACTCGCACGCCGTCGTCGTTCTTCTCGGGAAAATAGACGCTTTGGCAATACTCGCACTTGAAGCTCTGCATATCCGCCTTGAGCTTCATCGGAGCGCCGCAGGAAGGGCAGTTCATTGGGCCTTCCCGCATTCTGCACAGAACTTCGCGCTACGAGGGATTGCTTTCCCACACTCGATGCAGTACTTGTTCGCGACGGAAGCGA
Source organism: uncultured Occallatibacter sp. (assembly GCA_964438125.1). GTDB lineage: Bacteria > Acidobacteriota > Terriglobia > Terriglobales > Acidobacteriaceae > Telmatobacter. Next base: position 34,539 of record CAYTJN010000016.1, read on the forward strand.
CGGAAGCCACGGAAGCATCGATCAGCGCCGGTGTCGCACCAGCGGAGGCGACCGGAGCGGCGATCGATGGCTTGAGAGCATTCGAGAGAACCTGCGCAACAGCCGCGCCGGCACCAAGCCCCATGCCCATGCCGGCAGCACCGCTGGTATTGGCCGCAGATAAATCGAGAGACTCAGCCGCCGCATACAGCGTGTAACGGCCAAGATCGCCAACCATGTTCATTCCCACTCGCTGGTCAAAAACCTTTTGCAGCTCGTCGGGCAGTGAGACGTTCTCGACGACAAACTGGTCCAGTCCGAGTCCGAGAGCCGCGAAGGCGGGTTTCATTTTTTCCATCAGCTTGCCGGCCAGCAAAGCCTGGTTGGCAGCCATGTCCAGGAAAGCCACCTCACTGGTCGCAAAGACCTCCGTGATACAGCCGATGATGGTCTCGCGCAGTTGGCCTTCGAGCTCGCCGACAAGGTAGCTTTCGCGAGTGCCACTGACCTGACTGAAGAAGATGCGCGGATCAGCGATGCGATAGGAGTAGATGCCGTAACAGCGCAGCCGCACCGCACCGAACTCCTTATCGCGGATTGTAATAGGAGTCGCTGTTCCCCACTTTTGCCCGGTTTGCAAACGAGTCGAGAAAAAATAAACCTCGGATTTGAACGGGGATTCAAACGCCTTGTCCCAGTTCATCAGATCGGTGAGCAGGGGCAGATTGCGCGTTTTGAGCGTGTGCAGGCCCGGACCGAAGACGTCGGCGATCCTGCCTTCGTTGACGAAAGCGGCCATCTGCGACTCGCTTACGGTGAGTTGGCCGCCATTTTCTATCTCCAGATCTTGCATGGGATAGCGATAAGAAAGGATGCCGTTTTCCGGTTCATTCCACGCGATAACGCGGATGAACTGCTTGCCTAGAAACTCTCCGAGGGTCATGTTCTTTCTCCGCCAGAAACTATACCATGCGCTCCAGCTATGCGCCGATCGCACCGCTGTACTTGACGAACACTTACGTACTGTGGAACTCGAAACATAGTGCTGAAGCTACTTCCCGCGTGAATGCCAGTGGATTGGATTCGCTAATGAAAGCGAATTCCGCGGACTATTTCTCCGGGAGATTCTCCCATACGTCTTGCGTCTCGTCCGGACCCTTCTCTCTTACGAAGACATCTCCTGCCTTATGCCACTGTCCCATCTGCTCGGGCCCGCTGCCATCCAAGGTTACCTTGTAAGCGCGCGAACCGTCGTCGCCTGTTGCTCGCGCCAGGATAACGCCGTCGTAAGCGATTCCCTTGTCCGTGACAACGGTGACCTTCTGCCCGACATCGAACATTGCAATCTCCATGTATGAGAATCTTGTTGCAAGCTTAACCGATTTCCGGGGTGTTTTTCGTTTGGGTTTAGAGATTTTGTTTCGACTTGGGAAGGGTGCGGTGGGACGAAGGCAGAGATTTGCCCAAGAAGACGTGTTGGCCGAGCAGCCAGAGCAGGGAAGCTCTTCTGTGATAACTTTATATAGACGGCCCTGTACGAGCTCGTAGCTCAGTTGGTAGAGCAACGCCCTTTTAAGGCGGCGGTCGTG
>CAYTJN010000017.1:0-35833 GCA_964438125.1 uncultured Occallatibacter sp.
TACCCTGGGCATCGGCGTGAATAACGACGGCTCACTCACCTTCGACGCCACGAGCCTCGACTCGGTACTGAACACGGACTACAGCGGCGTGGTGGGATTCTTCCAGAATGCGAGCAGTTGGGGTCAAAGTTTCAACACCATGCTGACCAACTCCGGGACGAGTTCTCCGACCGGAATTCTGGCGCTATCGTCAAGCTCCAACAGCAACATTGAGTCCACTCTGAATGCAAACATCTCGAGAGAAGAGAGCCTGATCTCGGCGCAGCAGATCAGCCTGACGGCAGAGCTGAACAGCGCAAATGAAATCATGCAGCAGATGCCCACGCAGTTGCAGGGAGTTAACGAGCTCTACTCTGCAATCACCGGCTATAACCAAAACAGTAACGGTTAAGGAGTTCAATTCTCATGGGAAGTTATCAGGAACATGCACTGGACAGTGCTTCGGCGGTCGATTTGGTTGTGGCGCTCTATGACGGTATCCTGCGCTTTCTTTACGCCGCCTCGGCCGCTGTGGAGCGGGGCGACGAGGCTGCCCGCCGAATCGCTGTCAAGCGCGCGCTCGACATTATCATCCACCTGCAAGCGCGGCTGCGCATGGACGTGGGCGGTCGGCCCGCCCAGGTGCTCAGCGAGTTTTACGCATCGATCTTTGCGCAGATCCTTCAGGCTTCGCAGTCTGTCTCACGGCCGAAATTCAACCACGCGATCGACTGTGTCAAGAACGTGCGAGACGCCTGGCGCCAAGTGGCTCGTGATCCGGAAGTCAATCCAGCTCCGACTCAGATAGTCGCAATGAATTCCAATCGGAGGCAAGGCGCCTTCGATGGCGATTATGGTGATGATGCCGCCACTGGCTCAAGATGGAATGCGTGAAGGGCAGGGAACTCGGAGCAGAGAGTGTTTTCGGCTCGCAGCAATCGGTCTCCCACGCGTGGCCCCCGTCTTCCTTTACCTATTCCGTGTTCCCTGCCTTCTTCATCCGGCGACAGTAAGCTCTTCTTCCAGTTGCTGCTTCCGATAGAGGCCGGCGTAGTAGCCATCGAGTTCAAGCAACTCCTCGTGCCGGCCCAGTTCGACGATCCTGCCCTGGGCAAGCACGGCGATCTGGTCGGCATTGCGCACTGTTGAAACGCGATGCGAGATCAGGATGGTGGTCGAGCCGGCTGTGTAGCTGCGCAGTCCGCCCAGAATTCGCTCTTCCGTATACGTATCCACACTGGCTAACGCGTCGTCGAGAATCAGAATAGGCGGCCGGCGCAGCAGTGCACGGGCGATAGCCGAGCGTTGCTTTTGCCCGCCGGAAAGCGTAACCCCTCGCTCTCCTACCATCGTCTCAAAGCCCTGCGGAAACTCCTCGAACTCTTTGCGAATATGCGCTGCCTCAGTTGCCTCAAGCATCTCTTCCGGGCTGGCATCTGGTGCGCCAAAGGTGAGATTCTCACGGATCGTGGCGCTGAAGAGAAAGGTCTCCTGAGGGACCATGCCGATGTTACGCCGCAAGGCGGCCAGAGGATAGTCGCGCACCGGGCGTCCATCAATCAAAAGCGATCCTGCCGGCGCTTCATACAATCTTGGGATCAGATTAACCAGCGTGGTCTTTCCCGACCCCGTTGGTCCAACAATGGCCAGGGTTGATCCAGCTGGGATGTGAAGCGAGATGCCGCGCAGGACTTCAGTTCCGTTATAGCTGAAGTTCAAATTCCTGAATTCAATCTCGCCGCGAAGTACGGTGTCGGTTTCAATAGTCCGGTCGGCGGCGCTGTCGTCGATGGCAGGCTTGGCTCGGAGCAATTCTTCAATGCGTTTTACCGATGCGGTGCCTCGCTCAAAGAGGTTCACCACCCAGCCCACCGCGATGATCGGCCAGATCAGCATCACCATGTAAGTGTTGAAGGCCACAAACTGGCCCACGCTGATGCGATGAGCGATCACCAGGTGGCCGCCGGCCAGCAGGGTGATGATCATCGAGACGCCCAAAATGAATTCGAGCGTAGGCCACAGCATCCCCATGAGCTGAACCAGCCTGAGGGAACGGGCGATATATTCGCGGTTGAGTCGCTCAAAGAGACCGATCTGCGAATCCTCGCGGGCAAAGGCCCGAACCAATCGGGCACCGGAGTAGTTCTCCTGGGCCTGCGAACTGATCTCGGAGAAGCTGGCCTGGATGCGCTCGAAGCGGTCATGAATTCTGCTGCCGAAGTATTGCACCAGGATGCTGGCCAGCGGCATCGGTGCCCATGCAACCAGCGTTAGCCACGGGCTGATTCGTAGCAGAAAAAACAACGCGCCCACCGTGAAGAAGACGGTATTTGCGCTGTACATCAGCGCGGGTCCGAGCAGCATGCGCACGGCGTTTAAATCGTTGGTCAACCGGGCCATGATGTCGCCCGTGCGATAGCGTTGATAGAAGCCCGAGTCCTGCCGTTCCAAATTGCGGAAGAGATCGTTACGCAGGTCGAATTCTATCTCTCTTGAAATTCCGATAAGAATCCAGCGTTGAGCATAAAGAAAGATGCCCTTGATCATCGCAATTACGACCAACAGCCCTGCGAAGAGCAGGATCCGCTGGTGGCTGACGCCGCGTCCCATCTCGTCGATGGCTCTTTGGATCACCAGGGGAAAGAGCACCCAGATGCCGTTCGTGCAAACGCAGGAGAGTGTGCCCCACAGGTATCCCCAGCGGTAACGGCGCATGTAGATGAAGAGGGGGCCCAGATCGCCAAGCATGATCTTATTGTACGAGGACGGCGGGTTAAGCGTCTTCTAAGTCACCAATTCCATTCCTTCAGAAAAGATCGCCGACTGGAGGGAATGTCAGAATCAGACTGAGGAGCAGCAGTGCGAGAGCCGCAGCGCTGATCGGGCCCACCGCGACAGATCGACCGCGCCAACGCCACTCGAGAATGCCCCAGGCGATGAGCCAGACCAGAATGGCCATCGTGGTTACCCCGGAGAGCGGTCCGGTCGGTTTATAGAAATTAAGGATTTTTTTGATAGCAGCCAACTTGTCGCCAGCCAGGGCGAGTGTAGCCAGAGCGAACGAGCCAATGCCTGCAGATAGAATGGCCCCCGCGCCAGAGCCGTTCGGCAAGAGTGAGGTCTGCGGTGAAGCGACTTCGTCTGGCATATTATTTTTCCCCTCCGCTGCTCAGTTGGATCGTTGATCCGCCATGGATCGGTGCTTGCTTGTCGATCATCGCGCCAAAGAAGCCCGCAACGCCGGCGGCGGCAAACGACGCAAAGGCAAAGCAGAGCACCGCTGCGCGCAGTTGCCGATGAGCGGCCAAGTCGCGGCCGTATCTCGTGAAAACGAACGCGACCACGGTGATCGAGATCGGAGCGAACCACGCGACGTGTTCCTTCCATTCCATTCCCACCGAGTGCCAGCCGACAGTTGTGGGGCTTGACATCAAAAGCCGCTGCGGATACATCGCAAGATCCATCGTTCCCGGCGGGGGCACTGCGCGATACCACGGATAAATAATGTAGGCGCCGGTGAGCACCGCGACCCATGCGACAACGGCCATGGCAATCAAGTAAGACCTGATAAATCGCTCATGGCCCGCTGTGGATTCGTGCGATAGGGTCGGCGTTATCGAGCGATAAAGCTCGATGATTCCGCCGGAGCACGCTAGCAGATAGAGTGCTCCAAATCCCATGCCATGGATTAATGTCCAAAGACCGCGCGTCGTAATTTCCATCGCGTGCCCCTCAATATAAGTAGGATGCGTGCAGTTTGCCGGCGTTCATTTCACCTTAGCGGGGTCGCTCCGAAAGCATCGCCTCTTCCGCTTTCTTTCCGCCGGTGTCCCGGTCCTTTCCCCAGGTCTTATAAAGGCCGAGATACCCATAATTCTCCGTTTGTCCGGCGATTGAGTGACCGTAGGCAAAGAGAAGTTGCAGTCCCGGAGATTTGAAGTGGTAATATCCGCCCGCGTCAATCATCGTGGAAGCTTGTGTCTGCGCAGCGGCGAAGCCCTCACGAGCGTGCGAGAAGAGTTCAGCCGACATCTCCAGTTTCTTGTTGATCTCCCGCTTTACGAGAAAGCCGCCATAGAGGAAATTGTCGTAGCTGGTCTGAGGGACGACTGTATAACCCACGCCCCCGCACAGGCTCCAGGGCCCGAACTCCTTCTCGACCCAGATGGGCAGCTTGTACCACACGCGGCCCACACCCAGACCTTTCGTCGAATTTCCCGTTGGCATCTCGAACATGGTAAACGAGCCGATCTGGGGACGATTTTTCGTCTGCTTGATAAAGCCATACTTCACTCCCAATTCCGTATCGGTCAGCCCGTACGTGCTGGGACCCGTTCCTCCTGGGGCATAGACAGGATTGTTCGATGGCAGCGCTGCTCCGAAGGGAAGAATGGCATGGATCTGCACGTTGGGAATGGCTCCCCAGTTGAACTCGAATGCCGGTCCAGTGGGGTCGAGCTCAGCTGGAGTGCCGTCGACCGTGCCGAAGATATAAAACTCATAGTGTCCAAGATCGACCGGGGTTGGATCGTCGGTTTGAAAAGGAGGCCCGGCCTGCGCCCACATCTTGGGTACGGCCAGCATAAGCATGAGGAAGAGCAAGGGGAAGATCCTCTTCATAGGCAATACCGTAGGCCCAGATTACCATAACTCAGGTTTACGTCGGCGTCCTTAGCAGCAAATATCCGCCCACTAGCCCGAACAGCAGATCGGCGCACCAGGCCGCCATTGCGGCAGGTAGATAGCTAACGTTGCCCATGGCGCCGAAGAAGCCATCTACCACCCAATAGGCAAGCGCCACGGCGATGGCCATGGCGATACCGGTGAGTGAATCGCGGCGTCCCATCATCAGCGCGAAGGGAATGGCCAGGACCGCCATCAAGACGGTCGCGAGCGGATCGGCCAGCTTATGCCACAGTTCGACGCGCAGCCGCACAGTGTCAAAGCCGCTTTGGCGCAAGTCGCCTATGTAGTGATCGAGTTGACCGAAGTTCATCTCCTGCGCCTGCCAGCTTTCTTTCTTGAAGTAGCCAGGGTCTTCGTGAACCTCTGCAAAGCTCGTCTTCAGAAACTGGCGATAGTCCGTGATGTTGGCGCCTGAAATATCACGTTGCCACCCGTTCAAAAAGATCCAGCTCCCAGTATCGGCATTCCACACAGCGCGGGCCGCAAAGATGCGGCGAGAAAGCGCAAACGTGGAAGGGTCGAACTCGAAGAGCGAGAGATTGGCGAACTCGTTGCGTTCCGGATCGAAGAATTTGTAGTAGAAGATGCGATCGGGCTCCCCGCGACGCGGCTGGCCAAAGATCCAGTTCTGCTCGGGATGCAGAACCGTCTGCGGTGGCTTTCCCTTAATGACGTTGCGCAATGCCTCCTGCCGTCGGTTGGCTTGCGGCAGATAGAACTGGTCAAAGAGAAAGAGACCGATGGCCAGCAGTGCCGAGATCGAGACGATGGGAATCACCAACCGGTAGAGGCTGATGCCGGTGGCCTTCATGGCGACGATCTCAGAGTTGCGGTTGAGCACGCCAAAGGTGACCAGCACGGCAATCAGCACAGCTAGGGGGGTGATCTGGTAAAGCATGCTGGGCGTGAGGTTGACCAGGTATTCGCCGATCATGGGGAGCGTTATATGATTGCGCAAAATGTCCCCGATCAGCTCGAAGAAAGTAAACACCAGCATGAGCATGACAAAGCCGGTCAGCACCAGCACAAAGGTGCCGAGAAACTCGCGCATTACATATTCGTCGAGGATGCGCGGAAAGACACTGCGGGCCTTCTTGCGCCGGGGACGCGGCTGAAGCCTGCTCCGCAACGCTCCGAGCGGACCGCCCACGATTCTCCCCGGACTGGCGGACTCAGCTTTTTGGAAGCGAGAGGTCCACGCCGTCACCGCATTCAGAACGCGTCCGCCCGAAGCCATCTGCCATAGCAGAAAAAGTCCGCCCGCAGCGAAGAGCAGGTTGGCCGACCAGACGGCGAAGAATGCAGGGATCCAGTTCTGCTTGCCCAGGGCGATACCCGTCGAGGAGAGCAGGTAGTAGATGAAAACCAAAATAATCGTGAAGACCCATGCGAAACTTTTGCCGCCGCGTCGCGAAGTTACTCCCAGTGGAACGCCGACCAGCATCAGCACCAGACATGCCGCCGGGTAGGCGAAGCGCTTGTGAATCTCGATCATAAAGCGCTTACCGTCCGGTCCCCGGCTCCGTTGCCTCAGTTCACTCATCGGCATGGCGAGGATGTTTGTATCCAGGCGCCCGAGGTGAGCCTCGTTCTGCTGGCTCGATGCCAATGGTAAATCGGTAAAGTCGAAAGTGGAGATGTTGTATTGTTGCGACTGGCCCGCCACCGTTTCGTGACGCGATCCATTGCGAAGCCGCGCGAGCAGCATCTGGCCCGAGTCACGGCTGTTGTCGTTAGCCACTACGGCGGAGGCGGCGGTGGTGATCTGCGGGTTGATGGAATCGCTGGTATCGGCCATGAAAACTTGATCCCAGTGGGAAGCGCCGGTTCCCGAGTGCACGTTCTGAACATAAAGAACCAGATTGTGAAAATCCTCGTCGAAGACGCGCGGCGCAATCTCGTAGGAGGCCTGCATGGCAAGAGCCTTGTCCATCTGCAGAACGGCCTGATTGGCTACAGGAGCGATCACCAGCGAGTTGACGAGTCCCAGCAGCGTGCCGCCAGTAGCCACGATGCTGGCAACGCGAACAAAATACCCGATGCCCATGCCGGAGGCCCGCATGGCAATCACTTCACTATCGGCAGCCAGGCGGCTGAAGCCCAGCAACACTCCGACCAGCACTGCCATTGGAATCGTGACCATGAAAAAATTGGGCAGCGTGAAGAGAACGGCCTCGACAACGCTCGTCAAGGTGGAGCTGTTGTGGACCACCATCTCCAGGATGCGTGGTAACTCCTTCATGAAGAGAATGAAGGTGAAGATCACGAATCCAATAAGGCCGTGAGAGAGGATTTCACCGAGAATGTAACGGGTCAGGATGCGCACAAGTGAGCTCTGGACTAGTCTATCTTGCTGGGGTGCAGGGGAAGAAACCGCGGGGATGTCGTAACGAAAGGCCGCAACCTCGATGAAGTCGTTGCTCAGAGAGAGAATTCTTTCAATTCTGCGAGCGTATAGCGAGCGTCTGCCGCACCGCAGGTGCCCAACCTCGCAACCGCAAGCTGTTGGCCAAGACACTGACTGAGCTGAGCGCCATAGCGGCCGCCGCCAGCCAGGGGCTGAGCAGAATGTGAAAGCTCGGGTAAAGCGCACCCGCCGCCAGAGGTATCCCGAGCAAATTGTAGCCTGCTGCCCAGATCAGGTTCTGGCGCATCACGCGCAGGGTCGAGCGGGCCAGGTTGATAGAAGCGGGAATAGCCGAAGGTAGGGCGCGCAAAAGCAACACATCGCCAGCCTCCTGCGCCAGATCGGCACCCGTGCCCATGGCAATACCGGCATCGGCCTGGGCCAGTGCGGCTGCGTCATTGATGCCATCGCCCACCATCGCCACGAGTGCGCCGCTCTTTTGCAGAGCGCGAATGCGAGCCAGTTTACCGGCGGGGTCGAGACCAGCTTCAATCTCGGTGATTCCGGCCTGTTGGGCGATGGGCGCTGCTGCTGCTGCCGAGTCGCCTGTCAACATCAGCACACGCAAACCGGCGCGCCGCAGGGCGGCAACGGCTCCGGCCGCATCCGGCCGCAAGGCGTCCCGAGCGTCGAAATAGCCGGTCATAGTCAAGTCAAGGGCCATCCAAAGCCGAGTCACTCCCGGTTCCGGCGGCGCAATCCCGGCTGGCAGAGGGATGAAGAATTCATCGAACAAAGCTTCGTTGCCCAGCAGACATTCGCGGCCTTCGACCTTGGCGGTGAGCCCCCGACCAGGCAGCACCTGTACCTCTTCCGCAGGCGGCCAAACCAGATTGCGCGCCCTCGCCGCATCCACCACTGCATGGGCCAGCGGATGGTTCGATCGCTCTTCAGCGGCAGTGGCCAGGCGCAACAAATCATTCTCTGCGAAGCCCTTCAATGGATGAACGGCCTCCAGCACGGGGCGACCTACGGTCAGAGTTCCGGTCTTGTCCAGCACAATGACGTCAAGGTGGCCCAAGCGCTCCAGTGCCTCGCCGCCTTTGAAGAGCACGCCAAGCTGGGCTCCTCGTCCCACAGCCACGGTGAGCGCGGCCGGCACAGCCAATCCCATCGCGCAGGGGCAGGCGATCACCAGCACGGAGACAGTCGATGCCAGCGCCATTTGTACCGAGTGAGTGGCGACGAGCCAGATCACAAAAGTCAGCGCGGCAAGTGCCAGAACGACGGGCACGAAAATCTTGCTGGCCTGGTCAGCCAGTCGTTCCAAGGGTGCGCGCGAACCTTGCGCTTGCTCCACCATCCGTGTGATCTGCGCCAGTACTGTAGCCTCGCCGAGCGACGCCGCACGGCAAGTCACCGCGCCCTCGTAGTTCAATGAGCCGGCCAAGACGCGCCCTCCAGGTTCTCGGTCTAGCGGAGTCGGCTCGCCGGTCAGCATCGATTCATCGACGGTTGTGCGGCCTTCAATGATCGTCGCGTCCACTGGAAAGCGCTCGCCCGGCAGTACCAGCACACTGTCCCCCACCACGATCTCGTCCAACGGCACCACGTTCTCAACGCCATCGCGAATGAGACGGGCAGTGGCTGGCCGCAACCGGGAGAGGGAGTCCAGCGCGGAGAGTGCGCGACGTTTGGCGCGGACCTCCAGGCTTTTTCCCAACAGAAGAAATCCGATAATCAACAGGACCGCGTCAAAGTAAACCTCGCGTCCGGCGGCCGGCCAAATCGTCGCGTACGCCGAATAGGCAAAGGCCACGCTCGTGCCCAGGCTGACCAGCGTGTTCATGCTTGTGGTTCCGTGCCGTGCAGCGTTGACGGCGTTCGAGTAGATCCAGCGCCCCGCCCAGACAACGAAAAACGATGTGAGAACCAATAAAAACCAGCGCAGCAATTCCGGCGGCAACGCATAGAGCCAAGGCAAGACTCGCATCAGAAAATTGTCCAGCGAGCCCATTTTCATTTCCAGCGGCATGGCCAGCAGCATCGCGGCCGCACCCGCAATCAACGTGGCATAAGCCTTGCGTTCGGCTCCGGCTGCTATTAATTCTGAAGAGGACGCGGCGGAAGATGCATCTTCGCGCGGAAGGACAGCGTCATAACCTGCCGAACGAACCGCCTCCAACAACGCTGTAGCAGGAGCGATCGCCGGGTCGAAGACAACGCTTGCGCGGTTCGCCATCAGATCGACGCGAACGGATTCCACCCCCGCCGTCGATCGCAAAGCCTCCTCCACGTGATGCTGGCAGGATGCGCACGTCATGCCCAGAATCGGCAGAGTGATAGATTCCCTTGTAAGACTGACCATTGAGAGACCTATGGCTCCAGATGCGCCGTATATCCGGCCTTGGCGAGGGCGGCGATCGCAAGATCTACGGGTGCAGGGTCGAGTTTTGAATCAAGCCGCGCTGTACCTATACGCACCTCATTCGTTACCGTCCCATCGACCGAGGCCAGGGCCTGGCTGACGCGGCGAACGCAGGAGCCGCAATGCATTCCATCAATGCGCAGAGTGAATTCAGCCAAGGTGTTCTCCTTTTTTTCTTAGATGTTACGACAAGAGAAAAGGCGCAAATGCGTAATGTTCAGAACGTAAACGCTACGAATTCATTCTTAGTGGACCTGTTAGTCTTCGACCGCCTGCCGAAGTGCGTTGGCGACCTCTTCCTGTTGATTTTCCGTGATGCGGTTGTAGAAAGGCAGTGCCAGGGTGCGTCGCGCGATGGCTTCGGTGATGGGCAACGAGATTGCGCTTGAACTGGAATGCATGCGCCAGGCCGGCTGCAAATGGATGGGTCCGAAGTAGCGTCCCGTAGCGATTCCACGGTCGGCGAGAGCGTCTTGAACGCGGTCGCGGGCAGCATCTTCGGGTAGCCGAACCACATAGACAAACCAACTGATCGTGCGGTCGGGCAGAGTGAGCGGGGGAACTTCGAGCCCGTTGATTCCTCTGAGCAGCGCGTCGTAACGCTCCGCCGCCGCTTGACGCATTGCGAGCATTTCACTGATTCGGCTCAACTGAACCCGGCCCAGCGCGCAAGCCAGATCGGAAAGCCGATAGTTGTAGCCGGATTCGATCAGATCTAGCCATTCTCCGTTGGGCTGGCGGCCTTGGTTGCGCAGGCTGCGGAGACGGACCGCTCGCTCCGGATCGCGGGCCAATACAGCGCCACCTTCGCCCGTGGTCATCTGTTTGTTGGGGTAGAAGCCGAAGACAGACAGGTCGCCAAAACACCCAACGCGCCTGCCCTGGAACGTCGCACCGATAGCCTCGCAGGCGTCTTCGATCACTGCCAGACCGCGGCTCCGGGCAATGCTGAAAAGCGTGTCCATCTGCGCCGGGACGCCGAACGTATGGACGATAATGATAGCTCGAGTGCGAGGCGTAATTGCGCGCTCGACGGCAGCTGGATCGAGATTGAGAGTGACCGGATCGATCTCCGCAAAGACCGGTGTAGCGCGCAGTTGCAGGACCGCGTTAGCGACCGCAACAAATGCGAAGGAGGGTACGATTATCTCGTCGCCCTCGGCGATATTGAGCGCGAGAAGAGCCAGATGCAATCCCGCAGTGCCCGAACTGACACAGAGGGCGACCGGAACGGAATGGTACTCGGCCAAAGCCGCCTCAAAGGCCGCAAGTTCAGGGCCCAGACTCAGGTGTGGCGTGCGCAGCACGGCCGTGACGGCATCGATTTCCGCCTCTGTAATGTCCGGTGAAGAAAGCTGAATCCGAAAAGTCATGGACCCACCTCGGCATTATCAACTGGCAATGGTGTGGGCTGCTTGATGAGCAAACCGTCCAGTGGGACGGTGGTGAGGACGCGCGCAATGGCTTGAGCGCCGGTGCCATCTCCGTACGGGTTCTCAATACCGCGCAGGGAATCCCGGAACTCTGGACTGACCGCTTTCGTGATTGCTCTAACAATTGCGGCCGTCTCGGCCGGGGCGTCGATCACATTGCGGGCGCGCTCGCGGCCCTGCTGGCGCATCCCCACGTCGACCGTTGGTAGTGCGAATGAGGCCGCTTCCATAATGCCGGAAGACGAGTTGCCGATCATCGCATCCACGTTGCCCAAGAGGCTCCAGTAAGTGACCGCATCGAGATTGACGAAGATGTGCGTGTGGGGCCGTGTAGCCGCCAGCGCCTTGGTGCGTTCGATGAGCGCATGGCTGCCTGCGTCAGAGTTAGGATAAACAAAAATAAGCTGGCCGGGTGCCTGTGCAAGCGCAGCGAAGAAAGAATCGGCCTCTACATTGGTATCTTTCCGTATTGTGACTGGGTGCCACGCCGCCAGCAGAGTAGGCGGTGTGAGCGTTAGGCCAAGACGGGCTTCGAGAGCGGCGCGGTCGAGCAGTTTCGATCGACGCAGGTGATCGAGCGAAGGCGCTCCCGCGTGATGGACACGCCACGGCTCCTCGCCCATTGCGATCACCCGGCGACGGGCATTTTCAGTCGACGTGAAGTGGATATGCGCTAGCTTAGTGAGTGCATTGCGAACGGCATCATCGATGGCTCCCTGACTTACCTCACCGCCTTCGATATGTGCGATAGGAATGCGCAGCGCGAGCGCAACCGAGGCTGGTGCCAGCATCTCATAGCGATCGGCGATCAGCAGCAGCAGGTCGGGTCGCCATGCGGCGAGCGCGTCTGTCAGGCCAAGAATGGCAACACCGATTGTCTTGGCCATGCCAGTGTCTGTGTCGGAACTGAGCAGGCACTCAATGCGCGAGACGATCGGAAACCCGTCGCGTTCGATCTCTTGTATCGTGTTGCCGAACTCCGGCGCCAGATGCGCGCCCAGCGCGAAGACTCCAAGATCCACACCAGGATGCGCAGCCAGTTCTTTCAGCGGCCAGTAGAGGTGGCTATAGTCCGCGCGCGAAGTTGTGATAACTCCAATGCGCCGCTTCCTGCCGCTTTCGCTCATAAACAGACCCGTGTGCCGCGTTTCGCGGCGAGCGCCAGAATCGCGCTGCCCGGCGTGTACTCCGGAACCAGCCCCCGAAGTTGAGTGAGTGCATCGCAAAGATCGCGAGCATGCAGGGCAGCACGGAGGTTGGCGAGGCTGTTTGACAGTTGCGTTTCCGTTGGCAGGGCCGTCTCAACCAGAACCATCCCATCAAAGCCCGCGGCGTTCACTTGGTCCTCGGCCGACCACAGGGCCTCGGTCTCTTTGTCGCCTGCGCGTGGCCCAGTGAATTCAATTGCAATCTCTCGCTCGGGCCGCAGCTCGCGTGCCATGAACCGGGCAAGATCTGCGATCAAATGCGTAGCTGGCAATACCGGTGCAAACAAGGTTCCCGGAGTCGTATGCGCCGCAGTCTTCAGTAGCAAATTGACGGCTTCGTCCAATGTCAGAAAGTAGCGGCGCGCTGCCGGATCGGTCACCGTTATCGGGCCGCCCAGGGCAATCTGGCGCGCGAAGATCTCGGCTACGCTGTCGCGCGAGGCAAGCACGTTGCCCAATCGTAAAACGCTCCCCCCCGATGCCATCACGATCTGTTCCGCGACTCTTTTAGTGGCTCCCATCACCGAGGCCGGCGCCACGGCTTTGTCGGTAGAGAGCAGCACCACATGCGCGCCATTTCGGCTGGCCGTGCGGGTCAGGATTTCAGTGCCGAAGACGTTGTTTGCGATAGCCGCCAGCGGCTGCTCCTCCATCAGCGGTACGTGTTTGAAAGCGGCGGCGTGGAAGACAATGTTCGGTGCGGGCGTCGCGAAAATCTCGTCCAACAAAGCTTCATCTGTCACGCTTCCAAGGATCGGCGTCATCGCGCATGTCGCGCCCTGATTCGCAGCCGAATCTGCGGCCCAATCCCGCTCTAATGCGAAGAGGTTGCTCTCCGAAGCTTCCATAAGAATCAGCTTCGCTGGTCCGAGTTCGCTCAATCGCATAGCCAGTGCCGAGCCGATCGACCCGCCCGCGCCGGTGATCAGAATCGTTTGCCGGCGCAGTAAATCGACCGTTTCAGGAACCGGCGAAGGCAGAGGAGGTCGAGACAGAAACTTGTGCCAATCTAGATCGTGGAGCGGAGGAATCACAAAAGAAGTATAAATTGGGCTGCCTCGCCGATAGAGGAGAGTCCGGAACAGGCCGGGCTGACAATCGGTAAGCTGATACCAGTGCGCTGGCCGCTCGCATACACTGTAGGGTTCCGCGGATTTTTGGGTGGTATGACTCGAGCCGCATGGGAGACGACGTTGGGAAAGCGAATCATCAGAACGGCCGGCCCATTGGCGTTCTTCTTTTTTATCGCGGTCGCGATGGCTTTTGCCGCGCCACCGAACTTTGACGCTGAGGCGGTGCGGCTCAACAATCGCGGCGCGGCCGAGATGAGCCAGCAATTCACCGAGCGCGCTCAGGCGACGTTTGCCGAGGCTTTCAAGCGGGACCCAACGCTGGCCCAGGCTGCCATCAACGAAGGCATAGCGTTGATGGCGATGCAAAAGCTCGATGATGCCAAAAAAGTCCTGCACGCCGCGCTTGCTTTAAGTCCTGATAGCGCACAGGCATGGTACAACCTCGGTCTTGCTCAGCACGCGGGCAACGAACTCGAACCGGCCTTGGCCAGCTTCCAGCAGGCGGTGAAGATCGATCCGAGGGACGCGGATTCCTACTATTTTGAGGGGGTTTGCTACCAGGAATTAAAGCAACTCGACAAGGCGATCGAAACGCTGCAAAAGGCGCTGCAGGTCGACCCGTTGCACGCCTCCTCCGAGTTCGCCTTGGCGCGCGCCTTGCAGCGCTCTGGCCACGCCGATGAGGCCAGGGATCACTTCAAGCGATTCCAGCACCTCACCAGCGCTAAGATTGGAGCGCCGATTGGCCTCTCTTATGGCGAGCAAGGCCATTACTCGACGGTTACTCCGATTCAGACGCCGCAGGCAGGCAAGCGCGCGATGGCTCCAGTGAAACTGGTGGCCAGTTCTCTGGATTCCGAGCTTCGAAAATCCGGACCCGGCTCAACCGGCATGAAGTGGACGACCACAGGCGGGGCTTGCATGATGGACGTAACTGGCTCCGGCCACATGGACCTGATCCTAATGCAGTCGGGTCCACAAGCCATTCGCGTGCTGCACAACAAGGGTGACGGCAGCTATGAGGAGTTCAACGCGCCTGCGGCAGGCCTGAATGCCAAAGGCCGCGCTGCAGCATGCGCCGTAGGCGATTACGATGGCGATGGTTTGAATGACCTTGCCGTCGCGCTGGACGATCAGTTGCTGCTCTTCCGCAATCTCGGCAAAGGAAAGTTTCAAGATGTCACAGCCGAGGCTGGGTTGGTTCCGAAAAACCATCCCGGCGGGATCACGTTTATCGATTACGATCACGACGGCGATCTGGATCTTTTTCTAACCGGTACCCCTTTAAATGAGGGAGGCACACCGAATGTCTTGTGGCGCAACAACGGCAACAAGACTTTTACCGACCGGACCGAGGCGACCGGCCTTGGTGGCGCCGGCAAAACTTCATCCGCGATTCTGACCGACTTCAACAACGACCGAGCTGTGGATCTTGCTGTGACTGGCGAAGGGGCCGCGCCGATCATATTTGTGAATCCGAGGGAAGGGAAGTATCCGACGCAACCGCTCTACGAGAATGCGAAGCTGCCTGCCACCGAAGGTATCGCAGTCCTCGACTTTAACAAAGACGGCTGGATGGATATTGCCGTCACTCATGCCGGCGCGCCAGGCCTCACGCTGTGGCGTAACGTTGCAGGCCCAGAGAATGTTGGCCGGCGGTTCGAAAGAGTCGAACTGCCGTTGCACGACGCTCTGCGAGGATGGGGCGTGACGCCGGTCGATATCGATAATGACGGATGGATCGATCTGGCGGCAATCGTGGAGACCAAAACTGGCCCGCAATTGCGCCTGTTGCGCAACCTCGGCGATGGAAGCTTTGAAGATGTGAGCGCGTCGCTCGGCTTGGACAAAGTCAAACTGACCGCTCCGCGCGGATTGATTGCCGTCGATGACAATGGCGCCGCCGATTTGATCGTGACCCAGTTGAACGCGCCGCCGGTGCTGTTAAGTAATGTGGGCGGCAATAAGAATCACTCCGTCCGCCTCGACCTCACCGGCTTTGCAGACAACAAAACAGCGCTCGGCGCGAAGGTGGAGATCTTCGCCAAAGGCCAATGGCAGAAGTGGGAACTGGCTGGAGCCTCAGGCTACCAGACGCAAGGGCCGCCGCAAATTCTTGTGGGTTTAGGCGATGCGGAGAGCGTCGATCTGCTGCGCATTCTCTGGCCCACAGGCGTCTTGCAGGATGAGATCGACCTTCCGCATCAGCCAGTGATTGCGATGAAAGAGGCCGACCGGCGGGGCAGCTCGTGCCCGGTGCTCTTTGCCTGGAACGGCCACAAATACAAGCTGGTCACCGACGTGATCGGCGCCGCGGTCGTAGGTCACTGGTTCACTCCCACGCGCCGCAACACGCCCAACCCCGGTGAGTGGATCAAGGTAGACGGCGCGGAACTTGTGCCAGTGAATGGCAAGCTGAGCCTGCGTTTCATGGAGCCGATGGAAGAGGTCAACTACATCGATCAGTTGCGGCTGGTTGCGGTCGATCATCCGGACAAAGTCGAGGTCAATCCCGACGAGCGCTTTCTCGACGATCCGCCATTTGCCTCTGGACGCGTGGTGGCCACGGCGGATGCACGGCTGCCGGTGGGCGCGTGGGATGGCGAGGGCCGCGAGGTGCTCGATCAGGTCAGCCGCCGCGATCACACTTTTGCGAGTGGCTTCACACCGTTGCCTTACGATGGTTTTGCAAATCTCCACGCGCTTACGCTCGATTTGGGCGAAGTGAAACAGGGCGCACCCCTGCGGCTTCTCATGACCGGCTATGTGAACTACTTCAGCGCAACTTCGCTCTATGCCGCGTGGCAAGCGGGTATCAAGCCGATCTCGCCTTATGTCGAGGCGCAGATGCCAGACGGTTCATGGCGCCGCATCGCCGACGATGTTGGTTTCCCCGCCGGTCTCGAGCGCACGATTGTTGTAAATCTCACGGACAAATTGCCCGAAGGCTCACGACGTATAAGACTCGTCTCCAACCTTGAAATCTACTGGGACCAGGTTCTTATTGACGACCACGCCGAAGCCGAAGCGCGCACGTCCGAGATCCCGCTGTCATTGGCGACACTGCATTTCCGGGGATACCCAACGCAGATCGAAGGCGCAAGCCCAGGCGATCTCAACTACGACTATGACCGCGTGAGCATCTCGGGCCCATTCCAGCATCAACGTGGCAGCTATACGCGCATGGGCGATGTGACGGCCCTGCTCAAAAGCATCGACGACCACTTCGTCATCTTCGGCAGCGGGGAGGAGATCGCAGCCGACTTTGATGCCGAGCATCTGCCAACACTCGCTCCACACTGGAAGCGCGATTATTTTTTCTATGCCAACGGATTCGTTAAAGATATGGATTGGTGGGATGCGTCGCCGTTTACTGTAGCGCAGTTGCCTTTCCATGCGATGAGCGCCTATCCCTATCCAGACTCCGAGGACTTCCCTCAGGACTCGCAGTCCCTCGATTATCAATTGAATTGGAACGATCGTTTCGACTCCGGAGAGCCGGTGCGCTCCTATCGTTTCGACTACAAACTCAACCCCTCCACCCCTTCCGACGATGATGCGCCCGCACTTCCACCGGCGGCGCAGCAATGAATGACATCGTACTTGAATCGGCCACGCGACAACTGGAACTTCTCCGTTCTCGCGCGATTTCTGTCGTCGAATTGGCCGAAGCGCATATCGACCAGATTGCCCAGCTGAATCCAAAGTTAAATGCCTTCGCCGACTTCGATGCGGACCGCGTGCGCGAGTTGGCGAAGCGACTGGATGAGACGCAGAACGGATTCAAACGTGGCCCATTGCACGGTTTGCCGGTCACGGTGAAGTCTTCGATTGCCACCCAGGGTTTCAAGTGCGAAATCGGCAGCCTGATTCACAAGAACGATGTTCCCACGGAAGATGCAGTCGTCGTTAGGCGTCTTCGCGCGGCCGGGGCGTTGATCCTTGGCACCACAAATTGCCCTGAGTTTCTCATGGCCTACGAGACTGCGAATTTGCTTCATGGACAAACCCAAAATCCCTGGGATCTCGAACGCACGCCAGGAGGGTCGAGCGGCGGCGAATCTTCGGCAATCGCGGCGGGCATGTCGGCTGCGGGCCTCGGTTCGGATAGTGGAGGCTCGGTGCGCGTCCCGGCGCATTTCACCGGCATCTGTTCGCTCAAGCCCACGCCTGGCCGCATTCCTGGCCGTGGCCATCTGCCCCCATGCGTAGGTCCATTTTCGATTCTCGGCGCAATTGGTCCGATGGCGCGAACGATGGAAGATGTAGCGCTGATGTTTCATGCTCTCAGCGGGCAGGACCCGCACGATCCGACGAGCCCGCCGATTGAGTTGCGTGAGCCGAGTCTTGACCAACTGCGCTCCAATACGATTGGGTTCTTTGAGGATGATGGTCTTGTTCCAGTAACGCCAGAGACGCGCACTGCTGTGCATGCGGCTGCAGCGGCGCTTCGCGATGCGGGCTTCCGAGTAGAGCCCTTCAGGCCGTGCACACTCGAACGTCTGCGCCAATTATGGTGGAAGTTTTTTGTACAGTGCGGGGCGATGTTCTATGCCCCGGCCATACGTGGGCGTGAACAGTTACTAAGTCCGATTTTCAACGAATATCTGAACTTCTCCAGGGCGCTTCCGCCGTTGACTGCCACTGAGTTGCTGGACGCCTGGGCGGAGTTGGACCTGATCCGCTCAAAAACTCTGGAAGAAATGAGCGCGTTTCCGGTGCTTCTTTGTCCGGTCGCCAGTATTCCCGCCTTTCGTCACGGCGAGCGCGAGTGGATCATTGATGGTCGGCGCGTGAATTATTTCGACGCTATGCGGCCCACGCAGTGGTTCAACGCGCTCGCTGCGCCGGCCGCTGTAGTCCCGGTGGGATTGTCCTCTGAAGGGCTACCCATCGGAGTGCAGATTATTGCGCGGCCCTTTCAGGATGAAACCGCTTTGGGCGTGGCCGCAATTGTGGACGGTGCTTTCGGCTACAAACCGCCTCCAATCGTGCGTACCGATGGGCTGCATCCAGATTAGATTTATTCGTCACGAACACCGGCACTTAGGTTTGTTTAAGGTTTGCCCGCGGAGTCGCTCCGGGCGCCCCATCTCCACCTTTAGGTGGAGGCGCAAAGCACCTCCGCACGATAGTCTGATTCTTCCGCTTCCCCAGAAACGGAGCGCAGAACGTGCGCGACAAGTGGCAGGAACGATTCTCCGAATCTCCCGATTGCCTGAAGAGCGCGTGGCGCCAGCAGACCAAAGTGTCGGTGTTGGATTTGGAGATCGGCGGTGATGAATTTGTCACCATGGCTGGACCCTGTTCGGTTGAGACAGAGTTTCAGCTGATGGCCACTGCCAATCACGTCCGCCGAGCAGGCGCGCGCATCTTACGCGGAGGCGCTTTCAAGCCACGCAGTTCTCCCTACGCGTTTCAGGGTCTTGGTCTTGAGGGTCTCAAGATGCTGGCCCGCGCGCGCCGGGAGAGCGGTCTGGCCATCGTCACTGAGGTGATGTCGGAAGAAGACGTCCCGATGGTGGCCGAGTACGCCGACATCCTCCAGATCGGCACGCGCAATATGGAGAACTACTCGCTGTTGGAAGCTGCGGCGAAGTCGGCGCGACCGGTGCTGCTGAAGCGCGGCATGGTGGCCACGGTTGCCGAATGGCTCCGCTCGGCACAGTTGATTCTGGACCATGGCAATCCCCACGTCATCCTCTGCGAGCGCGGCATTCGGACCTTTGAAACAGCCACGCGCAACACCTTCGACGTCTCTGCGATCGCCCTGCTCAAGCAAGTCTCGCATCTTCCCGTGATCGCCGATCCAAGCCACGCAGCGGGGCATTCCGACCTTGTTCCCGCGCTGGCGCGCACTGCGGCTGCGGCCGGGGCCGATGGCATGATCGTCGAGGTGCATCCCAATCCCGACAAGGCTTGGAGCGACGGTGAGCAGTCGCTGGACTTCTCCGCATTCGACGAGATGATGGCCGATCTCGAGCCATGGCTTGCAGTGCGGGATAGTCAGTCTTCGCGGCGCAAGACCGCTCAAGTGCGCGCACTGGTGGCAGTGGGATGAGTCCTGTCTTCAGAGTGCTTTCGATTGCGGCCGCAGTAACGTTGCTCATTCCATTCTGCGGAACTGCGCCGTACGCTGCGCAAGCCTCCAGGTCCGCGATCGACGCCGATGTGATCGTTACCGCAGCGCCAGTCTACGAACCGCTTGCGGCCTTGCGCGGACCCAATCAAAGTCATGAAAGATTTCCCGGCGGGGCACAACTGCTACTGGTTCATGCCGGCAAGCCGGAGCCTTTGGTCGCGGGCTTCGCGGCCTCGGCCGATGCCAACATATCCTTCGACGGCAAGCGAGTGCTCTTCGCGGGCAAGCAAACCGCGAGCGATCCATGGCAAATCTTTGAGATGACGCTGGCTGATCGCTCTATACGCAAACTGATTGCAGGTGAGAGTGACGCGATTCGCCCCTTTTATCTGGCCGCCGGTCGCTTCATTTACGCGCAGCGCACGCCGCAGGGCTATCAGCTTGAGTCCGCAGGCAAGGACGCCACCGATGCCTTGGCGCACATCGGTCCTGACGCAGCCTCGCAATTACTCGCTCTCACTTATCTTCCGGCTAGCGCGGTTCCTTCCGATGTCTTGGCCGATGGGCGCATTCTTTTTGAAGCGGAGTTTCCGTTAGGCTCCGGGTCGACCCCGGAACTGTTTCTGGTTTATTCCGACGGTTCGGGCGTCGAATCTTACCGCTGCGATCACGGCAACGCTCGTTGGGGCGGAAAGCAATTAACCAATGGCGACGTGGTCTTTACGCACGGAGCATCTTTGGCTCGCTTTACTTCGCCTCTGGCACACGAGCAGATGATTGCGGCTCCCCGCGCCGACTATGCAGGCGAAATTGACGAGACAACATCAGGCATTTGGCTGTTGAGCGCGAGGAGCGGACCGGGCACTCGTTATGCGTTGAAGCAGTGGAAGCCTGGAGCGGCAACTTTGGAAACAGTACTGGCCGAGAGCACCGAGAATCTTGTCGAGCCCGTACTCGTTGCACCGCGCAACAGACCCAACCGTCATCCCTCAGGCCTGCACGATTGGAGCTATGCCAACATGCTTGCGCTCGATGCCCGCCAATCGCGCGAAGGCAATTTAAAATCGACGCCCGCGTCCGTGCGGTTGGAAACGCTGGACGCCGGTCATGCGGTTGTTTTGGGCACTGCGCCGGTCGAGTCTGACGGTTCATTCTTTGTGAAAACTCCCGCCGACAAGCCCATTCGCTTTGCGCTGCTCGACGACCAAGGCGCAGTCCTGCGCAAGGAGCACGGATGGTTCTGGATTCGCCGTGGCGAGCAACGCATCTGCGTGGGCTGTCATGTGGGACCGGAACATGCGTCAGAGAATCGCGTGCCAGCCGTGCTGCTGCGCACGACAACCCCGGTTGATTTGACGGGGTCGGCGCAGACAGAATCGGCAAAGCCAAAGACGCCGGGAGGAAATTGAAATGTTCATTCGCTATTTCTTATTACTCGGCATTGTATCGATGGCTTCGGCGCAGACTGTTCTTTCTACCAGGGGTACTTCACCGGTGCAATCCGCTCCCGCCGCGCAAGCGGCATCCGCCGCACCGCAGGTGCCGCAGGTGCTTAGGTTTGAAGATGCCAGCGACAAGGCGGGCATCCACTTCACACACAGCTTCGGTTCGCGCCAGTTGGGTTCGCTGCTCGAAGGTACCGGCGCAGGCTGCATTTGGTTCGACTACAACAACTCCGGCCTCGAATCTCTTTACGTCGTCAACGGCCGCCCGCTTGATGACTCGATGCACCCGTATCCGCTGAAGCAGAAGCCCGATCCGCTGCCCCACAATCATCTCTATCGCAACAACGGCAACGGCACTTTCACTGATGTAACGGAGCAGTCGGGACTGAATCCGGATATATACGGAATGGCCGTGACAGCCGCGGACTACGACAATGACGGCTTTGTCGATCTACTTGTGACCGGCTACGGCAAGACGATTCTCTATCACAACGACGGCAACGGGCACTTCACGGATGTCACTACCAAGGCCGGGATTAGCGTCGACGGCTGGGCCATTAGTTCCACATGGCTGGACTATGACAAGGATGGATGCGTCGATTTGTTTGTGGGCCGATACGTCAAGTTTGACCCCAAGTATCGCGCCTTTTACGCGGCCGACAACTATCCGGGCCCCTTGGACTACGAAGGTCAAACCAACAAACTCTATCACAATAATTGCGACGGCACCTTTACCGACGTGACTGAAAAGTCCGGCATTGGCGCTTATGTTGGCCGCACCATGGGCGTGACCGCGGCCGACTTTGACAACGACGGCTGGGACGACATTTATGTTGCCAACGATCGTACTGAGAACTTTCTATTTCACAACAAGCACGATGGAACCTTCGAAGAGATTGGCAACGATACCGGCACAGCCTTTGGGCAGAATGGCGAGTCCACATCGTCGATGGGACCCGTCTTCGCTGACTTCGAAGGTCGCGGCGTACTCGACCTGTGGGTGACCGACGGACACTACAATCGCTTTTTGCGGAACACAGGCAAGTCGAGCTTTGAGGATATGGGCGCCTCCAATGGCATCTCTCAAACCAACGCACAATATGTAAGTTGGGGCACCGGCATCTATGACTTTGCCAACGAAGGTCAGCTTGACATCCTCATCTTCCACGGCGGGCTCATTCATCTCATTCCTCAAGAGCACACGCTCTTTCGCGGGCTGGGGGGTGGGAAATTCGCCGATGTCTCACGCGATGCTGGCCCCGTCTTGAGCGAGCGCACAACCGCTCGCGGCGCCTGTTTTGCCGACTACGACAACGACGGCAAGGTCGATGCATTCGCGGTCAATCTCGGCGGCAAGGGAACGCTGGTTCACAATGTTTCTACAAATACCGGTCATTGGATTGCAATCAAGCTGGTGGGCGCAATGCGTCCTGGCGATAAGATCAATGCAACCGGCCCTAAGAGCAAAAGCAATCGCGACGGCATCGGCGCGCGTGTTGAAGTCTTCGCCGCGGGCAAGCGCCACACGGCAGAGCGCGTCGCCGGCTCCGGCTATCTCTCGCAAGACGATGGCCGCCTGCACTTCGGACTAGGTCCGGCCACCATCGTAGACAAACTGATCGTTCACTGGCCAAGCGGCCGCGAGCAGACGTTGGAGAAACAAAGCGTAGATCGCGTGATCACGGTCGAAGAGCCGAAGTCAGGTGACACGAAGTGAGTCAGCGAATTCCAACGCGATACAGCGCAGGACTCGCCGTCTTGAGCACGGCCTTGCTGACGTTCGCATTCTGGCCTGCCATCAATAGCCCAGTACGTGCGGAGCAGACAGATGCTCAGGACTACGCTTCGCCGCTTGAGCTTCTGCTTTCGCACGATGGCGCGCGTCTTTACGTGCTTTGCCAGCAGAGCGAAGAGGTTCGCGTTCTGAATGCGGCGAGTTTTTCCGTCATCAAGAAGATCTCGGTGGGTCGAGTGCCGCGCGGCTTTTCGCTCTCGCCTGACGGTGCGCGTTTGTTCGTAACTAATTCCTGGGATGACACACTCTCGGTGATCGACACCCGCACAATGACAGTCACGGCAACCTGGCCGGTGGGAGCCGAACCGTCAAGCGTCGTCGAGGACCGTACGGGCAAGCTGCTCTTCGTTGCCAATCGAATCTCAAGCGATGTGGCCGTGCTTGACGCTGCAACAGGAGTAGAAGAAAAGCGTTTACTTGCAGGGCGCGGCGTTAGTTATCTAACGCTGTCTCTCGATGGCAGCCGCATCTACGCAACGCACATTTATCCGAATCCGCCGCGCGTGCGATCTGAATTGGATAATCGCACCGCGCCGGAGTCGGAGATCACAGTAATCGAAGCTGCACGCGCCGTGGTTGTTGATCGCATTCCGCTGCCCTCGATCGCCGGAGTCTTTCACTTGGCCCTCTCTTCCGATGGGCGCCTTGGCATGGTCGCCGAGTATCACCCCAAGAACCTCGTGCCGCTTGCACATCTTGAACACGGCGGCGCATTTGCTTACACCTTGATGCTCTTTGGCTCGGACGTGGGCAGGCCTGTTGAAATACCTTTGGACGAGCTTGAACGCTATGCCTCGCAACCCTTCGGCGTAGCCGTCGCACCGGACAAATCCAGGGCATATGTCACCATCGGCGGATCAGAGTGCGTCGTCGTTGTCGACATTCCGCGCCTGTTGCTCTTCATCCACACACACCCGCATCCAGAATCCGGCTCATTCGCGCAAGATCTTTCCGCCAGCGCAAATTATGTTGTCGCGCGCATTCCCGTCGGCCATAACCCTCGCGGTCTTGCGCTCACGCCTGACGGCCGAAAGCTCTTCGTGGCCAATCGCCTTGATGACACGATCAGCGTGATCGATACGCGGGCCAATCGCGTCGCTTCAACCATCACACTGGACGGACCGAAAACGGTTTCTGCGATTCGTCGCGGTGAGCAGACGTTTTACACCGCACGGTACGGCTTTCAAGGACAGATTGGCTGCTCCAGTTGCCACATCGATTCCACCTTCGACGGCATTACCTGGGATCTGGAACCGGATGGCTTTGGTCGCGATATCGTGGACAACAAAATGCTCGAGGGCATTAAAGATACCGAGCCCTATAAGTGGAATGGAGGCAATCCCAACATTCCCACCGAGTGCGGGCCGCGAACTGAGAAGTATTTCTGGCGCTCTGAACAATACGATAATCTGACCCTTGCCGATCTCGCCACATATGTGCGCAGTCTTTCGCCGCGGCCCAATCGCTGGCGGCTGATGGGCGGCGAACTTACGTCGGCGCAGGACCGCGGCAAAGCGATCTTCGAGCGGGACAATGATAAATTCGGCAAGTCGATTCCGGAGGCCAATCGATGCTCCTATTGTCACAGTGGATCCAAAGGAACCAACCAGAAGCTCTTCGATGTAGGTACGCGCAAACTTACTGATAACTCGGGCATGCTGAAAGCAGCACCGCTGATCAACATTGCGCTTACGGCACCCTATCTTCATGACGGCTCGGCACGCTCATTGGAAGAAATCTGGACGGTCTACAACCCCGAAGACAAACACGGCCGCACCAACGATTTGACCAAGGACGAACTCAACGATCTGATCGAGTACTTGAGGACGCGATGAAGAAATCAATCATGATCGCAGTGTTGTTGGCTGTCGCGCCGCTGGTGCCCTTCGCCCAGACCATTCACCCATCTCATGGCGTCCTTGCGCCGAAGGCGCAGTTGGCCGCACCGCAGGTGCTGCTGCCGCGCTTTCGCTTTGAAAACTTCACCACCGCCAACGGCTTGCCCGACAATCACGTGTACTCCGTGCTGGTGGATGGCGATCGCATCTGGGCAGGTACCGAAGATGGTCTTGCCCTCTTCGAAAATCACGCGTGGAAGACTTACACCACCAAAGATGGCCTGGCACATCGTGCCGTGCTTTCGCTTGCTCTTGACAAGCGCACCGGCGACGTGTGGGCCGGTACCATGGGCGGTTTAAGCCGCATCTCCGGTGGGCGCATCGACAGCTACACTCAGTTGAACTCCGGGCTGAGCAACGACGTGGTCTATGGTGTCGGCGTGGAAGGCGAAAACGTGTGGGTTGCTACCGCAGCCGGCGGTTGTCGTCTGAATACTCGAACGGGCCAATGGACGCTCTACAACGAGCGCAATACGCCCATGAATGAGATATGGGTTTACGCCGTCTCCGCAACATCCACCAAAGTCTATTACGCCGTCTGGGGCAGCGGCGTGCTTGAATACGATCAAAAAACTGAGCGCTGGGACAAATACGACGACCCCGATGGCGAAAACGAAATCGTGCTCTTCAAAGATCAAGGCCTGATCCACGAGATTGTAACGTCCGTAAGTTTCGTAGACAACATCCTGTGGGCAGCTACCTATTTCGGCGGCAGCCGCTACGATGGACGTTACTGGCACAACTTCCTGACAAAAGACAGCGGACTTCCCTCGAACTTCATCAACACAATTAAGGGCGTCGACGCCAATCGCGCCTGGTTCGGCACAGACAAAGGTTTGGCGTACTACGACGGCGTGAACTGGGCCGTCTATCGTCCTTCGCTCAAAGACGGCAAGCCGCAGATGACGGTACGTGACGCCAATGGCAACGTAACGCCGATCGAGGTCACAACCGCGCCGGCCCACAACTATGTACTCGGTATCGACTTTCAGGGAAGCGACATCTGGGTCGCTACTGCTAAGGGACTGAGTCACGGAATTCGGCAAAACAAATAGGTCCATAAGGAGCAGTAAGAACATGAACTCATTTGCAGATATTCTGGAAGCCATCGCGCACGCGCCTATTGAAAAGCGCGCGATCACCAATCACGGAGTGCTCAACGAGGCCTATGCCTATGCGAAGCCAAGTTCGTTTTCGCGCGGCATGAGGATCGACATCGGCGGCGTCGTTATTCTGCTCATCTCGGGCACGGCCTCGATCGACGAGAACGGCGTGAGCGTCCACATCGGCGATTTTCCAGCCCAACTTCGGCGGACCTTCGACAACATCACGGGCTTGCTCGAGGCCGAGGGCTGCACCTGGCACGACATCGTGCGGACGAGTTGTTACTTGAGAGACATCGATCGTGACTACGATGTCTTCAATGCCGGACGTACCGCCTTCTTCAAGGAGCAGGGACTCGATCCGCTGCCCGCGTCCACCGGCATCCAAGCTCATCTCTGCCGTCCGGAACTGCTCATCGAAATCGAAGCCATCGCCATGTTCCGCACCGACAGGGTTCCGGCACTCAAGGAGTAGTCGTCATGCGCAAGGGATGGTTGTTGACTTTGGTCTGCGCGGTCTGCGCTATCAATCTTGCCGCCCAGGTTTCGAACTCGTATTCGAGCCAGGTCGAGGTTCAGGATGAAAGTCCTGTCGTGGTTACGGGCAAGGGCACCTGCGAATGTGGCGCGCACCCTCCGGGACCGCCGAAGGATCGAGCGGTCACGCCCTATGCCGGCGAGCCCGCCGACCTGAGCCCGTATGCGAAGTTCGCCGCTCCCTATGACCTGAACTACATTCATCCCAATATCTACTCGGGTGCGGCGCGGGATATTCCCGAGCCGCATGATCTGACCGAAATCCGCATCGGATTCTTCGGCCCCATCGAACATAATCCTGAGTCGATCTTTGGCCTGCGCATGTTACACGGCGCGCAACTGGCGATCGAGGAAGCCAACGCGCACGGCGGCTACGGTGGCAAGCCTTTTCGCCTGATGCTGCATAACGACTACGATAACTGGCAGGCAAAGGCGGTCTACGGCGAAGACCGGCCAACCGACCCTACCATCTGGGGTTCAGCCTCGAATGAAGTTGTGAAGATGGTCTACGACGACCGCGACTGGGCGATCTTCGGCTCCATCAGTTCCGAGTCGACACACATCGCCCTGCGTGTGGCTCTGCGCGCTGAGATTCCCATCGTCAATTCGGCCTCGACTGATCCAACGATTCCTGAGACTTATATTCCGTGGTACTTTACCGATCTTCAAGATGATCGCGTGCAATGTCTCACCTTGGCTCGCCACATCTTCACCGAACTCGGTCTTAAGCGCGTGGCCATCTTCAGAGTCAACAGCCGCTATGGCCGCTTCGGCGTCATGAAACTTCGCGATGCCGCGCGCCGCCTCGGCCATCCGATTGTCATCGAACAGAAGTATCTTCCCGGCGATACGGACTTCGCCAAGCAGTTGAATGTGATTCGTTCCTCACGCGCCGACGCGATTGTGCTGTGGGCCGATGAAGCTCAAGCGGCTGGAATCCTGAAGCAGATGCGTGCAGCGGGAATGAAACAGCGTGTCTTCGGCGCCTATCGCACGCTGGGACCCGAGTTGCTCGCGCAAGCAGGAGATGCGGCCGAGGGATTTGAAGCGGTCTTTCCTTACGATCCCACGCGCAACGATTCGAAATGGCTGGAGTTCAATACGCGCTTCGAGGCCCGTTTCCACCAGAAGCCGGAGCAGTTCGCTTCACTGGCGTATGACGCGATGAATGCTCTGCTCGACTCCATCTGCAAGGCCGGCTTGAATCGAGCCCGCATTCACGATGCGCTGGCCAATATAGAAAACTACGATGGCGTAACCGGGCACATGGTCTTCGATCCCAATCAGAAGAATGTGGCGCCGCTCTATCTGGGCACGGTGCACAACGGTGCTGTGACCTATCGCGTTGCAACGATGGAAAAACCGCTGGCTGCACCACAGCCTATGGCCGCGAAAGCGGCGTCTGCCCCACCGCAGATGGCTGCCGCACCGCAGGCGCCCTATGCGCGTGTGGGTGAGGATGGTGTCGATTACTCCGGCCCACATCCGAGCGACGTTCCTTCAGGGCCAGTGCACGTGGTGCTCTTCGGGCCGCACGCAACGGAGATCGCCCAGTCTGCCGAGGTGCTGGTGCAGTTGGCCGTCGCCGCAGCCAAGGGCCGCGAGTGGAAGCTTGAGCCCATAGCAAGTAATCAGAACTGGGGGGCGGCATCAACACAACTGGTCCATGCGCTGATGGATGAGCACGCGCTGGCAATCATTGCGCTCGACCACGACTCGGCCCATCTGGCCGAGCAACTGGCGCTAAAGGCATTTGTACCCGTGGTTGCCTTGAGCGGCGATACGAACCTGACGTCCACTAACATTCCATGGATCTTCCGTATGCCGCCGGATACCACCCCGGCTGCGGCGCTCAGCATGCTCGAATCTGCTATAGCTCGCAGCGGCGCCAATACAGAGCGGCTAAGGGACGTACTGGCTTCAGGGGACGAGATCTCCGGGGTCTCTTTTCTCCCTACCGGCGAGCCACTCAAACACCACTGATCTTCGCCGTTACTCGTCGGCCAGTGCATAGGGTATGCCAAACCGTCCGATCTGAATCAAAGCCTTGTCGGTGGGAGGCCATATGTGCAGGCTCTCCACGCGGCTTGATCCAGCGATTCGACGCGCCTCCGCGGTGCAAACCGGATCTCCTGTTGCAGCCTTATAAAAATGCACGCTCAGCGCATCTCCCCCTTGAGCCCTCGTCCATCCGAATACATACTCGCCGGGCTTAAGCGAAACTGCCCCAATCCGTACCGGAGTCTGCACGATCAAGTAGTGCGAATATTTTCCTTCCGCGGAGTACCCGGCAGTAAGCAGCACAACCCCCGCAATAAAACGGCCTCGCCCGTTCACGATCCCCGAGGCGGTCCTCATCTCGGTCTCGATGTGTTCCTTTTCCACCTGCGCCCGCGCCGGCAACAACGAGGCAAGCTCTGCATCGGTCGCCTGTCGCCAAACCGTTTTTTGTGCCTGTGCAAGCGGAAACAATAACACCAGAAAAACTCCGCAGGAAATAGCTCTCTTGGTCGCTTTCAAATTCATAGCTTCGGCTTTCTCAGGGATTCGAGGGTCACAAGTCCGCGTTGGATTGCGGCCGTTGCAGCCTGCGTTCTGTCGGTCACGCCCAACTTGCCCAACAGGCTGTTGATGTGCGTCTTCACTGTGGCTTCCGAAATCTCCAGCTCCGTTGCAATTTCTTTGTTGCTCTTGCCGTGAACGATCTGCTCCAGTACGTCAAACTCTCTGGGCGTCAACTCTTCGGTGCCCATCCGCTCCGCCAGTTTTTCTGCGATCGCAGGCGGGATGTGAGACCGGCCGGCATGAACCGCATGAATCGTTGCAATCAATTCCTCCGACGTCATGCCCTTCAGTAGATATGCCCGCGCTCCTGCCTGAAGAGCGCGATAGATGTCCTCGTCGCCGTCATAAGTGGTCAGTACAATGAAGCGCGCCTGCGGGGTCTCCATGCGGAGTCTCTCGATGACCTCGACACCGCTGAGTCGTGGCAGCCGCAAGTCAACCAGAGTAATGTCCGGCTGGTGCTTGCGAAACTGCGTGATGGCCTCGACCCCATCAGCGGCCTCGCCGACCACCTCCAGGCCGTCGACCACATTCAGCAGCGCCACCAGTCCTTGACGCACCACGTGGTGGTCCTCAACAACCAGTACGCGAATCGATTCCTTCGTCACAATGTCTCCTCAGCTTGTTTCCTGGTTTCTCTTGGCGGCCTCGCTCGCAGCCGCACCGTAGTTCCAGTCCCCGGCTCGCTCGTCACCTCAAGTGCGCCGTCAATGGCAGCGGCGCGCTCTCTCATTCCCGTCATGCCGTAGTGCCCTGGCGACGACTCCTGCTCTGCGGCAAATCCACGCCCATCGTCTCGCACCTCGAGCGCAATCATCTCAGGCCCATACTCCAACTGGACAAACAAGTGTTGCGCTTCGGCGTGCTTCTTCACATTATGGATGGCCTCCTGCGCCACGCGCAGAAACTCCTGCTCAGTATCTGGAGTCATCGCCCGGTAAGCGCCAAAGATACTGAATTTCGCTTCCAACCCATGCCCGCCTTCCGATTCCACCATGCGGCGCAGTCTTACCGGCAACGTTGTCTCTCCCGAATCCTGCGAACGCAGCGCCCAGATCGACTGCCGCGCGTCCGCCAGCCCTTCGCGAACGTAGCCGCGCGTCAAGTCAAGATGCTTCTCGGCGGCCTCGGTCTTTTTGTGCCGAAGCAACTCCGCCATGACCTCCAACTGCACCGATATGCCCACATACCCTTGCGCCAGCGTGTCATGAATCTCCCGCGCGATCCGATTGCGCTCACCCAGCACGGCACGGAATTCGCCCTCGGCCCGCTGCAGCCGCAGTCGCAGCAGCAGCACAACCAATCCCGCCGCAACCGCCAGCAGCAGCGCATAAAACCACGCCGTCTGGTAGAAATGCGGCCGCAATTCAAAAGTAAGAGCAGCGCCTTCGGTGTTCCAAAGGCCGTCGTTGTTGGCCGCTTGCACTCGGAAGGTGTACTGCCCCGGAGGAATATTGGTGTAATAGGCGGAGCGTCGACTGCCGGCCTCAGTCCAGTCGCGGTCAAAACCCTCCAGCTTGAAGCGATAGCGCACCTTCTGCGGCGCGATATAGCTCAATCCCGCATAGTCGAACTGAAAATGCACATGACCCGCCTCGACTCGCAACGAAGATCCCGCTCCATGCAGTGTCACATCGTCCACTGCAAAGCGTTCCAATGCGACCGGCGGGGGGACATTGTTTACCGGAAAGTGTGCCGGGTCTACCTCGACCAGGCCTTTAGGGGTTGCAAACCAGAGATCTCCGTCGCGCCCGCGCCAGGCCGATGGGTGGCTGTTGGTGGCTGTCTCGCGGCTGCGCAATCCATCGGCGGCGCCAAACTCGACCCAGTGCGAACAACCTGATCCGGACCCCGTCTCGCTCCAATCGCAGCGGGCAATTCCATCACCCGTTGCGAACCACAGATGCCCGCTTCCGTCGTCAAGAATTGCATGGATCGTCGACCGGTCCAGGTTGGCGCTCGTGCCATCCCGCTTCCCCGCGGTAAAGCGCTGCCCATCCCACACGTTCCAGCCATGATCCTGCGTGCCGATCAGCAACGTCCCATCGGTACGCGCTAAGAGCGCCGTGATCACGTTGCTTGAGAGCCCATTCGTGGTCGTGTAATTAGTCACCGTGCCGCCATGCAGCCGCGAAAGCCCGGCAAAGGTCGCCACCCACAAGTCGCCTTTGGAGTCCCTGGCCATCGCGCCCACCAGATCGCTCCCCAGGCCGTTGGCCTGCGTATAAGTCTCCATTTGCGCAGGGCCAACTCCGTTCCCGGCCTTGAAGGTCCAGTGCGTAAGGCCCCGCCGCGTCCCGATCCAAAGCGAACCGTCGGTATCCGCGAGCAGGGAACGGATGAAGTCATCGGGCAAGCCATCCGACGAGGTAAAGGCATCAACCCTGTTTCCGTGTATCCGATTCAACCCGTCCGGCGTCCCCACCCAAAGGTCGCCGTTGGGCGCGGCCGCCAGCGAGAGAACGACGTCGCTCAACAGCCCTTCGCGTACCGTGTAAGTTTTGATCGGACTATTCATTGGGTGCCTCAGAGCCTGCCCTGAGCTTGTCGAAGGGTCCGGATTTTCGGACCTGGGAGTCTTCGGACCCAATCCAACTGGGTGCCCCACTTTTGCCAAGTCATTGTCTTCGTGGCCACGGTCGGAATTCGTTGCTGCATTGTTCGCGGGGCGCATTGCATTAAGCCCGCTGCCATTCGTTCCCACCCAGAGCGTACCCGCTTTGTCCTCAACCACAGCAGTCGTTCCATCGGAAGAAATCCCCTCCCGAGCGCCGAGTGTGCGGAATCGCTGATCACGCAGGATATGCAGCCCGCCGCTCTCAGTTCCAACCCAGAGGTTGCCTTCCGCGTCTTCCATCAAAGACAACACCGAAGCCGAAGCCAGCGGATCGGTGACCGGCAGCAATTGGACGTTGTCCCCGGCAACCCACCGCGCCAACCCGCCGTTGGTGCCAATCCAGAGGCACCCCTCATGGTCGAAAAGGAGAGCTTGTATCCGGCTGCCAGGCAGTTGCTTGCCAGCGGTGAAGCGATCCAGAGCGTTGTCGCCCCGCTTTTTGTCGCTGTCGGGAATCGCCACAGTGCTCTTGTCCGCCGAGGCGACCCTTCCCCGGTACGTCGCAATGAACTCAATCGGCCCGGTCTGAATCCATGGGAACATTCCCCCCTGCAGCCGAGGCAACATCCAATGTCCACCCTTGTAAATCGACACTCTGTCTTGCGTCCCGACCCACAGCCCTCCCTGATCGTCCGACATGACTCTGCTGATTGCGCCGGCCTGAAGTCCAGTCTTCGCAGTCGAGTCAACAAACCGCCCATCATCACCTAATCGCGCCAGTCCTTGGTCGGTCCACGCCCACAGAGAATCGTTCGCAGACTCAGCCAGCGACCGAATCCCATTCCCCGGCAACCCGTCCTTGGCCGTAAACGGAGTGACGACCCCGTTCTTCCACCGCGCCAACCCCTCACTGGTTCCAATCCACAACGCCCCATCGCGCGTCTCGAGCAGGCAGCGCACATCGCTCCCAGGCAGCGCCGGCGTCGAATTCCGATCAAACACCTGAAAGCCGTTGCCGTCGAAACGGACCAGCCCCACCTCGGTTCCCAGCCATACAAAGCCGTCGTGAGTCTGCACCAGCGCCTGCACGGTGTTCTGGGGCAGCCCGTTTTCCATCACCCACGACTGGCGCCCGTAGTTGGCCAATGGAGTGGAAGGCTCAAGCGCCAGAGCCGCGCGTCCGCAGCCAAGCAGCATCGCGACAACCATCAGGCCGCGCAGCGCATTGAGGGGATGACTTCCCGCAGGCGGCAACCACCACTCGGCTGTTTCAACCGATTGTTTCCTCGAATTGGGCTTGTTCTGGGCCACGAGATCGGAGCAACTTCCCACACACGGTGCTCAGCTTCGCAAAAACCCGCACCTTCAAAGTAATTGTAGTGCGGCGCGAACGCATAGAAAGATAAGAGGATAATCGCAGCAAAAACCGGCCCGAGTCTACATCTATTGATGGAGACCTAACTCACTCGAACGGCTCAAGACAGTGCGGCAACCAGCCGATACTCTATGCATGTCTCGTGGAATTGTCTCCTGAACTGGTCGTTCAAAGCTTCACTTTTCGGGTGGCCGCCCAACTCGCTGGGCCGCCACCCGATTTCTTTTTGCCGTAAGGTTTACTTGGCCTTCACCGCTGGCACCGTCCGCGGAATCTCGACGGCGCACGGCGCGCCTCCACACATCGCCCCTGTGATCCCGTGGCCCTCAGTGATGGTATAAATGCGATCCTCAGCAGGCAGCTTTATTGTCTCTTTGGCGCCTGAAGGCCAATGAATCTCCGCGCTCCCGGCATCGCTTGCATCCCCGAGTCCGAAGTGGACTCGCAGATCATTTGAAGAAAGATAGCTGCCCCCGCTCAGAACGTCTCCCCGTTGCCGCATCCCATCTGCTGCGAGATAGACAGTCGCACCGACCGCATCGCGCGGGCTCTTGGGACCGCCGATGAGCCTTAACTCAACCCAGTGATGGTGGTCGGCATTTACGTTGCGAAGCAGTACCGGAACACCGTCCATATTGTTGATCACGACATCGATTTTTCCGTCGTTGAAGACATCCCCAAATGCGGCGCCGCGGCCTACGCTGACAACGGCAAGCCCGGTTCCCTCAACTGCCGGAACCAACTCGAACTTTCCATTCTTCAAGTTGTGATAGAGCAACGGCCGCTCTGCATAACTCGTTCCCCACTCCGGATGCTTATCCACCTCGGGATAAACATGCCCATTGATGATCAGCAAATCCTTCCAGCCGTCATTGTCGTAGTCCAGAAACCCGTCGGCGAAGCTGACAAATGGAATCGATGATTCGGCGATGCCGGCCTGATAACTCACGTCCGTGAAAAACCCTGTTCCGTCATTCTGAAACAGAATATTGTAATCATCGGCGAATGTAGTACTGACGATCGAAAGGTGCCCGTTGTTCTCATAATCCCCGGCGGCAAGCCCCATGTTGGCAGCCTCGCGGCCATCGCTATTCAAGGCAAATCCGCTAGCATAACTCTGATCTTCAAAGGTTCCGTCACCCTTGTTCATGTATAGATAGTTGGGCGTGGAATCATTGGCCACCAGCAGGTCCGGCTTTCCGTCGCCGTTTACGTCCACAAACAACGCGCCCAGGCCATAGTAACCGTTGGGGTCGTCCACCCCCAGCTTTTTGCTGACATCGGTAAATGTTCCGTTTCCATTGTTATGAAACAGATGGTCGTGTTCGCCCTTCAGCCCGCGCGGCCCACACATCACCTGCACACCGCGATATTGGCAGAAAGCGAAGTTGACCGCCTTCGACCCGGATAAAGGCGGGTTAGTCAAATCCATCTGTGCGTAGCCGTCGACAAATAAGTCCAGACGTCCATCGCCGTCGTAGTCGCCAAAGGTAGCTCCTGTTGACCATGTCCCAACAGTGACGCCGGCCTTTTCACCCTCATCGGTAAAGGTTCCGTCATGATTATTGTGGTAAAGCCGGTTCTTCCCGTAGTTAGTAACATACAAGTCCGGCCAACCGTCATTGTCGTAATCGCCAACCGCGCATCCGTATCCCCACCGGTCGTTCGCGACGCCGGCCTTCTGCGTGACGTCGGTAAACGTCCCATCGTGGTTGTTGTGAAACAGAGCCGCGTGCGGCGGAGTGGCCTTACCGTCCAGCGCATCATAAGTCGAGCCGTTTACAAGATAAATATCCAGCCAGCCGTCATTGTCATAATCCAGCAGACACACGCCCGGACCTTTGGCTTCCAGGATGAGACGTTTTTCCGGAGTACCCGCGGTGTGATGCCACTGCGTAAGCCTGGCAATTTTCGCCACGTCCTGAAAGATAATTGGGCCAGTCTTCACAAATCCACCAGCAGTGATTGGCCTGTGCTGGCTATCGAACTGCGCCTTCTGAGGGCCGGCAGTGGCCATTCCACTCTCGCCCACTCTCCCTTGAGACGGCGGTGCCTCATTTTGCTTTTCTTGTTGTGCGGCCAAAGGCGCCGAAGCCAAATCAAAACACAAAAACGTACAGGCAATCAGTGCTGCCAAACTTCCACAATTGCGCGGCAAGGAGACTCCTCCACGATTTAAAGTGTACCGTAGTAGGCGCTTCCTCCGGCGCTCGATCGCTACATCTTCTTCTTATCCCTGCACGAGCGTAAATAGGCAATTAGATCCGCCAGATCCGCGTCCTGAATGTCATCTCCGAATGGCGGCATCATCTTGCTGCCTTCGACGATCTGCCTGCGCATCTGTTCCTTCTTCAATCTCCTGCCGACGCCCGAAAGATCGGGCCCTTTGTGGCCCCCCGTATCGTGAATAATGTGGCAGTGCGAGCACCCGCTCGCAGCGAAGATAGACGCGCCATGCGCTTTTTGGGTGCGTGAGGATGCGAAGCTCGCGGGAAAGATAAACAGCATAAGAACAAGCGACGGCCACCAGGACTTCATTGACTGCCCGCTCCTCCACCCGCCACGGGCTCTGGTCCGAGGTTGCTGTGCGTATGCCACGGCACACTTTCCGATGTAATCTCAGGATGTTTACGCAGATATTCCAACGCGTATGTGCTGGCTGTTGGATCGTCCTTCTGATCGGCAAAGGCCGCGGATTCGCGCGTCGCCTGCTCCTTCATGCCCAGCCGGCGATAGACGATCGACAGAATATAGTGAGCAGCCAGGTCATCTGGATCGATCGACTGCAGCGTCTCGTACTCGGTTCGTGCCTCATCGTACTTGTGCTGCTGATAAAGAGAGAATCCCAGCTCCCGATGCGCGTCGCGCGATCTCGGAAACTGCGCCGTTACTTCATGAAGGTCGCTGATGGCAGCATCCAGATGCCCCTGAGTTCGTTCGACAAGTGCAAGGTAGTAAAGCGCGCGCGCATTGTGCGGAGCAAGCTGAAGAGCCTTTTCCAAACTCCCGCGCGCCTCGTCATAACGCTCCCATTGAAAGTCCGCGATGGCCACATTCGTAAAGCCATCCGCATAGTCAGGGCGCAGTTCAGTAACTCGTCTGAAAGCATTCGCGCTCGTGGCATATTGTTGTGCGTCGAGCAGGCCAATTCCATAGTTATTCCAGCGCATCCATTCCTTGTTGTCTTCCGGGTCAGGCGCAGCAACCGGATTGGACCCAATTGCCAGGCTTCGAGTGCGCGACGCCATCTCAACCACCGGACTCACGCGGCGCTTTGGCGAGTTTGTCGCACGCCAGGTAGACCGCGTCATGGAGCGCGGTG
>CAYTJN010000018.1:0-18927 GCA_964438125.1 uncultured Occallatibacter sp.
CGCCGCGATAGTCGAAGCCGGTCCAGGCAAAGCCGCCCGCCTCCCACTCGCGCGTTGCATAGAACTTCCACCACTCCTCGGCCAGTTCGCTCCAGTCGGTGTGGTTCAGATCGTAGGCGCTCAGCGTGTTGCGCAATGGGTCAGTCGTGTAGACGCCGCGCGTTGAGATGGTGCTGGCCGTTTCGGAACCATAAATCGGCCACTTTGGATGTTCCTTGTGAAACTTATCGGGGCGATTCAGCCCATAGTTGAAGCCGATAATATCGAAAGCATCCGAGACGCCCTTGTCGTTTTCGCCATTCACCGCCGCCGAGACCACACGCGTGGGGTCAAGTTCATGGCAACGGGCGACCATGGTGGCCGCGATGCGTGCGCCCTCCTCGGCCATCGCATCCTGCAACTGCCACTCCTCGTTGCCGATCGACCAGAGGATGATCGACGGCGAGTTGCGATAGCGCTTGATCATCGTCTCCAGTTGAGCCATGCCTTCGGCGCTCGAACTCATCTGCCGCGTCTCGCACATCATCAACATTCCCATGCGATCGCAGGCCTCGACCCACTCCGGCGTGGGCATATTGTGCGAGGTCCGCACGGCATTCGAACCCATCTCGCGCAGCACGCCCAACCGGAACCACTGAAGCCGGTCGGGCAATGCCGCGCCCACGCCAGCGTGATCCTGATGGTTGCATGTGCCTTGAATCTTGAGTGGCCTGCCGTTAAGGAAAAATCCTTTATCCGCGTCGAAGACCGCTGTGCGCACGCCGAATGTGATCTTCTCGGCATCGCGCACCTTGCCGTTTGTCTCGACGGTTACGATTGCCGAATAGAGATTGGGCTCATCGACCGACCAACGCGCCGGATCGCTCAGGTTCGCCGACGCTTCAAAACTCGCCTTTCCATCCGCGTCAATTTTCTGCGCCAGGGACTTGGCCGTGGCCACCGTCTTGCCCGCCGCATCCAAAATCTTCCAGCTCACCGCGGCCGTTTCGTAGCTCTTGCCCTGGTTCTCAATAACCGTCGCAAGTTTGAGGTTCACAGCTTTGCCGTCTGTGGCCTCCGTGCGGACCGTGCTCTCCCACCGCCCCAGATACAGCGCATCGGTCTTCGTCAGCCACACATGCCGATAGATGCCCGCGCCCTCGTAGAACCAGCCGTCGCCAAAGCTCGCGTCCACCCGCGCGACGATATAGTTCTTTTTGCCGTATTCCAGGAAATCGCTCAGATCGAAGCGGAAGGGCGCATAACCGTTGTCATTGCGGCCAATAAAACAGCCGTTCACAAAGACCAGAACGTCGCGAAAGGCCCCGTCGAATTCAACCCATATCCTTCGGCCCACATCGCTGGCCGGAATATCGAACTCGCGGCGATACCAGCCAACGCTGGTCTCGGGATAGCGCCGTCCGATCGGCTTGTAGCCATGTGATTGCTGCACTTCATCGCGCACAAAGGGCAACTCCACAGCCCAATCGTGAGGCAGGTTAAGCGTGCGCCATTTCGACTCGTCAAACTTGGCCTTTGCAAAGGTGAAATCGCCGGTCTTCGCAAAATCTCCCTGGCCGTTGCCGAATCCAAGGTCGCGCGCAGGATCGCTTGCGTGGCCAAACTGGAACTTCCAATCAAAGTCGAAGAGCAATTGCTCGCGCGGAGCCACAGCCTCATCAGCAACGGAAGACGCCGCCAACAAGTCTGCCGACCGAGCCCAGGCCGAACGAGCCATCAGAGAAGAAGCCGAAAGTGCAAAGCCGGAACGGAGCAAATCTCGACGAGAAAGATCAGGCACGGAGGTGACCTCTTTGGAATGGAGTCTCGCCTCAGACAACGACGGCGTCCGGAGCGCGCAGCAAAGCGAAACTATAAATCAGGCCGATGGAGTGTGTAAACGATTTCAATATGTTGCGCAAATTATGCCGGATGGCGCACTTAAACAATCCTCAATCGATTGCGCTGCATAACTCGAGGATCGCATCGCCAAACCGTTCCGCCTTGGCCGGGCCCATTCCACCGATCTCTAGCAACTGCTTCGGGGTGGTCGGACGCGACTGTGCCAACGAAGTTAGAGTGCGGTCATGCAGCACTACGTAGGCCGGAACGCCCAGCCGCTTGGCCTCTGCCGCACGCCACTGCTTGAGCCGCACCGCTAGAGCCTCGCCCTCGGTCGAGAGCCGCACCGGCTCGGCTGCCTGCTTCGCGCTCGGCGCCTTTGCTCCACCGCCCTTTGTAACTGCGTTCGTCTTCTTGATCCGCACCGGCCCCGGCGTGTGACCGCCAAACTCTTCAACAACCCCATCGCTGATCAGCAGGTCTATTGGCGTGGTCTTTCGCATCTCTAGGCCCACCGGAGTCAGCCTCACTTTGCGATAGCGTATGACCGCTCCATCCTTCTCAAATTCGGCTTCTTCAATTTCTATGAGGCGGGCGCGCACCATCGCATCGAGCAGCCCGTCAAACTCGTCGCGGCTCATCCTGCCCACCAGATCAAGATTCCGTTGCAGCGTTCCGGCGGCCTTATAGTCCACCGCGCGCAACTCATCGGCAATCGACTGGACCAACTCTTGCTCGAGCGCAGTCGGCCTTCTGAAAAGCCTGAGTACCGCTCCGGCTGGATCGCATACATCACAGATTCCGCACGGCCGGCTTGCGTCCTCCAGATCCCCGAAGTGCCGCACCAGCGCGGCCATCCGACACTCGGCTGAAGTTGTAAATCGCAGGACCTTTTCGAACTGCTCAGCGCGGAACTGCGCCTGCACTGTGTAAGTCTTCTTCCAGCCCGGGCCGCCTGCCGTTACATTGCCGCCAAAGTCCACGCGTGCCCCGCCATGAATCTCCAGCTTTTCCAGAGCCTTGTCAAACTCCTCCTCCTCCAGGTTCGACTCGGCGCGCAGTTCATCCACATGCTTTGGGTCTTCCGCAAGCGTTCGGTAAATCTGCTGCAAGTGCTCCACCGGCGGATAATCGCGATTGAGAAAAAAGTCGTGTGTCCGCTGGTCGGCATAGCTGTGCATGAGATAGGTCCGGCTCGGCAATCCATCGCGTCCTGCGCGGCCAATCTCCTGATAGAAGCCTTCCAGCGTCGCCGGCAAACCTGCGTGGATCACGGTGCGAATGTCAGCCTTGTCGATGCCCATACCGAAGGCGATGGTGGCCACCACCACTTCCAATTCGCCTGATTGGAAGGCTGTCTGCACGCGCTCTCTCGTCTCCGGATCGAGCCCCGCATGGTAGGCCGCCGCCGCGATCCTGCGCGATCGGCCGTTGGTCGAAAGCTCCTCGGCAAGACGCTCGGCGCCTTTGCGCGAGGTGGCGTAGACGATCGCGGGCCGGCGGTCGGCGTTTGCAAGCAGCCCGCTGATCGCCGCTGGTCGCCCGGGCATAGAAAGCTGTACCACCTCAATCGCCAAGTTGTCGCGCCGGAAGCCATGGATGAAGTGTGCCGGTTTGACCATTCCCAGTTGCGCCACAATGTCGGCTTGCACGGAAGGAGTCGCCGTTGCCGTCAAAGCCAGCACTGGAGCGGGACGAAGCGCCGGCAAATAATGGCCCAGCATCCGGTAATCGGGACGGAAGTCATGACCCCATTGCGAGATGCAGTGCGCTTCGTCGATGGCGATGAGCGCGGGCTTGCGCTTGGCCAACATCTCGCCGAACCCCGGCACACGGAGGCGCTCGGGAGCAATGAAGAGGAACTGCAAGCTGCCCTGCAGATAATCCGCGCAGGCCTGGCGCGCCACGCTTCGATCGAGGCCAGAGTGAATCCTGCCCACCTTGAGGCCCAAAGAGGAGAGCTTTGCCGCCTGATCTTCCATGAGCGCAATCAGCGGCGAGATCACCAGCGCTGTGCCGCCAAGCGCTATCGCGGGCAACTGATAGCAGAGCGACTTGCCAAAACCTGTGGGCATGACCAGGAGAAGGTCGCGCCCTGCGATGGCCGCGCGGCAGACCGCCTCCTGATTTGCCCGGAAGCGCGCAAAACCAAAGACCGAGCGCAGCAGTTCGGCCATTTCCGCGGCGGCGTTCGAATTGGTTTCAGTCGTCAAGAGAAGATGGCTCAAGGCACGGCAACAGCGACAACCAGAATGGCGAGCGCCTCTTCCAACTTTACAGCAGCGGCTTCTCCATCCAAGGCTTGTTATCTATGGGACTGTTGGCGGATTAATTACCTGCAAGGTTTAGAAAATATAGGAGGGGGGCTGGGGGGTAGGCTCCGAGGGCGCGCTGAGATTGCGGGCTGTGAGCCCACCAGCGACTGTTTCTATTGTGCCCTAAGAAATCGTAATTATCGGCAATAGGCGGTGAATTAAATGTGTGATCTTCATCAAAAGATCCAATCGGGGCTGAGCGCCGATTCAATGTGCGCCTATTCAACAGATACTCGCCGTCCTCCGGCTCGACTGTTCTGCCGCCCGTACAGCCGGTCCGGAGACACGGACGCTACGTTTCTTCGTCAAATGACGCCTTCGAGACAGAACATTTACTTGCTGGAACGCAATGAAACGAAACCTTGAGACCTTTAAAGAGTCAAATAGCGAAGAAGTTGAGAAGAAGACAGGCCACGAAAGGGGTGGTAATGACCACCGCACATATCAATCGCATTGCGACGGCGGTTCCTCCGCACGACGTCCACCGGGCCTTCATCGATTTTGCGACGGGCATGTTGCCCGAGGGCACATCCCGCAATCTGTTTCGCCGCATGGCGCGCTTGTCGGCCATTGAACAGCGCTACTCATTTGTAAACCCCATCGTCACGGGAGATGGTTCATGGAAAGATGAGGAGCAGATTTATGTGCCG
Organism: uncultured Occallatibacter sp.; assembly: GCA_964438125.1. Taxonomy (GTDB): domain Bacteria; phylum Acidobacteriota; class Terriglobia; order Terriglobales; family Acidobacteriaceae; genus Telmatobacter. The sequence goes on from CAYTJN010000018.1 coordinate 4,787, forward strand.
GGTAACTTCCCCTCAACCGCGCGCCGCATGCAACTGTTCGAACGATACGCTCCGGAGTTGGCACGAGGAGCTTTGGACAAGCTATCGCTGACCGCCGAAGAGAGGCGAACTGTTACGCATGTGATTGTCACATCGTGTACAGGACTCTATGCGCCGGGGCTGGACTTCGAGGTCGTCAATTATCTCGGGCTTTCTCCTTCGGTCGAGCGAACCATGATTGGGTTCATGGGTTGTTACGCGGCGATCAATGCTCTGAAGTCGGCGCGTCATATCGTCCGATCAGAGCCTGGCGCGACGGTGCTGATCTTGAATCTGGAACTGTGCTCTCTGCATTTTCAGGAGACGCATGAACTGGAGCAGGTGCTCTCATTCCTGGTCTTTGCGGATGGATGCGCGGCCTCGCTGGTGAGCGCGCGACCCACGGGACTAGCGATCGACAGCTTTCTGGCGCTGTGCATTCCCGAGACGAGCCCGCTGATTACGTGGAGGATTGGCGAGCTTGGATTTGACATGCACCTCTCGGGCGAGGTTCCGGGGGAGATCGGCCGTTCGCTCAAGGAAACGGGGCGCCAAATCACGGGGAGGGACGATCCTTCTTCGCTTGGCCTGTGGGCGGTGCATCCTGGAGGACGCTCGATCCTCGACTCGGTGGAGAAGGGTCTGGGCTTGCCCGCCGATGCGCTTCGGTGCTCGCGAGAGGTACTGGCGCACTACGGCAACATGTCCTCCGCAACGGTGATGTTCGTATTGGAGAAGTTAATGGAAGGCGCTCAGGCTGAGGAACCGGGCTGCGCCATGTCTTTTGGGCCTGGACTCACTGCGGAGACGATGCTTTTCCATGCCGCATAACGCTTCCGATTTCTGGCGAGGCTTGGGTGGTCTGATTCAGCGCGGCAATTTCGACCGGAGCGACCGCTGGACCTGTGCAAAAACGCGCTGCAATTCACTGAAAAAGCCCGGTTTTGCACTGCTTTTCTGAGAAACCACAAGAACAAGAATTGCGCCCCCCCTTATCCACAAATTCCATCCATGCGACCGTTGACCCTGCCTTCGTGGGTCCGTAGAGTTTGTAAGCAGTGGGTCATCCCAGCCAAGAACACGGATGGGGGATCGGCCTGGCGCAATCGAAGGTGAGTTGAAGTACAGCCTTAACCATTTGGAGTGAAGATGCTGAAATTAAAGAAAATCCACATCCTCGGCTTTAAGAGCTTTTGCGACCGCACTGAGTTGACCGTGGCGGGTACAGGCATTGCCGTTGTGGTGGGGCCAAACGGTTGCGGCAAGTCCAACATTCTGGACGGGGTGAGCTGGGTACTCGGCGAACAGAGCGCCAAGACCTTGCGCGGCACACACATGCAGGACGTGATCTTTGCCGGAACCCGGGAACGCAAGCCGCTTGGCATGGCCGAAGTGACGATCACTCTGGTCGATCCGGAGGCATACGAGGGACCGATTGCAGTGGAACCGCTGGTCGAGGTTGAGCACGACGGCCCGGCCGATTGGGATGAGGACGAGGTTCGCCGGCAACGGGCGAGTGAGGCTGAAGAGATCATCGCCAGCGAGCAGCCGGGTCAGCCACTGGGGGGGGACGAAGACGCGGACGGTGCGGGCCAGCCTCAGACATTTTCGACCGGCGAAGGACCGCAGGCGGTGGTGCTGAAAATTCGCCGGCGCAAATTTCAGCGGACGCCGCAGAAGGGCGAGGTGGTCATTACCCGGCGCCTGTTCCGCACCGGCGAGAGCGAGTATCTGCTGAATGGCAAGCTCTGCCGGCTGCGCGATATTCAGGACATCTTTATGGGAACCGGCCTGGGGCCGGAGAGCTATGCCATTATCGGGCAGGAGCGGATCGGGCAACTGCTCAGTTCAAAGCCGCACGACCGGCGGGCGATTATCGAAGAGGCAGCGGGTATCACACGTTTCAAAAACAAGAAGCGGCTGGCCGAGTTGCGTTTGGAGAGTGCGAAACAGAACCTGGCGCGGGTGGATGACATCTTCGAAGAAGTCACGCGGCAGATGAACAGTTTGAAGCGGCAGGCATCGAAGGCGGAACGATTCGCGGCAGTGCGCGGCGAGCTGCGCCAGCGGCTGCTCGTGGTAATGGCCAGTCGTATGGCGTTAATGGATGCCGATCAGGTCAGGTTCCAGCAGGAGATCGCAGCGCTAACCGAGCGGATCAACGTTTCGGCTACGGAGATTGATGCGGTTGAAGCCAGCCAGCACTCTCTTACCGAGCGCGGCTACGAACTCGATCATGAAGGCCAGGAGGCGCAAAACCTGGCCAATACGGCAGCCGTTGAGCTGGAGCGGGCCGCGGCTCGGGAGCGCTCCAACACAGAGCGCGTTGGCGAACTTGAGACGCGCCTCACGGCAGCCGCAGCCGAGCTTGAGCAGACACGGTCGCAGTTGGCCGGAATCGCCGAGGAGCGCACGCAGCAGCATAGCTTCCTTGAGACAGCCGCGGGCGAGGCCAAGGCCTTTCGAGAAAAGGTTGAGGCACGCCAGCAAGAGGCGCGCACAGCGGCCGAGGAGGTGTTTGCGGCGGAACGCGATCTGGAGACAAACCGGCGTCATGCAATGCACCTGCTGACCTTGACCGGCAACGCCCGCAACCACACTACGCAGAGCGAAGAAAGTCTTGCCGCCATGGAGCGCGAGGCGGAGCGGCTCGAGGCCGAGTTGGGCCAGGCGCGGAATGAGCTCGAGAATCTAGGCGCACGAAGCGGCGAGGCACGGCTGGTGTTTGAGTCCGCGTCGGAAACGCTGAAGCGGTTGGAAGGCGAGATCGCCCAGCTTCGCGAGGCTCTGCAAGCGCGCCGCGCGGAGGAAAATGCTCTGCGAGCGCGGGCCAACCAACTACGCGGCGAGCACGCCACTGTGGCCGGCCGACGCGATTCGTTGCAATCGCTGATTCGCAACCACAGCTATTCCACGGATACGGTGCGACGGCTGCTGAAGCCGGGTGCGCTCGGGCAAGGTATGGCGCCAGTTGGCACGCTGGCGGACTTCATCGAAGTGAGCGGTGAACACGAGGGCGTGGTCGACGAGTTTCTGCGGGAGGAATTGAACTATGTCGTAGTGAAGAGCTGGACCGCCGCCGAGCAAGGCGTGCAACTGCTCAAGTCCGGTGTGGATGGACGCGCGACATTCCTGATTCATTCGGCGGAGCAGTGCGGTCTTTTCGAGGAGATCAAAGAGACCATCAGCGGCCCCGGCGTCACTCCACTGAAGGACGCTATTCGAGTGCTAAATGGCTTTGGACACTCGCTGGAGACGATTCTTCCCAAGCTCGGAAACGGCTACCTGGTGGATGATCCTGGCGAAGCTCTCAGCCTTGCCGGACGTCATCCACATGCCTACTTTTTGACGCCTGAGGGGGAGTGCTTTCACAATGCGACGGTAACGGGCGGCAAACCAGCCAGCGAAGGTCCACTCGCGCTCAAGCGGGAGTTGCGCGAGGCCGAGGGCCGTCTGGCCAAGCTTGAGGCAGGCTTAACGCAAGCGGAGGGCGAAGCTGCAACGCTTGTTCAGGTCATCGAGGAGTTGGCCGCACAATTGGAGACGCGCAGCGAGGAACGCCACCTGGCGGAGCGCGACACCGCCAACCAGGGAGCGGCGCTGAAACAGATCGAGTCCGAAACTCAACGTGTAGAGCGGCGACTGCAAGAATGGACAGCGCAGGCCGCACGCAACAAGGACGCGCGCGAGTCAAAGAAGATCAGCATCGACGAGAAACGTGAGGAGTTGCTCCGTTTGGAGGCCGAACATCGCACGGCCGAAGCAGCACTCGACGAATTGCAGGCCAAGCTGGCACTGCAGCGGCAGGCGCGCGAAGCCTTGCAACAGGAGGCGGCGCAGGTGACGGCCGAGCTGGCTGGCTTAGAGGAACGCAGGCGCGGCGCCGAGGCGGCCTTCCAACGCATTGACCGGCTTCACGCGGACTTGGAGCGCCGGGTGCAATCGATCGAACAACAGCGCAGCGCTGCCAAGATGGAACGTGAGCAGCGCGTGAGAGAGAGCGCGGAGCTTGCACAACGCGAACTGGAATTAACGGCCACGCGCGCGGAAGCGCTGGCCAAGGCGCAGAAGCTGGCCGCCGAGGCGCAGTCGCTGCGCCAACAACTGGCGACCATGGAGACACAGCTCAAAAGCGGACGGGCTGCCCTGGATCAATTGCGCGAAGATCGCTCGATACGGTCGAGCGAAGTAGCCAAGCTGCGTTCGGATTTGGAACATCTGGAGGCAAGCTGTCTGGCCGAGGTCAACCTGGAAGCTGGCGCATTGCGCGCCGATTTACAGATTGCGCGCATGGAAGGCGAGGCATTGGTCACGGAAGAGGAGACCTGCCGCGAGCTGCGTCAGCGCATCGAGCAGATGGGCCCGGTCAACATGATGGCCCTCGAAGAATACAAGGAAACGGCCGGACGTCATGGCTTCCTGGAAACACAGCGCAAGGATCTGATGGAGTCGATCGAAAATACGCAAGACACGATCAAAGAGATCGATCAAATTTCCCGCGAAAAATTCGACGAGGCCTTTGCACGGATCAACGAGAACTTCGCGCAGGTATTTGCGCGGCTCTTCCAGGGCGGCCAGGCCTTCCTGCGGCTCACAGACGTTGAGAACCAGGCAGAGAGCGGGTTAGAGATCGTCGCCTCGCCGCCGGGCAAGAAGCTGCAGAATGTGCTGCTGCTCTCGGGTGGTGAAAAGTCGCTGACCGCGCTGGCTCTGCTGGTTGGCATATTCCAATTCCAGCCGAGCCCGTTCTGCGCGCTCGACGAAGTGGACGCGGCGCTCGACGAGACCAACGTCGGCCGCCTCGCCGAGTTACTTCATTCGCTCGGAAAAGAGACGCAGTTCCTCATTGTTACGCACTCCAAGCGAATGATGCAGACCGCGGACATGATCTATGGCGTTACCATGCAAGAGCCTGGCGTCTCCAAAGTGGTGAGTGTGCGCCTCGGAGCCCGTGAACTACGGAGGGCCACCGCATAGAATTGACCTGTCGAGTCCCGGCGGCCCACTATGGCATTTCGAAGATCCGCGAACTGAAACGCCGGTGCGCTCCCGGACAGTACCTTGTCCGTGGGAAGGTGGCCGCGCTGCCTACTCTGGTCGAATAAAGTCTTTTACCTTGCTGGAAATGCCGTACTATGATGCAAGTGAACATTGCCACGTCCAGCCAGCGCCTTCCAACAGCCTCTGAGCGCATTGCTGCGCATTTTCGCATCATGAGGCTGGATCACAGCATCAAGCAGCTCTTCATTGTTCCCGGAATCGTCCTGGCAATCTCGATGTCCGGAGCGGGTCTATCATCGCGGCTGCTGATTCGCATATTGATTAGCCTGGTGGCGTCAACTCTCATTGCATGCAGCAACTATGTAATCAATGAGATTTTGGATGCGCCATTCGATCAGCTGCATCCCACCAAGAAGAATCGGCCCGCTGCCAGCGGACTGGTTCATAAAGGATGGGGCTACGCGCAATGGATCGTGATGATGATCGCTGGGCTCGCACTATCCAGTTTGCTCGGCACGGGCTTTCTGTTAAGCGCCGCAGCTCTCTGGGTCATGGGGTGCATCTATAACATCCCTCCTGTCCGCAGCAAGGAGATTGCCTACGTCGATGTCTTGACCGAGTCGATCAATAACCCGCTGCGCTTTTGTCTGGGCTGGTATTCAGTGATCACAGTCATGCTTCCTCCGGCATCGCTGCTCATCTCTTACTGGATGCTGGGTTGCTATTTTATGAGCCTCAAGCGCTTTTCGGAATACCGACAAATCGCCAATCCAACTGTCGCGGCCAGTTATCGCAGTTCCTTCGCGCACTACAGCGAAGAATCTCTATTGAATTCAGCTATCTTCTATGCCGCGGCCTGCATGTTATTCTTCGGCGCATTCATGATGCGCTACCGCATCGAATTGATCCTCTCGTTCCCAGTTGTGGCATGGCTCATGGCGGCGTACTTCAGTCTCTCGTTCCGACACGAAAGCGCGGTCCAGAATCCGGAACGGCTCTATCGCGAGCCACAGCTAATGGTTCCTCTTACGATCTGCGTTGCACTTATTGTGCTCCTGCTCTTTGTAAATCTTTCCTGGATAAGCGCCATGTTTCCGCGATCGACACCGTAATCGTGCTGTTCAATCGAACAGCGGTGACGTAAAGCCGCACTGAGAGAACTACACGCCGGTAAGTTTAAAGTTGATTCAGTCTTTCATTTCCAGTGCATACTGCTTCCAGGGTTGTCGTGGGAATATCAAATGTTCGAATCATCTGTGAGACTGATTGTAGCCGGAAGAGGTTTGCGTGACTATAATATGTTTTTGGACAAAAACTAATGAGCTTCGTTGAGTTCGGCAAGAGGGCCACCACCGTTGGCACAGATACTCAGGGGTGCGAAGCTCCGCGCTCGAGAAGCCACAGCTACAGCGATACCTTCTATCGCTACATTGGCGTTGGATCCAGCCGATCTGCTAAAGTCGTCGTACCGCTGGTGCTTCAACAACTCTCCCCGGTCAGTGTATTGGACGTAGGGTGCGGCACGGGAGCCTGGCTTTCGGAATATAGGGACTGCAATGTAACTGACTATTTCGGCGTCGACGGTGCGTACTTGCAACCCGCGTCGCTTGTAATTTCTGCCAATCACTTTCGGAGTATGGATGTAGCGCGGGAGTTCGACCTAGGACGCCGGTTCGACTTAGTGCAGTGCCTCGAGGTGGGAGAGCATATGTCCAAGGCATCCTCAGATACTTTGATTGGAAATTTGACCAGGCACGGTGACAAGGTCCTGTTTTCTGCTGCCACCCCGGGTCAAGGTGGTGAGAACCATATCAATGAACAGACACCTGAATTCTGGCGCCAACTGTTTGACAAGTATGGTTACAAGCCCTTCGATTCGTTCCGTCCGATGATCAAGGGATTGGACGCAGTGGAGGTCTGGTATCGGCGCAACATCATCCTTTATGTTGCGGAAACAGTCATTCCAGCACTTCCACCAATCGTACTACGCTCTGGCATCAGAGATGATCAGATGATTCCTGAAATGGCTTCATGGGCTTATCGGATCCAAGCTCGCGTACTTTCATTTCTTCCGGCGTGGTGTCTGTCGAAAGCTGCACTTCTTAAGCACCGCATCATCATCTCGTACCGTTTCTTGAGTAAGTCGTGATTGGCCTCGAAGTTAGGCTCGTGAGATTTTTCGCCACACCCCGATTATGGCTGAAGCAACATCTATGATGAAATTGGATGAGCGCATTTCTATCCCGAGGTTAACCATTGTAATCCCTTGTTACAACGAAGAACAGGGATTGCCTGAGACGGCTGCTCGTCTTTTAACACTGCTTGATGAGATGACTCAGGGCACCTTGATTATCAATCCGGCAATCTTCTTTGTAGATGATGGATCGAGAGACAACACTTGGAGCATCATTGAGCAATTAGCAACTCAACACTCCCCAATCCACGGTCTAAAGCTTTCAAGGAACTTTGGACAACAAAGCGCAATTCTAGCCGGATTGCTCACTGCTCCGGGTGATGTGATGGTCAGTATAGACTCTGACCTCCAGGACGATATTGAAGCAATTAAAGAAATGGTCCGGAATTATGCAATGGGCGCCGAGGTGGTTTACGGTATTCGACGTAACCGCAGATCAGATAGCTTTTTCAAGCGTACCACGGCCGAAAGCTATTATCGGCTTCTCGAAGCGTTGGGCGTCGAACTGAAATTTAATCATGCAGATTTTCGGCTGCTTAGCCGCCGCGTGGTAGAGGAATTGCGCACTTGCAAAGAGCATAACTTGCTGCTAAGAGGACTGATCCCGCAGCTTGGTTTTCCTTCTGCCGCAGTTTTCTATGATCGACAAGCGCGTTTCGCTGGAGAATCGCAATACTCGATTCCCAAGATGATCTCGCTAGCCGTGAACGGCATTACCTCCTTCACGGAGATACCCTTGAAGGTCATCACGGTCCTCGGCATGTTAGTTTCCTTCTTCAGCTTCGGCATGGCTGCATGGGCTCTGGTCACCCGCTTTGTCAACCCCGCCGCCGTTCCCGGATGGGCATCTATTGTGATCCCCCTTTACATGCTGGGCGGAATACAACTTCTTTGTCTTGGAGTTATTGGGCAATACCTAGCGAAGATTTATTCTGAAGCAAAATCCCGGCCTCGGTTTATCGTGGAGAAGAGTCTTTAGCCCTATAAAGGTGCTTGGCCAACTAATGCGTACTGACCGCCAAATGGCACTCGAGATAGCAGCCTTTCGATGGCGCCGAATCTATGAAAGATTCTCTCCGGTAGATAGAGAAAGTATTCCGTCCTCAATAGACAGAAACCGGACGCCCGGATTAGTCTGCTCAGCTCGCGCGCTGTTAGGAGCTCCGCATCCGTATCGACCGGACATCTGTTCACAATCTTCCGAGTCACGGGATTCCAAGGATTATGTTCAATCATGCAACATATTCCTCCAGGACTCACAACTCGCCGGATCTCATCGGCAAGAAGATTCCTGTCTCCACCGTGAACATGATGCAGCACACAAACCACCGTTACAAGATCATATGAGCCATCCGCAAATGGAAGCCTTGCAAGAGAAGGTTGTTTATAGGTCTTGAATGAGGATTTCGGGGGTAACATGGCCGCGGAGAAGTCGCAGCCGGCTGCTTCAGAAAAGCCATTCCCAGCCAATTCAAGTAATTCGCCATGTCCACAGCCAATATCCAGCCATTTCAATTTCTTCGGTATCATCCCGACCTGTTTAAGAATTCGCTGGATTAGAAGCCACTTTCTGCGATGAAAATAAAGCGGATCTCGTGAGAATTGGCTTCTTAGCGGGTCGCGAAGCAATTCCGTGTAGGAGGAAGCGTAGCGGTTGAATTCGGGGTCCGACTCCCTATCAGTTTGCAGGTTTCCCCCCATTCCTTCCATAATCTGGACTTCTTTCCCTTCCAAAACAAACGCCCACGCGGGAATCCCGGTTATTCCCTGACCTTTGTAAGCAAGACCGACGTGCTTGCTAAGATCCGACGAAGTAGTGGATCACGAATGGATCGCTTCAATAGATTGTAAAACAAACGGCGACCGAGAAACTCGTACCGGCCAAATTCATAGTACGCTCTCATATCGGCTTGCATTTCACCTCCGCTCCATCAGATCGATGCCATGATCGTTCTCAATCACCGTGTAATGGGACTTCAAATAAGGTTCGATTGTAAGATCGTTCGGATCCTTGGGCAAAACTCCTGGAAAGAACTTATTCATCGTGGCATTAAACTCCGTATCCCAGACTACATATTTTATCCGTTGTTGTTCCAAGTTACCCACAACTTCTTGAAGCTGTTCACGAGTGTTGTAGTTGTATACCAGCAAGCTATATCTTGTTGGATTCTCAGTTGCGCTTAGAAAATAGCATGTTGGGCAAAATGGATAAATCAGGACCCTTTCTCCGGGATGAACGTGCTGCTTCAGTAAACTCAATATAGTCTCGTCACCGATTAAAGAGACTTTGCCAACAGGAGTTACTGAGGTGTGCGCCCCCTGAATAAGTACAAAGTAACCATTCAAAGCTACAAGAAATATGGCGGAGCCTGCGAGGACTTGCAGAGCAATTTTGGAAAGCCTGTTCGAATCTTCGGTCTGGGAATAGACCCATACAACAATCAGGAAGGAGGAACCAAACACCAGATGAAATATGTCTTTACGATGAATTTCCCCAAGCCATATCGCCCATCCGCAGAGCCAGTAGAGCGCAACCTCGGGTGTTGCGAGCTTCCATTTGTATCGAATCCCGGCAATTAACAGGAGCAAAGGCAACGCGGCCACGAAAAGAAACGGGATAATCCTGATCAGAGAGATTCCAAGTAGCAATGGAGAACCGTCTCCAGCCGCCGCTGGCTGCCAGTAGATTCGGAATATGTCGTCCGCGTAAGGGACGGAATTCACCGTGCTATAGCGATGAAACGGGAAGATGAAATTGGCATAGACAAGGCTGCTTAGGGCCCCCTGGCTCCAGAAATACGAGAGCACAAAGGCAACCAGTGCGACGTACCCTCCAAAGAAACAAATGAATGAATTCCATGGCGTTGCAGTTTTGTTGCGCTGAATCAACATCCACACAAGAATGGCGCAGAACAGCAATAGACCCTTTGTTTGCAAAGTCAATGTCGCTGCAGCACACAGGATACCTGCTGCAACCACAAAGCTGTTTCTTGGCTTGTCAAGCCAAAGAACCATGCACACCACGGAAAGCAATCCGAAAAAACTGCTATCTAAGTGGTGACTTATCTCCGGCCAAAGGCCGCCAAACGAAGTCCCTGCCACAATAAGACACGGAAGCGCCTGGCTTTGTTTGCAGATCCGGCGAGAGAGATAATAGATCGAGATAGCCATACCAAGCGATGAAATGAATAGACATATTCGTGACGCAAGGAAGGTGGCACCAAAAAGTTTAAAGAAGATAGCTAACCAGTAGAACGACCCCGGCCCCATGACTTCAAAGAAGTCGCGGGCGAAGACCTGACCTTGAACAATTCTTACAGCACCATCAAGGAACGAGCCTTCGTCTCTTCCGATGATAATGATTCGCATGAACGGAAGAAGATAAGCGCTGGCGCAAAGCGTGAAGAGGATATAGCTCGACCACACCGAGCGTGCTTTCTGCGTTGTAGGGGAGAGTATCTCAGTGCCTGGAGCAGCATTCATTCTCGTACTCCGGTGGAAGGAGACACCTGGCCATCAGGAACCGGGAAAGGAGAGAGCCTATCGGCCGGCAAATCCGGCTGCACAAGCCAAACATTTCTGTTCTTGTAGTAACGTATCAGTTCCACGTTGCTCGCGGCGTCCATCTCACGCGCCCAGATCACCTTGGAGGCATCGATGTCCGCGGCATTCGAAACCCACTCATCCAGAGGGAAGTGGTTTGGTGAATAGCGCACAATGGCGAGTTGCGGACCGCGCATTTGTTCCAGTTGATTTTCAACTTGAGCGCGTTCCGTACCGAAATGGCCGGGGCCATTCCAAAAGAAAATCCATTCACCCCCTGGCCATTCAGAAGGGATCAGATGGAGTGGCTCAGCAAAGACACGCAGTCCGGCCATCAAAACGCAGATTGTTACAAGAAGACGCACCAGCGTCTGTCCAGCGGGTTTCCCCTCGGACTTCCAAAAACGAAGATGACGCATGGCTTGGAGCCCCAGAGCGTAAAAGGCGGCAGTAAAAGGAGCCAGATAGTGAGGAACGAGAAAGATACCGATTGCCACGCCGCCCAGCCACAGGGGAAGACAGAGGACCAAGAAACGGAGGCGACGGTCCAGGATGACGCGACGAGACATGACCAGCGGAGGTAGCAAAGCAAACCCAGCATAGAACGCAAACATTGACGAGCCGAATTTTGACAGCGTCTGGGGAATGAAGCCCGAGACGCTGTGCAGCTTCTCATAGCCACCCTGCTCGATTTCGCTATAGAAGCGCCGCATTTCTTCGTGCCTGTAATTGGGTACAGGACGGGGTGACTGCCAGATATAGTATGGCGCGGACGCATAGGTATTTCGCGCGACGGTATAAGGCAGAGTGAATGGGCTTCCGAAGGCGCGGTAGTCATAGTATCCCAACCACGCCACGGCGGCCACGATCAACACCACCGGGAAAGCGGCGCGTCGAACCAACACCGCAATCTCCGGCCTATTCTTTCCAAAGAGGAGCCAGCGACCCAGAACGGCCGAAACAGGCAGGCAAAGCAGCAGGCCTTCATATGGGCGAGTGAGAAGGAGAAGAACGATACCCACCGCCATCAAGAGGCCGTAACGAAATCGGGCTGTCTTAATTAGCCTTGGCAGCGAGCCAAGCACGAGAGCTCCTCCGAGGGCCGAGATTGCGCCGGCACCAGCATACGTATTGATCCAATAACTAAAAAGGCCCAAGCGCAGAATTGCCAACACCCCCCCAAGCAGTGCCCAGGTGGGTGGCAACCACGCCTGTAGCATCCAGCAAATGGACGCGCACATCAATGCGCAACTGATCAGAATGCCGTACCAAGGGTGTCCGAATAAGATCTTGCCAGCGGCCATGAGGAGGCCTTGTGCTGGAAAGTACATGGACATATAAGTGGGCTGCATGCTGATGTGGATACTTTCGAAATGGGTCCACATAGCAGGCGTCTGGTTGGTCAATCGCCCGTGCGCGAAGGTATCAGCCGCGAGCAAAAAACTCAAACCATTGGTAGCGAAGGGCAAAGGAACGGCACATAGCGGAAGAATGGCAAGGCGCAATAGAAGCGCGGAAAGCCCAACGAGAGCGACCGCCAATCCCTTTTGTCGCGCCACCCGGCCAAAGGCGCGTTCGATGTGCGGAAAAACTGAAGAACCCAGGTGGGGCCACGCCAGGACCACGACGGATGCCGCGATCGTAAAACCGGCTTCGATGAAGATTAGCGTCGGACCAGGTTTCGGGGGAGAAAACAGGAGCATAGCGCTACTATACCGCGACAGTGCAACGGGCACTGAGAGCGCAGCGAAACAAAGCGAATGAGGCTTCCCTTTGGCCAGTGAATAAGAACAGAATTGTTACGAGCATCAAGGGAATCCTGCAAAAGGGTTAAAAGGCATGGGAGAGGCTGCCCCTGCAACCAATCTGTTTCGCAACTCTCTCCCGCCAAAGAAGGAAGGACGGATTGTGTCGTACCGATCCTTTTTCTGTAGGCTTCCGACGATGTCATGGGAAATGCGAAATGACGTATTGGATATAGTTGACGATCCCGGTGGAGAATTTCCCCACCGATACAACCGCAGCGGTAGCGATCATCATAATGACTAAGGCGTACTCAACCAGATCCTGACCCTCTTCTTGCAGGATGAGGTCTTGCAGTCGGGAGCGAATCTTCAAGAGTGTTGACCGCATGAGGCTGCCTCTCAATGAGCTGGCATACAGACCGGACCGCTTACCTGGAAATCCGCTGAAGAATTTATTCCGTGGAAACCGTGCAAAGGGTCGGTTCTGGTTAAGAAACTGATTTGCGATGCTACACCTGTGACCTTGCAGAAATCATTTCGAGTTGAGCTAGAGGTCACTGGCGATGACTGAGAACACAGAAGTGATTTTTGTAGCCAGGGTATGCAGGCTAGTTACGGCGGCGATTGAGACTAGGGCGATAACAAGGGCATACTCAACCAGATCCTGACCCTCGTCGCGCCTGATCAGGCTCTTAAGTTTATAGCAAATTCTCAATAGCTCCGTCCGCATGTGAGTCTCTCCTGGCATGATTCGAGGTAAACTGAAGTCGTCAGCGGGAGAAAACACTCGCAAAGCAATTGCGATGCATTGTGGTCTCTCCCGCAACGGACCGAAGCTGGTGGAAGATACGGATTAACGACGCTGCCATCCTGCAGCCGCAAAGATTAAGAACTAAAGATCTGTGGCGATAGTTGAGAACACAGAAGTGACCTTGCTGGACAGAGTGGTCAGAGCAGCGACCGCAGCGATCGAGACAAGGGCGATTACCAAAGCATACTCGACCAGATCCTGACCTTCTTCGCGGTTCATCAGTTCCTGGAGCTTCAGGTGCAATTTCAGAAGCATGTTATTCATTTGGATCATCTCCGTAAGTTGAATTTCCCAGCTTCAGGCCGGGTCGCCCTCTTTACTGCAAGTGATATGCCATTCCTAATCTTTACATAATACGTTTATAATCAATATGATAATAAAATAGAGGTCCAAGCTCACTCGAGATGACTGTAAACATGTGTATACAGTTCGCCTGATGTAGATCCGCCGCGTATACATGACTAAAGATTGCAAAACTGATACGGATGACCCTTATCGTATTCAAGAGTGACGGGCGACAATCAGAACTCTCGGCCAGCGACAATTAGAATTCCCGACCGTGTTGCGAAAGAATAGTTGACGCCGGACACAAGAGCCACGGTAATGCCAAACAGAACTGCATTCGCCTCTATAGAGCGGTTGAGTTTTGACGGACTTGATACGACTGGATTCCTCGCGCGAATCGTCATACCTTTCTTTGAGGGACGTTAGGAAGATCTTCACAGAAATCTGTTCAAGCTACACAGAATCGGAGAGATGGCGGTCTGTCTTTCTCACATGATTTCCAGAATTCAATAGAACAAGTGGCTTTTTTGGCTTCTCGTATGCT
>CAYTJN010000018.1:18937-34716 GCA_964438125.1 uncultured Occallatibacter sp.
GATCATACGAGTCGTCAAAGGATAGCGAATTAACTTTCGATAAGGATTCTCGCTGCCCATGAAATGATTTGCTTAGACCTGAACCAGCACATTATGCTGATTCTGCCTATTCAATGCATCAGGTAGACAGAGGGTTGGAGTTGTCTAACCTCGGATGACGAAGGTTAGCACTATGCTTGTGGGCGAGTCGCTTTGCGATGAGCCCCTACCAGGGTCGGTCCGGATTCAGGTTATCCATATGAAAATCAAAGAACTGCTCAGCGCACGCCAAAATGTCCTCCGCACAGCTGCAGTCCTACCTTTTGTTACTGTTTGCGCAGTCGCTTTCGGCTGTATGGTTGGGCTCTTCTGCGCGGCGTTGATATCGCCATCAGCTCCAGCCACACGCGATTATCTTTTCTATTGGGCCACGGCACAGCAACTTGAACACAATTCGAATCCTTACGACAGAGACGGCATGACGCGGATTGAGCACTCAGCGGGAATGGCGGCCGAGGATAAAGCGGGTCTCATGCGGAATCCGCCTTGGGCGCTTCCCCTGGTTCTTCCGCTTGAGTTTCTCAGTCCACGGGCAGGATGGCTGCTATGGTTCTTTCTCCTCCTGGCGTGCCTGGCAACTTCGGTATTCCTTTTGTGGGTTATTCATGGCCGACCCAGAAATCGCCGATACTTGCTTGGTTATTCTTTCGGACCGGCGCTGCTCTGCATGCTTTTTGGACAGACTTCGTTGTTCGCGCTGCTTGGGCTCGTCCTATTTCTTCGCTTGCATCGCTCACGTCCTTTTTGGGCAGGGGTCTCGCTCTGGCTTTGCATGCTGAAGCCGCACGTTTTTCTGCCGTTTGGCGTGGCCTTGATCGCATGGATAATTCTGTCGAAACGCATCAGTCTCGCGATCGGCACCACGGCAGCCATGGCTGCTAGCTGCGCCATCACCTACCGTATCAACCCATTGGAGTGGGCACAGTACTCGCAGATGGTGCGATCCTCCGAAATAGATAAAGAATACATCCCTTGCCTGAGCTTTCTGCTACGCCTTTGGCTCAGTCCTCACCCTATTTGGCTTCAATTCCTGCCGGCAGCGTTGGGCTGCGCGTGGGCTCTGACCTATTTCTGGCTTCGTCGACGAGACTGGAACTGGCTGACTCACGGCAGCCTGCTGATGTTGGTTTCGGTGCTGGTGGCGCCCTATACCTGGTTATACGATCAGGCCTTGGTATTACCCGCACTCTTGCAAGCCGCCTTTTTTACCCGATCTAGAAATCTTTTGATCGTTCTTGCATTCTTGAGCGCGCTGGTCGAAGTTTGTCTGTTCTTCAAATTCTCAACAGCCATAGACCTGGCTGAGTGGACTTATTGGACTTCTCCCGCATGGCTGATATGGTACCTCGTTGCATCAACCTCCTCCACAAAATGGGTCAGCATCCGGTCGAATTTAAGAATTAGCACTCAACTTCTGCACGCGAGAACGTCGACGAAGTCTCCCTCTGCGATGGGCGTTTTGGAGGAAGAACCGATTACCGACTCAGTGGGAAATTGACTTCGCGACTTGTCTTATGTGGAGGTGTGCGTGAAAACGGAAATTGCGATCTTCGCCAACTCGTTCCATTCTGGACGCTGTTCATTCCGCGGACGATTCGTAAAATCGAATCCGCGCTCGCACTCGTTTACAGTTGTAGCAATGAGAAACTCAAATAACCTATCGAGTCTGTCGAGCATGGACCGGCGTCGATCACAGAACGGCGGGCCTGAGCTTAGCGGCGGAATTGGAAATGGACAATGAAAACAAACCCTTGGCGTATCGTTGCCGCTCTTGGCCTTGTGATTGTGGGGATGGGTATTCTCGTTCTCATCGTGAAAAATAATAACGCCGGGAATCGAGATTTCATTTCCTATTGGGCTGCAGGTCATCAACTCGTTCATGGCGGGAACCCCTACGACGGAGAGGCCGTTTGGGCCCTGGAGCGCTCGGTTGGATACAACAGCGATTATCACCTGATCATGCGCAACCCGCCGGCGGCCCTATTCCTGTCCTTGCCACTCGGTTTCGTCAGCCCGAATACTGGACTCGTTCTATGGTTGGTGGCGCTCCTTGGTAGTTTGGTGGTGTCGATTAGGATGCTGAAGGGAATGCTGAGCCGACGGGCCGATCGGCTTCACCTACTGGGGTACTGCTTCGCACCTCTGATGATCTGCCTTATGGCTGGGCAGTTTGGCATTTTTCTACTTCTTGGTACAGTGCTGTTTCTTTACTTCCACAGGTCGCGGCCGCTTCTGGCAGGAGCGGCCCTGCTTCTATGCGCCTCCAAACCGCACCTGTTTTTGCCCTTTGGCATCGTGCTTCTCGTATGGGTCATTTTCAAGAAGAGGTACCGCATTCTTGCTGGATTCTGCGCCGCCCTTCTGGGCAGTTGCGTGCCACTGTTTTTCCTTGATATTCATGCGTGGTCACAATACGCCCAGATGATGCGTACCGGCGGAGCGCTCGATGAACCCGTGCCTGTTCTCAGCATGATTTTCCGCGCGCTGATCGACCCCAGAGCCGTGTGGCTGCAATTTGTCCCTGAAGGCGCTGCTTGCGCGTGGGCACTTTGGTATTTTTGGACGCGCCGCAATAGGTGGAGTTGGATGAATGAGGGTATGGTGCTGCTGATCGTCTCAGCCTTGTGCAGGCCCTTTGGCTGGTTCAGTGATGAAGCCATGCTGCTTCCTGCCGTTTTGGCTGGAATCTATCAAGCCGACGACTCAGGGCGCTCGCTACTACCGTTCGGGATCATCGGAGGAGCGGCAATACTTGAGGTACTCGTTGAGATTCCAATGAATACTCTGTTTTATGTGTGGAGTGTACCTGCATGGCTGGGATGGTACCTTTACGCCACCAGAGATAATAGCAAGCGGACGAGAGAAGCTTTCTGCTGCGCGGCAGACACTGCGGAACAGCTTTGAGGCGTTCGAATATCTCCGCTGAATCCCCGTTAGCTTAAGAAACCTCTGTGAATTCGAGAGTGTCCTCCGTCTGCGTTTGCGTATCTCGGATGGTACCCGGCGGAAGTTCGAGGATCGAGTGCGCTGACAGGCAGCCCGACAGACGCCACGGAGGTACTTCGCTACAAAGCTTCCTGATTCGCTTCTGGCGGTCCAAGTAGATGAGATCGATCGGAAATTGCATCCAGAAGGTGTGCACAGCCTCACAGGGAATGATCCACAGCCCTTCTCCCGTAGAGAGACTCTTTCTACCAAGTAAACCTTTATTGCGCTTTGGTCCCGTGTCGGCGACTTCCAGGCAGGTAGCGAGGACAGTGTTGCGAGTCAAATTTGCGATATGCATACGACTATCGAGTGAAGTTGGATGAGAAAGAGTTCCGTGAAGACGTAACATGATTGAGCGAAACGGATTCATTCGGCCTTTTAGCATCCCTCACGCACGTTAATCGCGCACCACACGCCTGAAACGCCGCTGGCTGCCCTGAACAAGAGCAGCCAGCAGACTTCATTGGGTTGGAGCTGGAGCGGCGGCAGGGGCAGCGGTGGCTGAGCCGGCTCCAAAGCCACCCCCACTTGCTTCGACTACCAGCGGCGTCTCGGGCCTCATGCTTTCGAGCAACTTTTCAATCGGCATGGTTGGCTCCGCCGGTGCAGGAGTGTTTTCGGGGGTCTTGGCATCCGGCGTGTTCATCGCTATGCCGGTGTTTGGCGGCAGGTATTTGCCTGGGAACTTCAGCTGAGGCAACGGCGCGCCGGCTGGAATCGGCGCAACGATCTCCGGGGTCACAATAACGATCAGCTCGGTATTCGATTTGGTTTTCTTGATGGATTGGAAGAACTTGCCCAGGATCGGAATATCTCCCAGAAAAGGGACCTTGGAAAAGAGTTCGTTATCGCGGTTGTCCAATAGTCCACCGAGTACGAAGCTCTGACCGTCCGCTAACTCAACCTCGGTCTTCATCTTTCTGGAGGTAATGGCGGGCACGTCAAATCCAGAGAGCTGGATGGCATTGGTAAAGTCAAGAGCGCTGACTTCAGGAGCAACTTGAAGACGGATCGTTCCCCGGGGAGTGATCGTAGGGACAAAGTTCAGACGGACCCCATACTCCTTGAACATGATCGAAACCGATGCCAGGCCTCCATTGCCGCCTTGAACGATGGGGTAGGGATACTCTCCGCCGGCGAGAAAGCTCGCTTCTTTGCCGTTGATCGTCATGACGTTGGGCTCCGCCAGAACCTCGACTACACCTTTGGTCACGAGCGCCTCAATGTTTAAGGCGATGGGCAAGTTACCGATAGGACCGGCAAAGAGATTTAGACTCGGAACCGCCGCCGTAACCGGAGTCCCGGCCCCCCCACCTGTGACCGACGGAGGGCTGAATTGCCCCGTGGTAACCCCACCGACTGTGTTCAACCCGCCCAAATCGACTAAGTTGATACCCAGATCTTTTTCTGTGCTGCGGTCTACGCTGGCAAAGCGCACCTTAAGGAGGATTTGCTTTTCGCCTTCAGGGACATCGACGTTGAGCAGGTTGACGACTTTGCCCGCAGCGCCTCCGGCGCTGGCACTCGGCAAGCCAACCGTAGCGATCTTGACCGCGCGTTCAGAGCTGTTAAGGTCCTTGACCGTTCCGCGCAAAAAGATCGAGCCGTTCTCCGAGCTGACCTTCAAGGCTTGACCGGGAAGCTCCGTTCTGAGCTCGCGTCGGATAGCGTCAAGATTGTCGTTCAATGCGGATGTGTTGGCGCGCACCGTCACATTGAAGAACTGCCGCCCGCCGTGTGTATCCCAGATAATCAGGCTGGTTTCCCCAGGGGTCTTGCCCTGCACCATGACCTCGGTCGGGCTCGTTGCATGGACATCGGCAATCTCGCCCATATTGTTGGCAATCCGTTTAATCGGCCACGCGATGTCGACCAGAACAGTTTTGCCAACGGCAACCGAAAGGTCATTCGCCGAGTCCTGAGTGCTCACGCCTGTGGGCTGAGAAGGAGAGGAGGATGTCTGAGCCAAAAGGCTCCCGCCCGTGCATAGAACGAATGACACTGCGCTCAAACTTGCTATTGTGATTCCAGTCTTCGCTCTCACTGGTGTCCCTCGGGAGAAGCAAATTTTTCTTGGCTCGTTTTCGAACCGTTGATTACCTCTATGGAATAAGGAGCCGGAGCCTTCGGAACGCTCTTAGCGACTACGACCTTCTTCGGTTTTTCCGTCGGGGCATTCGGACCTGAAAAGAGGTTAATCGTTGCTGTGCCCATCACTGGATCAGTCTTGGTGTCCAGCGGGTTCCGCAACACAAGGCGAATGACTTGACTGCTGGCTAATTCGAGGATCTCAGCTTGATCCGGGGTGACCAGCAGATTGACCACCTGGACTTGTTTCGCTTTGCCCTCTGTGTCCTTGACTTGTTGGTACTCGGTACCCGCCGATAGAACCTGGATGTTCTGAAGAATCGTTCTCGCCTGGATACCTTGTTTGCTGTCGGTACTGTCGGGAGGCACGCCGGACATCACAACGTCAACACGCATTCCTGGAGTGGCGAAGCCGGAGACACCAACGACTTCATCAACTCTCACTGCGCATGCTCTGAAGCCGGAGGGAATAGCGGCTGCCAATCCTCCGCCAGCACCGACGGCAGCCAAGCGGTTCTCCATGATGGGCTCATCTTTATAAAGGTCAGAGATAACGCCCCGTCCAACGGCACGGCTCTTGTCCTTATAGAGAATGGTGCCTACCGGAGGCGTGCCCGCGATCTCAATCGTGGTGAGATCTTCATCTTTGAGAACGTTCCCCAGTTTGATATCGGTCTTGGCTGCAATCACACTGGTGGTCGCGGCCGGCCTTGCCGTAAGTCGGCTCCGAACCATGTGAACGACCGCGAAGGTGCATACCACGGCGATACCAAATGCGGTGAGAAGGATCAGGGTCAGTCTTCGGTTCATGTTTTAGGCCCGTTTAAACTGGCTGCCAAGCCAGCTTCGCCTTTCTGTCTCTTATGGCACATTCTGCGCGCAAGTAAACCAACCTCGATTGTACGCCGAAATCGGAGTGTCGCAGATACATTGCCAACAAGTTTGAATGCGTGTTCAGTGTATTCCCCCATAGCCCAAAATAGGCATTGAAAGGCTCTTTGCATGAAGAGGGGGTATCAAATGAGTTATATCGTGGATTAACGAACTAAGCGATTATGAAGACACTATAATGGAGTCTTGCTAGCAAAGTTGCAGAAACTTCGGCGGTCGATCACGCTGCGATTGACTGATTTTACGCCCCGTTGTAAATGGGTCCAGTTGGTGCAAGGGAGGAAATCCATCCGGTCATGAGCTCTTCCCTTGCGATATCGCTCTTCTCGGCGCAACCGGATCTCGAACGCCGGCCTTATTCCTTTGCGGGTTCGATGGTGGCGCATTGCCTGGTGATAGGCCTTATATTTTTCGGAATCTTCTCCGCACCAAAGATCAAAAACGCGGCAATCGCTGAACGATACGCGGTGCGGCATCTTGACCTGCACATGCTCGATCCGGAGATCGAGCGAGCCGCAGCCAGCGCGATCAAAACTCCCAGTGTGCATCCAAAGACCATGACTCCGAAGCTTCCGCCAGGCGGAAGCCCCGAACCACAGCAACCTTTGATGCGCCAAGTTTTAGATGCTCCAAAAGTACGCCAAACTCTGGTGCAGCCGGATATTCCAAAGCCATTGAAGCTACCCGTCAACGTACCGTTGCCGACTGTTGTGATCTGGAATGCGTCGAAGCCGCAAGTCAAGACGGTAGAGGCACCTGCTCCTCAGAGCCCTCCCGTTGCTCTTGCGAAGCCTGTAATTCAGAGATCGAACAGGGCACTCAGGTTGTCGGACATTGCCATTCGACCCAGCGACATGCCGATGCCGAGTCAGCCGATTCTTCCCAGCACGACTTCGCCGGTGGTAATCTCCGGACCGAAGCCGACGCCGCCGGCTCCATTGACCACTGCGGCCGGCTCGGGAAAACCAGCCTCAGGCCAGATCATGTCGCTCTCCGATACGAAGATGGCGAATGGACAAGTCGCGCTTCCACCGGTAAATCAGTCGGCCTCGTCGAACTCGGTGGGCTCGCTTGCGCCGGGCCAGGCAAAAGAGCCTACGCAAGCGGGACATGGAAACCCTGCCGGTGCCGCTGGTGGAGGGGGAGCGAAGCAGGGCTCGGGCAACGCCGGAGAAGCGAACAACGGCGCAGAAGACGGACGCGGGCTGGGCGGCCTGCCAAAGACGACGCATATCACCCGACAAAAGGAAGGCCAGTTCGGTGCTGTCGTTGTGGGCTCCGCGCTGAAAGACAGATACCCGGAGATCGCGGATGTGTGGAGTAGCAGGATGGCATACACCGTTTACCTGCCTGTTGGTCTGGCGAAGAGCTGGATACTCCAGTACTCACTCTCGCGCTCCGAATTGAACGCGGCACCTGGCACCGTCACACACATGGATGCGCCCTGGCCCTACAGCATTGTGCGGCCCAACATCGAGCCCGGCTCAATCGATGCGGACGCCTTGATGGTTCACGGCTTTGTGAATCAGGCCGGCCGTTTCGAGGCCTTGACCGTTGCCTTCCCACCGGAGTTCGCACAGGCGCAGTTTGTGCTCGGCGCGCTTGCTCAGTGGCAATTCAGGCCGGCGACTCAAAACGGGCAGAATGTGAAAGTGGAAGTGCTGCTGATTATTCCCGAAGAATCGGAGTAAGCAGGCCATGGTCTTACGGATCTTGATTCAGTGACCGTCGTGGATTGAACAGTACACGGCCTGAAAGAGACTCTAAGGGCACCAGAAACGTTCCGTGCCTGCATGAGGACTACTGATTTCGGCAACGCGTTGCGCTTGCTGGCTCGATTCCGCGCACTCCATTATAAGGCTCCCGTTATCACACCACCAACTCTGCCCTCTCAAAGTGAGCGATTCTGCGAGGTCTTCAACAAATGCCTGCCCATCTGAGCGGAGTACCGCATGGAGTGAGCGCGAAGCAAGACGAGTCGATGGGTCTTTCTTCGTCACTGGAGATATTCAACTCAATCCTCTCACCAAAACCGAACAACCCGGCGAGTCCATGACGGACCCGCCGGGCTGCGGACATGAGACTACCTTCGGCGACTAATTCAAGCTATTGGGAATTAACCGCGGCGCAGGTTGTATGCTCGCCAATATTCCCTGATCGAAGATACCTGCCAAACTGCCAACCGGGTTCTGGTTTGCAAGTGGCGCGCAACCTACACTTGAACTTTCAGCCCAGAAGTTGCTAGAGGTGGAGGTCGTGGGATAGGCCATATTCTCAATCGTCACGCAGGGGACTATCGTCGATGGCGTGGAGATGGGAACGTTCAACGCGGGATAGACAAGGGGAGAGGTGGGGGCAATGTTAACAGTAAGCTGAGTCAGGCTGTCCCTCCCAGGCCAACCGCTAGGTCCGCTCGTCAGGCACCCATTTGTCTCAGAGCCATAAGCAACCGCATACACCCATGTTCCTTGGCTCGCGGCATACTGGGCTGCCGTCATCGTTTGCTGGCATTCATTGTTGATGTCCGGATACTGTCCCCATTCGCCAGCAATGTTAGCTAGATTCTTGGCCGTGGAGCTATAAGTCGAAGTTCCAGCGTACAATACCGACTGGCCGCCCACGCCAAGCGAACCGGCAGTGGATGCCGTGCTCCCGGAGGATGGGAATTTAGAGGCGCCGGCGTTCGCCTGGCCGTCAGAGACGAAGATGATCACGTTCTGCGAGCTGAACCCAGGAAGAACCGCGCTGATAAGTGAATCGGCCTGCGCCTTTTCTGCCTGGAGAGCTGCCTGAGCTGCATAGATCGCACCGGCAAAGTAGGTTTGACCATAGCTGCTGCCGTCGTATGTCGCTTGTGCCGGAGGCGTCAAGCAACCGGCGGTGGGTGTATTATTCGCGTCGCTAGTTGTGTTCCCGATCACCTTCACAAGAAGGGAACTGGCGTTCATCTTTTCCCCCGTCGAGCCGGGCCACCAATCGCTCGAAAAGCCATTGGCATCCGGATCGGCGCCGGAAGTTGAGCCGGAAGGCGCGGTGATCTGGTAAGTCGCGTATGTGCTGCCACCGTCATACGAGATGGGTTCGTAGCCTGCCGTTGATCCCGGAGGCGGGATTTTGGGGAGAGTATATTTCATGAACGTCGGGGTGCCGGTGGAAGCGCAGTTGTCATATTTGAGCTCGGTCGTTTTCACATTTGGAAAAGAGAAGAAGCTCACGCGAACTGCCGCGACATTGGTCGCGCTCGAAGCCGTGCAACTCGCTACTTGGATGCAAGGATAAATTTGATAGAGCATGCCCTCAACGGCACTCAGCCCGCACTGTTCTTCCGTCTTTCCGGGGCAGTTTGGATCTTGGTTGGCCATCGAAGGCGTGGCGTCCAGGATGATCGCGATATTGAATGGTTTCGTTTGCCCCTTTGGCAGTGCCGTCGCGGTTGCAGTAATCGGAAGCGAAGAAAAGCCAAAATACCGCATGAAAGAAGTCGGCACTGAGGCCGTCTCCTTCACACGCACAGCGTTTGACCGCTCATTCCAATTGGAAGCATCGCAAGATGAAACTCCCACCAACTGTGAGTTAAGGCAGGGTGTCGTCACAGTCGTAGTAACGGTTCCATTCGAAGCATCGTAGTTGTACCCATTTGTTAGTTGCAATGCCGCAGAGCCTGCTGGGGAAGCATCGAATGAATACGCCAGGGTCAGCACTTTGGGTGAAGGCGTGGAACTAGTGGAAGCGATCGGGTCATACAACCCGTCGACGGCGCCCAGAGCCGCTGCATTGGCAGCAGCCTGGATTCTATTACGCACCAGGTATGCATGCGACACATCGACAGTTAGTCCGCCCATTCCTAATGTGGCTACGAGTCCGACTACCAGGAACTGCGCGGCCTGACCTCGGTCTTCGCGGCAGAGCCTCTTGAAAAATGACGTCCAATTCATCTTCATGGAATTCTCCTCGTTCATTCACGTTAGTACGGAACTGAGTCAGTTTCAGATGCGGTAAGCGTGCAACTGCTTCCCGCGAAACTGAAGATGTGTGCCAAGCTGCAAGGATAAGTGGCTGTCACCGTAACGGGTGTTCCCGAGGTCAGCCCCGAGCAAGACCCTCCCGTAATAGAGTCGGTAGAGTTCCTGTCGCCTTTCAGGACAGTGATGGTCATTGAAGACCAAGTGAGCGTCGTAGCGTTTTGCATAATCGTCAATGCGGTGCCACAAGGGTCCGAAACCAAGCCCTGGTTGATGGCCACTGCCTGCGCTCCCTGGTCAACGACGGTTTGCAGCTGTGTCTGATTATTAACTGTCAGCCCCAACACCAATACCCCCGTAATCATCAGCATAAATATGGGCAACACGAGGGCGAATTCAAGCAACGACTGTCCCAACTCATCGGAGCGAAGACAGGCGCATGCGCGTTTGGCGGCGAACCAAGTCTTGCCTTTAGCTATATCTGTCGGCGTAGCGCGATTGGATCCGCTCATGAGCGCAAGGGCTCGCCTATGCACTTCGTTCAGCATGTTCATGTTTCTTACCTCCCGCCCGCATTCGTTCTCAAGATCTCGGACCGGCCACGTATTCTACACAGTTGATGACCCATTCTACGGCTGGTCGAAGGGATTTTCACTTGTTCTTTTGCAACTCTGTCCCAAAAAAGAACACCAAAGTAACATACTTAGAAAGTTGTCATCAAGACCCGGATGGACGTAGAGACGTCCCGAAACTCTGCCGTGGATGCTTAACCTCTACCGTTCCGCAGCCATTCCAGGAACTGATTGAGTTCTCTTTTGTCTACCCCATGTACCATCGGATTCAGTCCTGTGATCTCAGCCGTGGCGTCTTGCGGGATGAACTGCAGGCCTACGCCATCGTTGCCCCAGCGGACCGCTCTCGAGTGCACCGAGATGGAGTGTTCGACATTTTCTTCGCCATCTTTTGTGTCCTGCAGGGTCATCAGGATCAAGGTGCCTGGATACCAGCGTTCCTCTGTCACCACGTACAAGCCTGTCGCGCTGATATCCCGGATGCTGTGCGCCTTGGGAGCGGAGCCGGTCCAGTAATACGCTGCCAGACCGGGGGTCTGCTCTCGAGGAGCTCCTCTCATATCGGGAGCCTTTCTCGGATCCGGAGACCACCAGCGCTCCAACCAGCTCTTTGGCGGATTGACATCCTTCATCCCCGGTTCGATGAGATCCATTTCATACGGCTGCTCGGCTTGAGTCCGCCCATTTCCTGAGCGATCCTCCATCTCAACCACGCCGGGACCGCCGCTCCAGAGAGGCTTTCCCCTTAAAAGAACCGCGCTTTGCACCCCGCCGCTGACCGCGGCGGTATTGGTGAATCGCTCCAGCCGGCGCTGCATCTCCTCGGCCACGCACAACACCAACTGGTCTCCCGGCTGGGTCTGCGATGAATAGATGGAGTGGGTCGCCAGCGCCAGGACGCTTGATGCCTGAGGACTCGAAGAGCTAACATGGAATGTGGGAAATGACTCGACGACCTCGATGACGCGGCAATCCTCGTCAAGATAGATCAGATCGAGCGGGACGCGCATATTGGTCTCGGGGATTCCCCTGAACGGTTCCATCCAGAGGCCCTCGCCAGACTTGAGCATCAACTTTCCAAGCAGATCCTTGAGGCCCGCGACGGAAAGATCGGCGGCGGTGACCTCGAGGCCCAGGAAGCACTCGCGAGTCTGGTTGTATGCGCAAAGTCTACGTGATTCCATGAAACCTCCGGCCTCTGTCAAGAACCCGGCAACCCGGCATCGTCCCGGAGCCTCAGTGATCGATTTAACCTCTCCCATCGCAAATACTCAGCCTGGTTCTGCGCCTCCGATCACCGGGCCGGATCCCGTTCTCAGTTCGAATCGCGCGGAGTTGGCGCTGCCCGAGATCCGCGCGAGGATACATCACAATACCGGTCCGTGCCGCCGAGGAACAGTTCAACGTCCGTCGCCAGTAGGCGATCCATCGGCCAGCGAACTCATTGGGTTGACCGGCGAAACTGGCACAACCTCTAGGGCGGCACCAGTTCGCCTTAAAGCACCGGCTACTTGACCTTTGTGCGGCGGCGCTGTATCAGAACAGCCAAGATGACGACAACCAGCACACCGGCAACAATCCGAATGATCAAGGTATTATCCATAGCAAAACTCCTCTTTTGTGGAACCACGTGCTTGATGCGCTCCCAAGCTTGAGAGCGGGAAACGAAACGAACGGCACCAAGTGCCACCGGAGAAACCCGGTCCACTCTTTACGGGCCGGCGAGCCAAGTGCGTTGTCTCTTGAGCGACGCCGCAATGCCATCACAATCCGCCGCGCTGACTACTTCACCCGCGTGCGCCGACGCTGAATCAAAACGGCCAGAATCACAACAACAAGCACACCGGCTGCAATCCGGATGATCAAGGTGCTATCCATGTCGATTCCTCCTTCCTCGAATGATTGACCTACTTGAAGTTTTCCATGATGCTAATGATCGCTGGACCCAGCGCAACCACGAACAGCGAAGGAAAGATGAAGAGTACGAGCGGAAAGAGCAGCTTGATTGTGGTCTTTGCCGCTGCTTCTTCCACGGCCTGCACACGCTGGGTTCTGAGAGTGTCGCCGTGGACCCGCAAGGTCTTGGCAATGCTGGTTCCAAACTGTTCGGCCTGAACCAGCATGGTTGTGAGATTGCGGACTGCGTCGACGTCGGTCCGTTCCGCCAGATGTTTCCACGCCTCTCCACGAGGTCGACCGGCACGCTGCTCGAGCACGACAATACCCAACTCATCGCACAACTCCGGTTGGGCCAACTTCAGCTCGACCGCGCTGCGTGCCGTCGCCTGGTCAAGGCTCAGTCCAGCTTCGATACAGATAATGAGCAAGTCCAGGACGTCCGGCAGGCCTTTCCGAATCTTCCTTTGGCGGTTGGAGATCCGCTTTCCCAGCCAAAAGTCCGGTGCCAGGAATCCCATCGCAGCAGCGAGGACATACACGAAAAATGGGCTGTACGATCCGGCGCCCGTCACCAACGCCAGCAGACAGAAGATCACAGGCAACAAGACTTTGGAACCGTAGAAGACTCGTACGGCTTGCGGGTCACGAAACCCGGCGCTTTGAAGGCGTTGCAGAATAACGGAAACTTCAGCCTGGCTCTTGGGTAGCACGTTTTCAAAGTGTTCAACCACGCCGCCGATCGAAAGGCCGGTCTGCTGAATGGCGCTCAACAGAGACTTTGGTTTGGCGGCACGCGGGTTGATCACATCGGAGATGCGTTGAAGCATCTCCTCGCGATGGAAGAGCAAGAGTCCGCCGCTCACAATGAGCAGAAAAACGATGATAAAGGTAAGAATCGCAATTCCCATTGAATTCCCTTCAAACTTCCATATTCACGATATGACGAATGATCAGGCCGCCCACAACCAGTCCTCCGGCAGCCGCC
Source organism: uncultured Occallatibacter sp. (assembly GCA_964438125.1). Lineage (GTDB taxonomy): Bacteria > Acidobacteriota > Terriglobia > Terriglobales > Acidobacteriaceae > Telmatobacter. Next base: position 32,362 of record CAYTJN010000018.1, read on the forward strand.
CATAGCATCTTGATCCCCAACGGGTCCGTCCATAAGATACTCATCAGCGAGGGGTTGAGAACATAGAGCGCGAGGCCTAGTACGATCGGCAGAGCGGTAAGCACCCATCCTGTCATGCGCCCCTGAGCTGTGTGGACTGCGACCTGTCGTTTCAGGCGAAACCGCTCCCGGACGACATGGGAGGTTTTGTCGAGAACCTCAGCGAGGTTTCCACCGCTCTCTTTCTGGATCATGATTGCGGTTGAGACAATGCGGAGATCCTGGAGGGGAACGCGATTGATCATGTTGTCCATCGCGGTCTTCATTTCGAGCCCGTAGTTCTGTTCCTCAAAGCATGCCCTGAATTCGCAGCCAATCGGGTCGACGCATTCGCGAGCTACCGAACCCATTGCGGCGACAAGGCTGTGCCCGGCGCGGAGGGCGCTCACCATCAAATCAAGCGCCTCAGGTAGCCCCTGCTGAAACTTTTCCAGGCGCTTTTTGCGCTTTATGAGCACAAATCCGAAAGGTGCTGCGCCGGTCAGTAGCCCGACCCCCAACGCTATCAGGATGTTGTCGAATCGCAGGTATACCAATGCAGCCGGGACAACAAAGCAGACGCCGCAGATGGTAAGCAGGCTCCCTGCTGTCCACTTGAGATCGGCCTGATAGAGAAGACTCTGTAACCGTGGGGCCAGTTCGACTTTTTTCAGCCTCTGATTGAGCCACGGAATGGTGCTGAATTGCTCGATCTTGCGAAGGTTCAGTATCTGACCGTTCTCTTGAAGGCCTTCGGTTGCCAAGGCCGAATCGAGCGTAGCATGAACCTGTTTGGCCTGTTGAGAAGCCCCGCTGCCGACGGCGACCGCAACCAGCGTGACGAATCCGAAAACACCGAGAAACACCAAGATGACAATCATTCCCATGCCCTTGCCCTCCTTTCTCTTGGGTTAATTAACCTGCGTTTCGCGCTCGAAGAGCGTAGGCGGCAATACGATGCCCGAGACACGCAGGCGTTCGAGGAACCTGGGGCGAATATGAGTTGGCTGGAATACTCCGATCACCTTGCCATCGGGCCCGATGCCCTTTTTACTGAAATTGAAGATTTCCTGCATGCTGATCACGTTTTCTTCCATGCCAGTAATCTCCGAGACGCTGGTTATTTTTCGGGTGCCATCACTCATTCGGGCGGCCTGCACAACAATCGTGATGGCCGACGCGATCTGCTGGCGAACGGATTTCTCGGGCATGTTCATATTGCCCATCGCAACCATCGATTCAAGCCTGGAGATGGCATCGCGCGGGGTATTGGCGTGAATCGTGGTCATTGAACCTTCGTGACCGGTATTCATCGCCTGCAGCATGTCGAAGGCTTCTTCTCCGCGGATCTCGCCCATGATAATGCGGTCTGGGCGCATGCGGAGACAATTGACCAGCAGTTGACGCTGCTTGATCGCGCCTTGCCCCTCGATGTTCGGTGGACGCGTTTCCAGGCGCACGATGTTCTCTTGCGCGAGCCGCAATTCGGCCGCGTCTTCGATGGTAACGAGGCGCTCGCCGCGAGGGATGTACTGAGACAGAATATTCAGGAATGTTGTTTTGCCGGAGCCGGTGCCGCCGGCAATAAGAATACTGATCCGAGCCTTTACGGCCGAGGAAAGCACCTCCATCATCTCTGGAGAGACGCTCTTTAACTGAACCAATTGGTTGGCGGCCAAGGGGCCCGTGCCAAAACGGCGGATCGATAAGGAAGGTCCATCAAGCGCCAGCGGTGGAATGATGGCGTTGACACGGGAACCGTCGGGCAAACGAGCATCAACCATCGGCGAAGACTCGTCAACTCTGCGGCCGACGCGCGACACAATGCGATCGATGATCTGCAGCAGGTGACGATCATCGCGGAAAGTCGTATCGACTCTTTGCAGTAGCCCGCCTTTTTCAATGAAGACGTGATCCTTGTCATTCACCAGGATGTCGGAGATCTTTGAATCCCTGAGCAGCGGCTCCAGCGGTCCAAGGCCGAAAACCTCGTCGAGCAGGTCGGCCTGGATCTTTTCCTGTTCGTCAAAGTTCAAGGGAACACGCTGTTCAGCGATGATCTCCTTGACGATGCCGGCCACGGCCTGGCGCGCCTGGCTTGAATTGACGCGTGATAGTTTCTCCAGATCCAGCTTGGAAATCAGCGTCCGGTGAATTTCCGATTTGTACTTTTCCAGATTCAGCAGCTCCACATTTGACCTTCCATCGGAGAGTATCCTCGTTCAACGTATCATCCTATGCTCTGCCCAAGCTTCGGGATCGAGCAGCTGTGTCGATCATCCACCCAGGTTGAAAACCACATTGACGGTCGTGTCGACTTCCACCGGTTCGCCATCG
>CAYTJN010000019.1:0-34149 GCA_964438125.1 uncultured Occallatibacter sp.
GAGCTGAGCGAGAATCACTGAATCGTTCCTCCTAAGGAGTTTTCTTGTGGACTGCGACTGCATTGCGGTTGCTGGGAATGCGCTCTTTCAGGATTCCCATTCAGGTCAAAAGCAAGGCCCTTTCCCCGCAAAGGCGGAAAGAGCCGAAGACGTTCGTTATCCGCCCAAAGTAAAGATCACGTTGACCGTGGTCTCCACTTCCACCGGCTCGTTGTTGAGCAGGTAGGGCCTGTAGCGCCAGGACTTGACGGCATCCAGTGCAGCCTGCTGCAACATCGCCGGCCCACTGATAACCTTCAGATTTTCAATCGAACCCGTCTTCGAGATGGTAGCCTGAAGCACCACCGTACCCTGCACACGAGCCGCCTTGGCGATAGGCGGGTAAACGGGTTGAGTTTTCTGCAGCAGCATGCCCGAAGCCACGCCCTGCGATATGTTGACCTTCTTGGGAACCTCAGCCTTCACCTTGGGTCCCGTCTCGCCGCCGAAGATGCTGCCCATGACGCCGTTAGAGCTACCACCGAAGTCCGATCCGGCCACGCCGAAGGAAGCCACCGGCGCTTCCTTCTCGGCAACCATCTTGATGTCATGCGGAATACGGGTCGGTGCGGTGAGCTGATTGTTCATCATCTCCGACTGCACATGAACCACATGCACGACCTCCGCCGGAGGCGGAGGAGGAGGAGGAGGGGGCGGAGGGGGCGGTGCTACCAAAGCCATTTGCATCGCAGCCTTGGGCAGCGCCTCGGGATAGATCAGCGGAAGGAGGATCATCAGAACCAGAATTGCGGCCTCAATGATGAACATGGGGATCATCCAAGGTCCGCTTTTGCTCTTGATCCTGCCCCCGGATTCAAATGTGGAATCTTCAAACATAGCCAGCCTCGAATCGAATGTTTTCTTACCTCTAAATTAGACACCGAGGACAATTAAAATGTTCCCGGCACAGAAACGATACCACAGGAAATGCAACCCCTAATTTGTCCAGGACTGCACTTCCCCCCCAAAAAACACCCCGAAGACAAAAAACTTCTTTCCCTACACCCTGGCGCGTTTTGCCGCCGGAAGAACAACAGCCTTGCCGCTGCGCGCACGCCACTCCTGCCACGCCACCAACATGGGCGCGGCCACCGCGATCGACGAGTAAGTGCCGATGAGAATGCCCACCACCAGCGCGAAGGAAAAGCCCCTCAGCACTTGTCCGCCAAAGATATACAGCGAGAGAACAGTCAGAAAAGTCAGTCCAGAGGTGAGCACGGTCCGGCTCAGCGTCTGGTTGATGCTGCGGTTGACCACGTCGGGCAGCGACTCGCGACGGCTCATGCGCAGGTTCTCGCGGATACGGTCGAAGACGACAATCGTGTCGTTCATCGAGTAGCCGACCAGGGTAAGAATGGCTGCAATTACCGTCAGGCTGATCTCCTGGTTCGTCAGCGCGAAGGCGCCGACGGTGATCAGCGTGTCATGGAAGCAGGCCACCACCGCCGCTACGCCATAGATCAACTGGAAGCGGAACCAGAGATAGACCAGCATCCCAGCCATCGAATAAAGCGTGGCCAGAAGAGCCTGCTTTTCCAATTGCTTGCCGACTGTTGGACCGACCACATCGGTCTTGATTACCGTTGCGGGGTTGTCGTAGTGGGCTTGAAGCGCATCGACGATTTGAAGGCGGCCGGCATCGAGCGAGCTCTCGTCGCGCTGCTCTGGCAGACTGATGAGCACCTGGTTGGCGCTGGCCTGATCGACAGACTTGATGGTCTGGATGCTTGCATCCTTGATTCCGGCCGCTGTCATCGCCGCGCGGATGCGATTGGTGTCCGGGCTTTGCGCAAACTGCACCAGCAACTGCGTGCCGCCCTTGAAGTCCACGCCGAGCGGTACCGGGCTGCCGATCTGCGCCCAGTGAATGCTCATCGAGATGATGCCGGCCACGCTGAAGATTAATGAAAAGCCGAGGAAGTACCACTTCAGCCTCAGCCAGTCCACATTTACGCCGCGAAACAATTCCACTGGTTCTCTCCGCTTCCTGGGAGGCCGGAACCTGTCTGCGGCTCCAGCGCTCGTCGTCTTCCCTAACCCCTAATCCCTAACCCCTATTCCTAGATGGACACCATTTCGCCCGGCTTGATCTTGTTGAGATGGGCATCGAAGATAACCCGCGAAACAAAGACCGCCGTAAACAGGTTCGCCAGCAAACCAACGGTGAGCGTAGTCGCAAAACCCTTCACCGGGCCGCTGCCGAAGACAAACAGAATCGCCGCCGAGACGATGGTGGTCACGTGGGTATCAACGATCGTGATCCAGGCATGAGCAAAGCCCTGATCAACCGCCGCCGACGGTGCCTTGCCCGCCCTGACCTCTTCCCGGATACGCTCGAAGATCAGCACATTTGAATCCACGCCCATACCAATCGTCAGAATGACTCCGGCAATGCCGGGCAGCGTCAGTGTGGCCGAGAAAGCACCCATAAATCCAAGCAGAATCACCAGGTTCAGGATCAGCGCCACGTCGGCGTTAATTCCCGAGCCACGATAATAAAAGAGCATGAAGGCCATCACCACCAGCACGCCCACAACGGCCGCCGTCACGCCCTGGCGAATCGAATCCGCGCCCAGAGACGCGCCTACAAACCGCTTCTCCAGTTGTTCGAGAGAGGCCGGCAAGGCGCCCGTGCGCAGCAGTTTTGATAGCGCGGCAACCTCATCCGGCGAGAAGCTGCCGGTGATCTCGCCCCGGTCGCGAATCGCGCTTTGAATCGTGGCCACTTCGCGGATATGGTCGTTCATCACCACGGCCATGCTCTTGCCCACATTCTTGCTGGTGTAATCGTAGAACTTGTCGCCCGCTTCGTTGGTCAGAGTGAACTGAACCTCCCGCTGGCCGGTATTCGAATTGACGCTGGGATCGGCGGTGCGGAAGTCATTGCCGGCCACCACCGAGGCGCGCTGCAACACATACACGCTCTCAGAAGAGGCTCCGCCCTCCATCACCCCGGAGAAGGTCTTCAGTTCATCGTCAGGAGGAACCGCCCCGCCGACACTGGCCAAGGCCTCCTGCTGGTCCTTGTAAGGACCGCCGATGACCGGGTGAATCTCAAGCCGGTTGGTGCCCTGGATAATGGACTCGATCTGACTTTCGTTCTCCACGCCTGGCAGGTCCACCAGGATCTGGTTCTCGCCCAGGCCGTACTCCTGGATCTGCGGCTCGCTGACGCCCAGCGCATCCACACGGTCGCGGATGGCCTCGATTGCCTGCTGGTCGGTCTTCTTTTCCAGAGTCGTCAGGATCATCGGCTTCATCGTCAGCGTGAAGCTGCCCGCCGTGTCGCCACTCGCCACGTCGTATTCATTGCTGTACTTCGACTCAAGGAGTGAATTCGCGTCATTCGACTTCGCCGGCTGCACCCCATCGACCCTGATCAGTGTGGGCTTGGCCGGATCGGGCTTGTAAACCTGCGAATAGCTCAGGCCGGCCGTCCCAAAATCCTGCTTGACGCGCGCCACTGTATTGTCGGTTTCGGCGCTGACCGCTTCCTCGACCTTGACCTGCAAGATCAGGTGAGCGCCACCCTTCAGGTCGAGGCCGAGGTGAATGCGCTTGGTCATGGCATCCATGAGGGCCTTGCCGGTCACGCCCGAGGGCACCCCGAAGATGCCGTAGACGCAAACCAGCAGGACCACGGCAATCAGTGCAATTTTGCTGTTGAGATTCTTCTTCATCGTCCCGTTTCTCTACTTCGATACAGTGAACGCCGTCCACTGCTCACTCTTCACTATTCACTTTCAGTCGTTACCGCGGCAATCGCGTTCTTGGCCACTTCCATCTTGATACCGTCCGGTGCAACCTTGATGATGATCGCATCGTCCTTGATCGAGAGGATGATCCCGCGAATGCCGCCCGCTGTGGTCACCCGGTCGCCCGTCTTGATCGACGCCAGCATTGCTTGCCACTGCTTCTGCTTCTTTTGCTGCGGACGAATCATCAAAAAATACATGATCGGAATGATCAGCAGGATCGGAAGCATCGTCAGGCTGCCTCCGCCTCCGAGCGCCTGAACGAAAATTATGAAACCTAGACTCGACGCCTCAATCATCCCCACACTCATCTCTTGCCCGTCTCACCGCACTGGGCGGGGCACAGGCCTTCCCGGCTTGTCTGCCGAAAGTCTGCAAAAATTTTGTCTCCGGGAACATCCAGACTGATCTGGGCCGCCGGTTGGTTCCAGCCCAGGCGCACAAAAGGAGGGTCCGGCCGGCGCTAACCTGGGACTCAAGCTTCTTGTCCCGCGCCACAGCCAGCTACGACCCAACTGCCGTCTGCTTCCTGTTCGACACAGCCTTCCTTTGGATGTCCAAATTACCAGAACGCGCAGCTTTCAGCGCACACATTCCTGCCAGGGTCCAAAAGAGTGCCTCAATAGATAAGATACGCGCTGCCGGGGGTGTGTCAAGGCGGACCACTCCCCGAAAGGTCCAAATCTCGGCTTAACGCAGCCATCTTCAAACTTTTATAAAGTTCTTATGGTTTGCATTCCCCTCCCTTAGCTCCCCTGGAGTCTCCTGAATATGGATCGCTGGCCGCGCCGAATGCCCCATCGGATGCGCTTCTGCCGCGGCAAAGCGGGATCGGAGATGACTCCAATGATCGTCATTGACTCCACCTACCTGTTGCTCGTCCCCGCGACATTTTCCATATCCTTCCTGCTGTGGGTCTTTTGGAACCTCTTGAAGGATGAGTGGCACGCTCGTCGCTAAAGCTACGAATCTGTTGGGCCGTCCGGCTCCCAATAGCGCAGCTCCGGCCGCGCACAGCTCAGGCAGAGCGTCCGGCCCTCAACCTTGGCAAAACGGCCGAAGTTGATCCCTTCCCCGCACTCGGGACACACCGAGCGCTCGCTCTTTGTCCCAGGCAACTCTGCCGGATCAACGCTGACCCGCACCCACTGCTCCCGGAAGAGCTGTTCATCGGCCAACTCGCGGTAAGCCCGCATCTGCTGACGGCTCTTGCTTTCGATCTCGGGATAAAACCGGCCTGCCAATTCACGGGAGTCTTCCAGAGCCACAATGCGCAGGCCCCGTCCCGCTGCCAGATCGACAAAAGTCGCAGCCATCTTGCCCCAGTCGCGGAACTTCAGCGTACGCTTGCCCAACCGGCAACCCGTAATCAGGCCAATGGCATCCGTGGCGCAGCGGTCAATCTCCACATAAGTCACCAGGCGTTTGCGGTCCGCGCCGTGCGGGTCCTGAATCCCTAGTCGCGCCAGGCCCAGCAACGCCATGCGCACGCCTAGAATCTGCCCTGCGCACAAATGTCCATGCGCCGCTTCAGCCTTCATTAAAAGTTCGTCAAGAGAGTCCACTCTGCACCACCGATGATCTGTCAGCGTTAGCGAAGCCGGGCTAATACTACGGTCGTAGATCAATCGGAGATCTGGAGGGAGCAGGGTGCTTTAGCGCCCTCAAAAAACAGCCAATTCACAGAGCCTTCACGCGCGTTGTTTGCCAATCTCCTGCATCTGACGGATCTGCAATCATACTACTAACTTGCTGACTAGCTACTTCGACTTGCCCTCTGAGCCAGCCGCTGGTGTCTCCGGTTCGTCTCCCGAATCCTCGACCAGCACCGCCGAGCCGGGCAAAAGATCGAAACCCGCGACGTCCTTGCCTGTGGGATGAAAGGTAATCCGCAGGGGCTCGCGCTGCCACTCGGCTGCTCCGCAAACCGGTTCGGCATGGTTCTCGGCATCGAAGACCGCCAGCCTTTTCGCCAGCACCGCCTTGCGCGCGGCCACCTGCGCAACAACGGCGTAGAGGCTCTTGCCACTGGCCGTCACGCCACAATAAGCTCCATAGTCGCGAAACCAGCTCACCTGGCTCACGCCCGGATCGTAGTCAGGCAGTTTGAGAGCGACAACATGGCCGGTGACCCGATCCACCAGCAACCAGGGCCCCCGCTGCCAGACCCATGGGCTGGCGACGTGTGCAGGCTTTGCGCTGGGTTTCTCGCCGCTCGCAGCCTTGTCACTCGGCAGGGCATCGTTCAGTTGAATGGCGCGCCGCACCACAAAGCTGCGGTCGGTCACATCGTGGGCATCGCCGGCGGTCCACTCCTTGCGCACGCCGTCAACGATCAATGCGCGAATCTTCAGTTCAGTCTCTCCCGGAGCCGCGCCAGCCGGGTCGCCGACCTTTGAGTAAGCCACCTTCCGCGCCGCACCCAGCACAACAACATGCGGTTTGCGCGGAGCAGCATTAGCCAACTCAGCTATGGCAAGCATCGACATTAGCACCACCGCCGCAAACCACGATTTCCTATTCATGAATTCTGCTCCAGATGAACTAAGTTCCAGTGCAGGCTCGTGGTATCCCACCATTCGCAAAGAACGCGAAGGATGGGGCACCCGGCTTGTTTACCTATCGATGGGTCCAAATGGCCCAAAGTATAACTAGAACGTTTAAAGCCACCATCGCTGCCACGGCCATGTTTGTTATCCGGTCTTGCGGACCAGAGATGCCCCGTCTACGGCTGTTCGCGTAGGACCTTGATCTTAAGAGAAGAGTCACGAGTAAGCAGAGAAACGATAAGGCGATCGGGGTTCCTGGATACTCACTGCCTACTGGACCCGCCATAACTAATCTCCTCTCATCCAGGAATTGTCGGGTGCCGGGTGCCCCATCCTTGCGACGTTCTCGTTTTTGTCGCAAGGGTGGGATACCACGAACCTCGACGAGCGCGCACTTGGAGCGCCCGATACACCTACAACCCCGCCGCCTCAACCGCCCGCGCCGCACGAAACGCCGTGCCCTCATTCAAATGCGCGGCCAGCACCTGCATGCCCACCGGCAGGCCAGACTTAGTCGAGCCGCACGGCACATTCACACAGCAGATACCAGCCAGACTAGCCGTCACCGTGTAAATATCGGCCAGATACATGGCCAACGGGTCGCCCGTCTTTTCGCCTAACTTGAATGCCGGCATCGGCGACGTTGGAGTTACAATCACATCCACATCAGCAAAAGCGCGCAGATACTCCTCAGCCAGAATTCGCCGCACCTGCTGGGCCTTCAAGTAATAAGCATCGTAATAACCCGCACTCAACGCATAAGTCCCCAGCAGAATGCGCCGCTTGACCTCCGCGCCGAAGCCCTCGTCCCGCGAGTGCCGGTACATATCGGCCAGCGTGTCGGAGTCTTTCGAGCGCGGCCCGTAGCGCACGCCGTCAAAGCGGGCGAGGTTGGCGCTGGCCTCGGCTGTGGCGATCAGATAGTAAGTCGGGACTGCATAGCGCGTGTGTGGCATCGAGATTTGCTTGATGGCGCAGCCCGCCGCCTTCAATGCAGCGATGCCCGCCTCAACAGCCGTGCGCACCTCGGGGTCCAGGCCCTCCGCGAAGTATTCGGCAGGCACACCGACCCTCAGCCCCTCCACAGGCTTGTCGCTCTCCGCCGCATAGTCGGGCACCGGAGCCGGCGAGCTAGTCGCGTCCATTGAATCGTGGCCGGCAATCACACCCAGCAGAGTCGCTGCGTCGCGGACATTGCTTGCGAAAGGCCCGACACGGTCCAGCGAAGAGGCATAGGCGATGAGCCCGTAGCGCGAAACGCGCCCATAAGTCGGCAGCACTCCAACCACGCCGCAAAAACTGGCCGGCTGGCGAATCGAGCCGCCGGTATCCGAGCCCAGCGTGGCCACGGCCATGTTGGCCGCAACAGCCGCCGCGGAGCCGCCGCTTGAACCGCCCGGAACCCGCTCCGTGTCGACAGGATTGCGCACCGGCCCGTAGGCTGAGTTTTCGTTCGACGATCCCATCGCAAACTCATCGCAATTGATCTTGCCGAGCAACATCGCACCCGCCGCTTCGAGCTTTGCCACCGCCGTCGCGTCATAAGGAGGATGGTAGCCTTCAAGAATCTTCGAACCGGCCGTCGACGGAGCGCCCCGCATCACCAGCACATCTTTGATGCCCACCGGAATGCCGGCCAGGACAGGTAGTGGATCGCCCTTCGCAGCCAGGTCGTCGATGTGTGCCGCCTGTGCCAGCGCCCGCTCTTTGGTCAGGCTCAGGTAAACGTTCAGCCGCGGATTCACCTTCGCAATGCGGTCATAATAGCTGTCGGCAAGATCCAGGGCTTTAGTGCGGCCAGCCGCAATCTCCGCGCGTAACGCGCCCAGTGTCTTCGGTTTCTCGACAAGGTTCTCAATCGATTTTGTTTCGCTGGACAAAGAATCTTCCTTCCCGTTGCCTGTTTGCGGCCAAGTTATGAAACGAAATCAAATCTCCGCTAGCTTGGGCGAACAAGATATTTGCCCCGCTGAATTCTGTCGAAAATACGCTCTTCAGTTCCAGCGCATTTGCACGGTGTTTTATTGGTCCTACCGGCGTGTTCGGAAGGATGATTGCTTCCGTCAGCCATCTGATCATAATGCTTCCAAACTATCCGCCTGATACTGTCAGTGGTCAGGATCTCACCAACGTGCTGATTGAGTGCGTTACGAAATTTTTCGTGGTTGGTTATTCCCGTCATGAGAAACCCTCCTCAGCGAATTATTGTTGAATTTGATCGAGTCGGACTTCGCAGGATTGCGTACCTGCGGATCACGCTCTCCGGTGCAAACAGCACTTATCGCTCAATCACCTTAGGCACCTTGAAAAAGACCCCATCGGTCTCCGGCGCCTGGCCCATCACCACCGCCCGATCGAGCGAAGGCCGCACCATATCGTCGCGCAGCACGCTTTCACCCGCCGCGTTCTTCAACTCGCTCACCTGGGCCAGCGGCGTCACGCCGGTCGTGTCCAGCTCGCTCAACTCGGCCACATAGTCGAGGATGGCATTCAAATCCTTGAGCATGCCCGGCATCTCCTCCGGCTTGAATTCGAGGTGCGCCAGTTCGGCCACGCGCTCCACTTCTTCCACGGTCACTTTAGCGGTCATTGTCTACTCTTCCTTCGATGCGTCTTTCTCAAAGCTCTTGACGCAGGAGCTCCCGATGCTTGCCGCAACGGTTCTCACGGATGGTCCGAAGATAGAGTATAGCTTTTCAGCTTTGCGCCCCGCATCCCATGCCGGATCAGGCTCAGTCCACGGTGAGCGTGAACGTGATCTGATGCTGAACTCCGTTCGCGCTCACAGTGATGGGTATCGCATATGTCCCCGCAGGCGTGATGCCGCCGGATTGAGAGGGCGGATGAGACAGACCCCCGCCCGATGAGGTGCAACTGGAAATGCCGCCGGCAAGTATCGCCAATGCCGCAATCGCCAGCAGCGCCCTGCGCCGTCGCCAGAGCGCCAGCGGCAACAGTGCGAGCCCGCAAGCCAGCGGCCATCTGGATGTCCGCGAAAGCCGCGCCGATGCGGAGACCCCCGTAGCGATTTGAACTGTTTCATAGTCAGGGATGGTTCCTATCCCCGGATTAAAAGTGCAGGAAGAATTCGCAGGCAGCGTTCCGCACTGCAGGGTGAAAGAACCCGTTGAGCCGTCCAGCGGCGCGATCGTGAAGGTGCCCGAAGCAGTCTGGCCGCTCGCAACAGTCTGGCTGGACGAAGTGACACACGGCGCGATCGCGTTTCCAAAGCAAACAGCGAAGTCGAAGCCCGCGCCCGACAGCGGCACCGTTGCCCCACTGCCCTGTACATCGCTGCTCGCCGTCAGGCTGCCGCGCATCGGTCCCGCACCTGAAGGCTTAAACTCAATTCCGACCGCGCAACTTGCCCCCGCCGCGAGGGTCGAGGGACAGGTGTTGCTCGTGAGCGTGAATCCCGGAGGCGGTTGCGCGACGTTAAAGTTCATAACGGGTAAATACCCGGCCGGATTGGTAAAAGTAACAGAAACAGGAGCACTGACGAGCCCCACGCCTGTCTGAGGGAAATCGATCTGGCTTGGTTGAGCCTGCAACGCATTCCCGCCGCTCAGCAGCACAATGGCCACGGTCGATCCGCCGGATTCAACAGTAAGTGCTCCCGCAAATGGCCCCGCCAGTGCAGGCGAAAAAACCACTTCAACAGTGCAGCTTGCTCCTGCGGCAAGACCCCCTCCGCAAGGATTCGGCACAGGGGTGGTGAAGGGCGGAGTCGCCTTTACGAGAAGCGAATTGGTGGCTGAGTTGCCGTTGTTGGTGATCGTGACCGGATAGGGCGCGCTGGTCTGGCCCGGAGCAACAATGCCAAAGAAAATCTGAGCCGGATTTACGTTGATCCCAGCAGCATTTTGCGCCGTGCCAGAAAGCGGCACCTTGACTGGAGCGACACCCGAAGACGATGTAACTGCCAAGGATGCCGATTCCCCGCCCGCCACCGATGGGGTGAAAATAACCTGCACCGTGCAATTCGCACCGGGAGCGAGCGTGTCACAACTGGTTGCGTTGCACGCATTAGGACCGCACGAAAAATCATTCTCGGTTGAAGGAAACACTGGACTGATCGTGAACCCCACGCCGGTCATCGGCGATCCGCCCGTATTGGTCACAATCAGCGTCTGAGGCGCGCTGGCCACGCCCACCTGCTGATTCAAAAATGTCAGGCTGGCCGGGCTCACACCGATCACCGCGGCAGCGATTCCCGTCCCGCTCAACGCCACCGTCTGCGGCTGCAAGCGCGTGATGTCTCCGACGCTGAGCGTGCCGCTCTGAGGTGTCCCTGCCGTGGGAGCGAATTGCACGCTGATCGTGCAGGTCGAATTCGCGCCAAGCGTAGAGGTGCAATTGTTGGTCTGCTGGAAGGGCCCGCTCACCGAGAGCGTTATGTCCGTCAGATCCGCGCAGCCGCTGTTGGTCAGCGTCACGGTCTGCGCGGTCGAGAGCTGCCCAACCACTGTTGTGCCGGGAAATGTGAGCGAGTTCGTCGAGAGGTTGTCTGTAACCGAACCCGAGCAGCCGCTCCCGGCTCCCAGCAGCGGAGCGATCCAGAGACCTCGACCATACGTGGCAGCCACAAGATCTTGAACGCTAGCAGTTGCCGGAGCCGCGCTGAGCGCAACCACCGGCGCCTGAGGCAGTCCGCTGCCGTAGGGTGACCAGCATCCTGGATTTGGTTTGTTACAACTTGATAGCTGTTGTGTCGAATAGACACCGGCATCCGTGGCGAGATAAGCCGTGTTCGGGTCTTTCGGATCAACAACAATGCTGTTGGCCGGAGTCTCGATCAGGTTGGAAGTCAGCACAGTCCAGTCCGCCCCCCCATCGGTCGTGCCGTAAACCGCTTCCACCTGCTCTGACTCGTTCCGAATCCCCGCGACTGTCATGTAAACAGTCTTTCCCGTGCTGTCATGCGGGTCGATGAAGATGCTCGAGATGTCGTATCCGTAGCGGTTCATCCCGTTCGTGTCGTTCGTGACCGAACCGAACGTCAGATCCGTCCACACGGGAGCTACCCCGCTCATCGGATTGACAACCGCCGACAAAACATGGCCGGCCAGCGCGCCTAAATACAACGAGCGGTCCATGCCCACATAAATCACTTCGCTGCTCGGGGACAACGCCAGCACGGCCATCGAGCGGATCAGCGCGTTGCCTTGGCAAGATGGATTTTGTCCTCCATCGAGCATCGGACTGATCGCATTCGCGCTCGTCCATCCCACGCCGTTCGTTCCCCCGCGCCACACCCGGCAGGTCCCGATCAGCAACTGCGTAGGATCGAGTGGGTCCACCAGAAAGGTCGCAGGCTCGGCCATCGTCAGCCCATCGTTATCCACATCCGCCTGGCTGACCACTGGGGAGGTGCCGAAGTCCGCTTGCGCGCAAAGGCTCTCTTTCGTACACAGATAAATCGAAACTCCCGCCTGGTTATTCACGTACCAATTATTGTCGTGGACCGGGTCGATCTGCACCGGCCCGCCCTCGCCGCTCAAGATCTCCGGCCAATCCGTCGTCGGTCCCGATGTGCCCTTCACGCCCGCGGTTCCATTCGCCCCCAGCCCCGCCATCATCGTATAGGGCGTCGAGCCCACCTGCGGAATTGCAACCACCTCGGCCAGAGAACCCAGGCTCCCATTCAGATTCTGGAAGTGAGTTGCATCGCTCTGCGAACACACATCACCCTTCTCGGCAATTCCATCGGTCGAGCGCCACAAACCGCTGTCGTTGCCAACCAATATCTCCAGAGGATTCGTCGCATTCCACGCCAGCGCGTGCTGGTACTCGCCCACTTGCGCACAGAATCCGACCGTTGAATTCGTCGTATTACGCCACGCACACCCCTGTGAGTAGGGACACGGGTCCTTCCACAAGTCGTTGTCCCCGGCCAGCAAGATGGTGCCGTATTGCGCTCCAATTCCGCCGGGAACCGCAGCCAGCGCCAGGTTATAGTCACCATTCTCAATCGTCGCAGGCCCCTGGATCGTATTCGTCTCAAGTGCCGTCGTGTCCCAATGCTGGGTCTCTAAAGCTGTCCAAACGGTCGGGCTGGCGCAGACGCCCGCGCTGGCCGCGCACACATCCTGCCAGATTCCCTGGTCCTGATTGTCGATGTCCACCGTCCAGGCAAAGGTATCGCCAGTCTGGGGATTCACCGCCAGCGTCCCGCGAAAAATCGGGCAGCCCGTCAACTCCACCAAGTCCGTGTTCGCCGGACAGAGTTGTGAGCTCGCCAGCAAGCCAGTGCCGGGCTGTCCCTCCATCCGCGTCCAGGTGACGCCGTCCGGCGACTGGTAATACCCGTGAAAGCGCACCGCCGCAATAAACAGTTGCCGCACCGGGTTCCATACCACCGAGGTGGCCGCATTCCCGTCAGATCCCGCAATCGGGAGATTTGGCGCTTGGATCTCTGCTCCAGGACCGTCGGTGATCGTCGCCAGCGACCAACTTGCTCCGCCGTCGGTGGAGTAGTAGAGCCCCTCGGAGCTGGCCCCGGAGGCCACCGCGTTCACCAGCGTTCCTTCCAACGCCTGCGAAACCGCGGCCACCACCAGTTGCGTGTTCACCGTGCTCCACGCGAAGCCTGCAAAGCCCTCCCCAACAAAGCTGAAAGTGAAAAGCGGGTCCGATGTAGTCGTGATCAGGCTCCAACTGCCTCCCCCATCCGTAGATCGCAGGATTCCCGCGCCATAGTAAGAATCAAGTGCATCATTCGGATCACCCGTTCCGGCCAGAATCACTCCCGTCCCGCCCGGCTGCACGGTCAGCGCCCCAATGCTGATCGAAGCCTCCGTAACGTTGTTCAAAGCCGGCAAATTATCGGTGAGAGGGATAAAGCTGACGTTGCTGGCGTCGATGGTATTCGCATTCTGCGAACGCCAGACCCCACCCCCAGTGGTGCCCGCATAGAGCGTGTTGCCGGTCGTGTCCGACGGATCCAAAGCCAGCGCGGAGACTCGGCCCGTGACCAGGCCAAAATTCTGCGACTGGACTGCAACCGGACCCAAAGGCTGCCATTGGACGCTTGCCTGCGCCTGGGCTTCTGCCTCAATCTTTTTCGTTTGAGTCTTGTCTGCGGGGGACTTCGTGCTCCGGCGTGTAACTCCGGGCCGCGTCCGATCCTGGGTCGCGCCAGGCGTCCAACCGCGCCGCGCCAGAAACCGCTGCGCCTCGATCACCCGCGGAGGCCGCGTCCCCTGCCGCGCTAACTTCACTCTGTCATCTTGAGCGGAGCAGGGCGAAGTCGAAGGACCTGCGCTACGGAGTTCTGTAAGCCTGGAATCAGTGCCGGGCGCCCCATCCTTTCCGTTTTTTTCTGCGGAAAGGGTGGGAGATCCACAACTCCGACCGGAAGCAGGCGCACCGGCCTCTGAGCCTTGAGCCCATATCCGAGGGGCCATCGCGGCCAACATCACCGCAGCCGCCATCAAAGTCAGCGCCCGCCGCGCGCGGGGGCGTAGCAAAGCCCTGCCGCAAGAGGCACAATCTCCATTGAACCGCTCAACCGACCAAATATTCACACGTATCCTGACTAAGATTCCGAGAGAGAACTCCTGCATCCCCTCACTGTGGTATCGGTGTCATCCGAGGGGGACTTGATGGAAATCCAATGATTGGAACCTGCAAAACACGCAGCGGTCTGGTTAGAGATTTGTCTTGGATTATAGACCTGATGCGGAAGAGGTGTATCTTCAGCGCTTGTTGAATTGGGATGCAGTCCCCGGCTCGGCCCAATAACTGGTCCGCGCCGTCACTTCAAGCCCTTCGTAGTCAGGCAGTTTGAGCGTCAGCACGTGCAGTCCTGGATGCGGCGCCTGTGGCTGAAAGCTCAAAATGTACCGGTTCGGCAGATGGTTTCCGATCGCCGTCAGGTCCTGTTCAAGACTCCGCTCGCTACCCAGTTTGAAGTACTCGCCTCCAGTCAGCCGCACCACCGTCGCAGGAACATTCTTGAGCAGGCTGTCGGCCGTCGCAATCGTTGCCATCTTTGCAAAGGTCAGCGGCGGCACAAGTTGCGCCACGCAATCATAGAACTGCGACCATTTGTTGGTCGGGTCATCCGGTCTGGGGTTGGGCTCTTTTCCCATGCAGCCATGAGGCGGATTGGGACGGGGATTCTCAAGCCCCTGGCCTCCGCCACTCATCGGCAGTTGGCGACGCGCATAGTTCACCGTCTCTGACTTCGCGGTTGAAAAGCCGATCGCGTAAATGGTCGTATTGGTGTCGGTGATGGCCCGCACCGCCTGCTCCATCGTCGTCTCGCTGCCGCGATCTGCCGTCTCGCTCACCAGCAAAATCGCCCGGCGATAGCCCGCAGGCTGGGCATGCAATATGTTCACAGCGAACTCCAGGCTGTCCAGGATCGCCGCGCCATTGTCGCCCATCGGCTCATCGTGCGAGGGATTCGGTCCGTTGCAGCTGTCGTAATGATTCTGCCGCGAACATCCCGCCGAGAGGCCGCGCAGCGTCGCCTGCGCCTGGTCGAGGTCAGAGGTGAAGTTCTGAATCAGGGTCGGGCTGCTATCGAACGTGACCACTGCAACTCGATGGTTGACGCTCCCAAACAGGCTCGGCAGCATCGGCGCCAGCGGCGGCACCAGCCGTTCGTTCTTCTGGAACTGACGCGCCCCCGCGCCGCCGACTTCGATGACGATGACCAGCGCCAGCGGCTCATTCCCCGTCTCTCGCTGCAGCTTGAGTCTTTGCGGCACGCCATCGTCGGTCAGTACGAAGTCTTCAGCCTGGAGCGTGTAAACAACTTTGCCGGCCGCGTCTCTCACCAGCGCCGGCACAAGCACCTCCGTCGTTTCACTGGTAAAGACGGAGCCACGCTCGCCGGCCGCAGGCTGCTGGGCGTGAACCGCCGTGCCGGCCAACAGTGCGACAACCATCACAGGCAAGCTGAGGTGCTGCCTCATCGTCCTCCCTGATCTCCTGGCGGCATTGTCTGGAGTTTAGACGGCTCAGTTGCATATTCGGCATGAAATGCTTTTTTGGGGGCCGCGTCGTCTCTGGTTAAGATAGATCCATGAGTCTCAAAGGAAAAATCGTCTTCATCACCGGGGCCTCATCCGGCATCGGTGCGGCCACCGCTCTCGCCTTCGCCGCCGAGGGAGCCCGCCTATTGCTCGCCGCCCGCCGCGCGGACAAACTCGCACACGTAGCCCTCGCCGCACAAGCACGCGGAGCCGAGGCAGTGCACACGATCAGCCTCGATGTGCGCCATCGCGACGCCGTTCAGCAGGCCGTCAGCACTCTGCCTTCCGAGTGGGCGGCCATCGACATTCTAGTCAACAATGCCGGCCTGAGCCGCGGACTCGACAAGCTCTACGAAGGCAACATTGACGACTGGGAAGAGATGATCGACACCAACGTAAAAGGCCTGCTCTACGTAACTCGCGCCGTCGTTCCCGGAATGGTCGAGCGGGGCCGCGGCCACGTGGTCAATCTGGGTTCAACCGCAGGCGAAATCACCTACCCCGGCGGAGCCGTCTACTGCGCCACAAAGGCCGCCGAGCATGCGATGAATGACGGCCTGCGCCAGGACGTCCTAGGAACACCCATCCGCGTGACGACTGTAGACCCCGGCATGGTCGAGACCGAGTTCAGCACCGTCCGCTTCCACGGCGACCGCAAGCGTGCCGGGAACGTGTACAAGGGCATCAAGCCGCTCACCGCGGAGGATGTAGCCGAAGTGATTGTCTGGGCCGCGAGCCGGCCCGAGCATGTGAATATCGCGCGTGTGCTGCTGACTCCCGTGCAACAGGCCAACTCCCTGCTCTTTCACAGAAAGTCCTAGCACAATGATTTCCGACATAAGAAGTGCCAACACAGAAAGACCTGGCTGGCGACAGGGCCGGTATCATAGCCAATAAAAAAGCCCGCGCTCTGCGGGCCATTTCTATTTACTCCATTGCTTCAAGCTGCCCTTCAATCTGTGCCAGGGCGGCTTCCAGAGCGGCGCGTCGTGCGGGATGAGAAGTCCTTTGCGACAGGATGTTCTCTCGCTGCAAAGTGAGCGCCTGCCTTTTGCGCGCTCGCTCAGTGCGCGCTTGTTCGGCCCGGCGCTTGGCTTCCTCGCTTACAAAACCATGGCCGTGGGTGACCTCCGGTTGCTGCAAGACAGTTGCCATTCGTTCCTCCAGATACACCATTCTCGCGGATTTAATTTTTTGAACCGGGAGAACTAGCTTCATTCTACGAGATACGGCTTCCGTTGCGTCCCGCAAAATGAAAAACGGTTACCCTTGATGTAAAGGAGGTCCTCCCATGCGCGTCGGTCAGATTCCATCCTTCGGTGTTGAGTCCCTTGAGTTTGTCGAGCGCCCCGACCCTCAACCCGCACCCGGTGAAGTCTCGGTTCGTGTTCACGCAATTTCCTTCAACTATCGCGATCTGCTGATGGTCAATGGCCTCTACAACCCCAAATTGAAGCTGCCGCGCATCCCTTGCTCCGACGGTGCCGGCGTCGTCTCAGCCGTCGGCGATGGCGTATCTCAGTGGAAGCCCGGAGACCGCGTGGCCGGCATCTTCATGCAGAACTGGCTCGACGGCCCATCGACCCCTGCGAAAACCACAGGCGCTCTGGGCGGCGACATCGACGGCATGTTGGCCGAGTACGTAGTCCTCAAAGAAACGGGACTCGTCCGCATCCCCTCACACCTGAGCTTTGAAGAGGCCGCCACCCTGCCCTGCGCCGCCGTCACCGCCTGGAATGCCTTGGCCGCCGGCAATCTGAAACCTGGAGCGACCGTCCTGATCCTGGGCACCGGCGGCGTGTCCATCTTCGCCCTTCAATTTGCCAGGCTGATGGGCGCGCGCGTGCTCGGCATCTCCAGTTCAGAAGACAAGCTAGCCCGGGCCCGTTCGCTGGGCCTTACCGAGAGCCTCAACTACCGCGAGAATCCCGACTGGGATCGCTGGGTGCTCGACCAAACCAACGGCGAGGGAGCAGACATGGTAGTCGAAGTCGGCGGCCTCGGCACGCTGACCCGTTCGCTCAAAGCCCTTCGCATGGGCGGCGTGATCGCGCAAATCGGGGTGCTGACCGGCTCTGCGGAACCCCTGCCCATGCCCGTCATCCTCCACAAACAGGCCCGTATCCAGGGCATCTACGTCGGATCACGCAGAGATTTCGAGCAAATGAACAAAGCCATCGCACTGGCCGGTCTGCGTCCAATCTACGAGAGCTTCCCATGGTCCCAGGCTCGCGATGTTCTTGCCCGCATGGAATCAGCCAGCCACTTCGGCAAGCTCGTGGTGACGGTGGTGTGAGTCAGCCGGTCAAAGGTTTGGGAGCCTTGGATTGATTTTTCGGTTTCGCCGCCCCCGTGAGATACCCTGAGGTACATGGATGCCCCTCCCCCGGATTGAGTGAAGACCTTGATCGTCGAAATTGAAAACCTAACAAAGATATACGAATCGAAGCTGCGCGTGGTGGCTGTGGATGGAATCGATCTGGAGCTGAAACAAGGAGAAATCTTCGGCCTCCTCGGTCCCAACGGAGCCGGCAAGACCACCACTATTTCGATCGCCACCACCCGCGCGCTGCCTACGAGCGGCCAGGTTCGCATCGCGGGCATCGACGTGGTCCAGTATCCGGCTCATGCGCGGCGGCATATCGGAGTGGTTCCGCAATTCAACACGCTCGATCGCTCTTTGTCTGTCTACGAAAATCTCTACTTCCACTGCCGCTACTTCGGCTTCAGCCACAGTCACGCCAAAGCCCGATCTCTTGAACTGCTGACCCAATTCATGCTCACCGAACGTAAAGACGTCTATCCGGCGCAGCTTTCTGGAGGCCTGGCGCAGCGGGTGCAGATCGCCCGCGCCATCGCTCACCGGCCGACGGTGTTGTTCCTGGACGAGCCGAGCGCCGGTCTGGACCCGCAGAGCCGCATGGCCATGTGGGCGGCGGTCGAAGGGTTGCACAAGGAAGGCATCACCGTGCTGCTGACCACTCACTATATGGAGGAGGCCGACTCGCTCTCCGACCGCCTGGCGATTATCGACCATGGCCGCGTTCTTGCCCTGGGATCACCGCAGAAACTCAAGTCGATCTTCGCCGCGGACACCATCTTTGATCTCAAATTGAAATCAAGAGATGGGTTGGAGTCGCTCGTCTCTGCCTTCAAGACCCGCCCGGATGTAACCACAGCCGAAGTCACTCCGGAAGGGTTGCGGGTGCTTGCCTCCAATTCGAACGGCCTGCTGCCCGACCTAGTGCAACAAGCGGCCAGCCACGGTTTGCGCGATCTTACAATCACCGAGCCGAGCCTCGAGACCGTCTTCATTCGACTCACGGGGAGGGACCTGCGTGAATAACTCGCAAACAAGAGATACGGTACAGAGTGCTGAGAATTGGGCGTTGGTCTCCTTCCTGGCGATGTACCGCCGGTTGGAGCAATTCGCGAAAGACATCCGGGAGCTTTTCCTGCATGATCTGGAAGTACTGACCAAGGATTTGCACGCTCGCAAGTCCGCTAATCTGGTAACCGCTGATCCGGCCCCGGCGTCGCGGCTCCCGATTGTGAAGACGGATGTCCCTGAAGCCAGCCCCGCCCACCAGGACCCGCTCGCTCCCGGCATCTTCGTCAAATCCTTTCTAGGGCTTTTACTGCGCGATCTGCGCGTCCTGACGCGGGAGTTTGTCCCCTTTCTCCTTCGCGTCGGCATGCAACCGCTCTTGTTTCTTTTTGTCTTTACCTTCATCCTGCCCCGCATGGCGACCGGTAATCCGATGGCTGTCGCTGGCGCTTCCGGGCCTCCTGTGGACTTCGGCACCATCCTGCTCCCCGGCCTGATGGCCGTCGCCATCATGTTCTCTGGAATCGCCGCCGTCGCCCTGCCGCTTTCAAGCGAATTCGGCATCACGCGTGAAATCGACGACCGTGTCATGTGCCCGCTGCCGCTGTGGGCCGTGGCTCTTGAGAAAGTGTGTTTCAGCGCCATGCAGAGCATCATCGCGGCTTTGATGGTCATACCCATGGCCTATTACATTCCCGCCAAGCCTGTCGTGGCTCACATTGCAAGCTGGTTTCTCTTTGCGCTGGTGCTCTTGCTGGCAAGCTTGCTTGCCGGATCGCTGGGCTTGGTCATCGGCTCGACGGTGAACCCTAAGCAGATCGGCCTGGTCTTCTCCATCATCGTCGTGCCCATCACTTTCCTGGGATGTGTCTATTACCCCTGGGCATGGCTCGACAAGATCCCCTGGGTCAAGTACGGCGTACTCTTCAACCCCATCGTCTACATGAGCGAAGGACTGCGTGCCGCTGTAACACCCAGCATCGGCCACATGCCCTGGCTGGCCATTCTGGCGGCCCTTCTCTTCTTCACCGCCGCCCTCGGCCGCTGGGGTCTCAAAGGTTTTCTGGGAAGGGTGCAGTCGTAGGCCGGGTCTCGGGTTATCGCGGAACAGCGCGGTGACTTACCCCACCTTCCGCGTTGCAAGTGCAGGCGACCGTGTTTCGCAGTCTTTCTCGTCAGGCTGCGGTAGGAATCTTTGCAGTCAATTGCACACCCAAGGCATTCATGACGGCAAGAGTTGTCTTCAGCGTAGGATTTCCTTTTTCACTGAAAGAGCGATAGAGCTGTTCGCGTGACAATCCGGTCTGCCCTGCAATCTGGGCCACTCCCTTGGCGCGGGCCACCACACCGAGCGCGTGCGCGATGTAGCCCGCATCATTGGTCTGAAATGCCTCCGCCATGAAAACGGCAATGGCTTCGTCCGTACCCAGATCCTCCGCGGGATCGTAGATTGTCAATTTCTCGCGAATACTTTGCCTAGGCATGTTCTTCTCTCCAATCTCCAGCCAGTCGCTTCGCAGTTTGAATGTCTTTCGCCTGACTGCTCTTGTCGCCGCCGCACAGCAAAATGATAATGGTGTCTCCGCGCCTCATGAAATAGACGCGATAGCCCGGCCCATGATCGATTCGCAGTTCGCTGATTCCCTGCCCGACAGGCCTCACATCTCACGCGTTTCCAAATGCCAGACGATCAAGTCGGGAAGCGATTAGAGCGCGTATCCGCTGATCCTTGAGCCGATTACGCCATCTGCGAAAGGTGCCGGTCTGCTTGAGTTCGATCATTGCGAGCAGAGTAGTTTATAAACTACCACCTTTTCGGGATCATTCCCAAGGTGGGTTGACCAAGTATTCTGCCTGCTCTTCCCCCGCGTGCGGAGATTCCGCAACCGGCCTATACTAATGCAGTGATCGGCGATCGGCTCAATCTCAGAAAACTGTCGCTGTTCCTTGCCCCGGCTCTGCTGCTGGCGGCCGGGTGCGGCGGTGGATTGGTCGCTGCAAAATCAGGAACTTCCGCCTTTGTCGTCACCCCCGGCTCCGGCTCTATCGATACCAATTGCACCGGCTGCAATGCTACGAGTGCGCAGGGCACGGCAGTTCATCAATTTGCGGCCCCAACGGCTGACGGCGGCGAGGCAGACGTCATCTGGTCGGTCTCGGGCGGGGACGCGGTAAGCGGGCCGGGCATCATCAATGCGACCGGCCAATACACGCCGCCCAGTTACCTCACCGCTGATCGCGCCGAGGTCGTGGTGACCGCGACGCTCGAGTCGAACCCCAGCCAGCGAGCAAGCTCCGTCTTGACGGTAACGCCAGGATTCCTCCAGCCGCTCACCCCGGAAAACGCGGCTCTCGGAGCCAATGGAAGCCTCACCGTCACCGGCTTTCTAGCCGAGGCCGGCGGCTCAACCGGCATCAACTTCAAGCTGGCAAACTCGCCGACCGGCGAAGGAGCGGGCCAAGGCTCGCTTGGCGCCCCCAATTGCCAGCGCGGCAGCCACAACTTCACCACGTGCACGGTCACCTACACGGCGCCAACCTCGGTGCAAGCTACCAGCCCCGCGTATGTTGTAGCTACGGTGGGCGGGGCCTCGGCCGGTTCCAAGGCCGCCTCTGTCGTGCTGGTGAACTCGGCCGGAGTGTCGAGCAATCCCGCCACGCATCAGGCTCAGTTCCAGGCCTCGGTTGCGCTTGGCAGCTCGGGCGGCAACAATGCCGACTACGACACCCGCGGCGAGCAGATCGTGGACTGTTGCAGCGGCACACTCGGCGCGCTTGTCGAGGACGCATCCAAGCGCCCGTACCTGCTCAGCAACAACCACGTCCTCGCGCGCAGCGACCACGCCGTCGTGGGCGACGCCATCGTCCAGCCGGGCCTGATCGATAACAACTGTTCACCCTTGGGAGACAGCGCCAGCATGCAGCCCGTGGCCTCACTGACCGGCTGGTTGCCGCTCCGTTCGAGGCTCACCAATGCGGACGCCGCGATCGCTCAATTGACCTCGCGCGCCGTGGACTCTTCCGGCAAGATTCTGGAGTTGGGCGGCAAGCAGGCCGATGGCACATTGGCCGCCGCGCCTCCCGGCATCTCTTCGACGGGCGGCAAGGGTGAAACGGGAAGCCTCGCTCTGAAAGTGGCAAAAAGTGGCCGCACCACCGGCTTGACTTGCGGAGCCGTCTCCGCCCTCGACCTCGATGTCCGAGTCGACTATTACCTCGACTGCGCAGAGACCCGGCCCTACCTGACCAAGACCTTCGCCCATCAACTTGGATTGAGCGGCAACCAGTTCAGCGACGCGGGTGACTCCGGCGCGCTGATCGTCGATGCGGCAAACGCCGAGCCGGTCGGCCTTTACTTTGCCGGCGGCACAGATCTCTCAGGGGTCAGCCAGGGCGTCGCCAACCCGGCTCCTGACGTTCTCAATGAACTCAGCGCGCAGTTGGGCGGCGGAGGTTATTCCTTTGTAGGCACGGCCGACCACGCCGTCAGTTGCCTGAGCTACGGCGACAACACAGTTCCGGCGGCGCAAAATCTTCCGCTGAACGATGCGGAGTACCAGCGCGCTCAGCAGGGACTCGGCCAGGCCCGCATGCTCGTGAACTCCTCGACCGGCATTCTCGGCGTGGCCACCGGGAAGAGCAGCGACCATCCCGGCGAAGCGGCCGTCATCCTCTACACCGATGAGAATAGAGCGGTCAACGTCCCGGCCAACTTGGACGGCGTCCGCACGGTCGTAATCCCCACTACGGCACGGGCAGTCGTTTACGGCTCTGCGCCTCAAACTCCTGAAGCAGCCTCTGCCTCCGTGCCGTCCGCTGCGCTCGCGCAAGCCATCGCGATCAAGAACCAGGCATCCGCCAGCCTGTTACAGGAGAATCCAGCCTTCTTTGGCGTAGGCGTCGGCCAGAGCCTGGACAACCCGCGCGACCCGGCGCTGGTCATCTACGTGGACCGCAATCGCCTGCCCGCAAATCTGCCCGCAATTGTGGACGGCCTGCGTACCCGCTACATCGTAATGGACCGGCTGCACGTGACCCGCTCGTATGCGGCTCCGATGCCATCAAGAATTCACTGCATGCCACACACGCCAACCCGCTAGCCGCCCGATCCCCCCGGCGTCCAATACTCAAACTCGATTCTTGGCTGCAATGTCCAGAGCGATCTGCAAACCATGAAAGCGGCCATTCTCAATGAAGATTTCATTGGTGCGTGAGCCGGCCACGATCACTCCCGCCAGGTAAATGCCGGGGACGTTGCTCTCCAGGGTCTCCGGGTTGCAGACCGGCAATCGGTCCTCGCCCTCAAAGCGAACACCCAAAGCTTCCAGAAACTCGAAATCGGGGTGGTATCCGGTCATCGCGAAGACAAAATCGTTTTTCACTGTCACGCGGCCCTGCGGCGTTAAGATGTCCACCGTGTCCTGGTCAATTTCAACCACCTGGGAGTTGAAGTACGCCTTGATTTCATGGCCCTTGATGCGATTGTCGATGTCCGGCTTGATCCAGTACTTCACGTGCGCCGCAATCTCCGGCCCGCGATACACCAGCGTCACGCGCGCCCCGCTCCGATAGAGTTCAAGAGCCGCAATAGCCGCCGAGTTCTTGCCGCCGATCACCACCACGTCCGTTCCGAAGTAAGGGTGTGGATCGAAGTAGTAGTGATGCACCTTGCTCAGGCTCTCGCCTGGGATGTTCAAGTAATTAGGCAGATCGTAATAACCCGTCGCAATCGCCAGCCTGCGCGACCGGATCATGCCCCCGCGGCCAAAGCGGTCCATAATCCGCACCGCGAACGCGCCCTCGGAACCCTCGATTCCCTCCACCCTATGATATTGGCGGATCTCCAGCTTGTAGTACGCCGCCACGTGCCGGTAATACTGAAGCGCCTCGTTGCGATTAGGCTTCATATTCGTGCTCGGAAAGGGAATGCCGCCGATCTCCAGCAACTCCGGCGTGGTGAAAAAGGTCATGTGCGACGGATAGTGAAACAGCGAATTGCAGACACAGCCCTTCTCCACGATCACCGGGCGCAGACCGGCTTTCTGGGCCTCAATGGCGCATGCCAGACCCGTCGGTCCTGCTCCCACCACC
Organism: uncultured Occallatibacter sp.; assembly: GCA_964438125.1. Lineage (GTDB taxonomy): Bacteria > Acidobacteriota > Terriglobia > Terriglobales > Acidobacteriaceae > Telmatobacter. The sequence continues at coordinate 23,747 of CAYTJN010000019.1, forward strand.
AGTAAATCGTAGAGATCGTCCGGTGTTCCCGCCGTTTGCGCTTTAGAGTGGGTCATATTTCTAGCTTAGGGCATGGGGATGACGTTTTTACCGCACAGGAGGGCACTTTCTTCTTAGACTTAGAGCGGCAATTTTGGTAGAATGGTGGAACATAAGGGTGGAAAGGTGGATTCCCGTGGCCTTGAACATTAAAAACGAGGAAACTAACCGCATGGTGCGGGAATTGGCTGCCCTCAAAGGGGTCAGCCTCGTTGTCGCAATCTCCCAAGCCGTTCAGGAAAAGCTGGAGCGAGAGAAGGCAGCCAGGAGCGAGAGTCGCCTGGAATGGCTCGAACGAATCACGGCCATTACCGCACCGCTGATGAATGACGGTCGGACGACCAAGCAGTTGTTCGACGAGCTTTATGATGACGAAACGGGGTTGCCAAAATGATCGTAGATTCATCGGCGCTGATTGCAATTCTCAAGCACGAGCCTGGTTGGCAGGCCCTTTCGAAGGCGCTGGACTCCGCGGAATCTTCACTCATCACAGCAGCAAACTATCTGGAGAGCTCAATCGTGGTAGACGCGTGGAGGAACCCGATTTTGAGCTGCGAATTCGACGAATTGATTGAGAGATTCGACATCGTCATCGAACCGGTCACCGCGGATCAGGCGAAGATAGCGCGGCAGGCTTACCGGGACTACGGCAAAGGCAGCGGCAACTCCGCCAATCTCAACTTTGGCGACTGCTTCACTTATGCCCTGGCCCGTGAGAAGCGCGAACCCGTCCTCTTCAAAGGCGATGACTTCGTGCATACGGAGCTGCGGTCGGCGGTCTAAGAGCCGGTCGAGTTCGCAATCCACTCGATGTCCCCTCGCGCAGCCAGTCTTGCCATTTGTCCGTTACCCTAATAACGTCTGAAATTGAGGAGTCTCCATGACCGTCATCCGGCAGGAAGATTTTGTATCGAGCGTTGCGGGCGCGTTGCAGTTCATCAGCTACTACCACCCGGTGGACTATATCACCAGCCTTGCCAAGGCCTACGAACGCGAGCAATCTCACGCCGCCAAAGACGCCATAGCGCAGATCCTGATCAATAGCCGCATGTGCGCCGAGGGCCACCGGCCCATCTGTCAGGACACAGGCATCGTAACCGCTTTCCTCAAAGTCGGCATGGATGTGCGCTTTGAACCTGGCCCCGGCGAAGAGCAAAAAGATCTTCAGACCTTAGTCGACGAGGGCGTCCGCCGAGCTTATCTTGATCCCGATAACAAGCTGCGCGCGTCGATCCTGGCCGATCCGGCCGGCAAGCGGAGCAACACCAAAGACAACACGCCGGCCTGTGTGACGGTTGAACTGGTCAAGGGCGACAAGGTCGATGTAACGGTTGCGGCCAAGGGTGGAGGCTCCGAGGCCAAAGCAAAGTTCATCATGCTCAACCCCTCCGATTCTGTCGTCGATTGGGTGCTGAAAACGGTCCCGACCATGGGTGCCGGCTGGTGTCCCCCCGGAATGCTGGGCATCGGCATCGGAGGCACCGCCGAAAAAGCCATGCTGCTCGCCAAGGAATCGCTGATGGACCCTATCGACATTCAGGAACTCAAGGCGCGAGGCCCGGCCAATCGCGCCGAGGAACTGCGCCTTGAGTTATACGACAAGGTCAACCGCCTGGGCATCGGCGCGCAAGGGCTGGGTGGGCTCACGACAGTTCTTGATGTCAAAGTGCGCGACTATCCAACGCATGCCGCAAATTTGCCTGTGGCAATGATTCCCAACTGCGCCGCCACGCGCCACGCTCACTTTGTGCTGGACGGCTCGGGCCCCGTCTATCTTGATCCGCCAGACCTGAACAACTGGCCGAAATTGACCTACGATCTCTCGGCCGCGCGTCGCGTGAACCTCGACACTGTGACCCGCGAAGAGGCCGCCACCTGGAAGCCGGGCGAGGTGCTGTTACTGAGCGGCAAGCTGCTCACGGGCCGCGATGCCGCGCACATCCGCATCACCGATATGCTCAACCGCGGCGAAAAGCTGCCGGTCGACTTTCATGGCCGCTTCATCTACTACGTCGGCCCGGTCGATCCGGTGCGCGAAGAGGTGATGGGCCCAGCAGGGCCGACCACGGCCACGCGCATGGATAAATTCACACGCCAGATGTTGGCCGAGACAGGCTTGCTCGGCATGGTTGGCAAGGCCGAGCGCGGCCCCGCCGCGATCGATGCGATTCGTGAATTCGGCGCTGTCTACCTGATGGCGGTCGGTGGCGCGGCCTATCTCGTTTCAAAGGCAATCTACGGTGCGCGCGTGATCGCATTTGCCGACCTCGGTATGGAAGCCATTTATGAATTCGACGTGCGCGATATGCCGGTAACAGTCGCCGTCGATTCCAAGGGAACCAGCGTGCACCAGACCGGTCCAGCCGAATGGCAACAGCGCATCGCCGGGATACCGATTCTGCAGTGATCAGCGGCCAGTGGCCAGTGGTCGAGTTCTTCGTTCTTAGACGCATTCCCTGCTTTGGCAGGGCGCGGCTCTACATGCAGCGGAAACCCTTGGCATAGCCTCAATCCGTCAGGGCGAGGCTTCAAAAGCTGCGCAAGAATTCGGCGCGCAAGAATTCGGCGCGAAGGCAGGCGGGGGTTTCAACCCCCGCAATAGCCAGCAAAATTAGCGCCGGCTCTAGCCCCGGAGGCGTTCACTTAGAATCGCTTCAACAACCTGTTCCGGCGTCAGCGCATCGACCTGGATCGACACATGCGCCATGCGATAGAGCGGCAACCGGCGCTCATAGCGACTGGCGAGATTGACCTGATCGGCGAGTACAGGGCGCGCCTGTTCGGTGCCGCTGCAACGTGTGAGGGTCGTCGCCAACTCCACCTCCAGATGGACCAGCAGCGTGCCGGGCGTCCCCAGCAACAGAGCCAGCGTAGCTGGATCTTCAATCGCGCCGCCCCCCAAAGCCAGCACCAGTGCGTCGCTCTGGGCGAGACGCGCAATGGCCTCACGCTCGCGTTCTCGAAAGGCCACCTCGCCGTCACGCGCGAAGATCTCAGCGATGGTCGTTCCGCACTCGCCTTCAATCACATCATCCACATCCAGAAATTTCCAACTAAGGCGAGCAGCGACGAGCGGCCCAACGGTCGTCTTGCCCGACCCCATGAAACCGGTGAGCACAATGCGTTGTGGTCGAGTTCCCCGAATCTCGGATTGGCAGTCGGCGTCCATAAGTACTCTTTCGCAGCTTTGTCGGCGCGGCGCATATAGCGAGGTCTGTTTTTGTGTCAGGGCACGACTTTAGTCGTGCCGCAAGCTCAGCCAGAAAGCGCCGGGCTTCAGCCTCTGAGGTTTGCTCTTCAAGTTTCTCATCAGATCACGGCATTTCCCTTAGCTGAGTGGCCTTCAAGGGTTCAAATCCGGTAATGCGCGCCTCATTCGAAACGCCCAATTTTAGTATAGGCAAGCTCGCCCCTCCCGCGCCTCTCACCCCACCGCAATCACCACCGCTCCAGCGGTGATCAGCAGCCCGCCGACAATAGCCGGCAAAGTGAGCTTCTCACCCAGCAACAGCCAAGCAAAAACAATCACCAGTGGCACGCTCAGCTTGTCCAGCGGAGCTACGCGCGATGCCGGGCCGAGTTGCAAGGCGCGAAAATAACACAGCCATGACAGACCCGTCGCCAAGCCCGAGAGCGCGAGAAAAAGGCATGTGCGCCGATCCAGCGCGCGGATCTCCGTCCATCCACCGATGCCGGGTCTGGCCAGCGCAAAGACGATGCCCCACGCAAAGACCACCACCACGCTGGTCCGCAGAGCCATTGCCAGGTTCGAGTCCACATGCGCCACACCCACCTTGGCCAGAAGCGCTGTGGCGGCGGCAAAGGCAGCCGAGAGCAGTGCCCATCCAATCCAGTTCATGGGGCTATCTTACGCGGCGGGCGATGAGCATGGCGTCGTCTAAACTCGAATGGATGGAGACCGGCAAAGCCAGCAAGACAGCCCTTCGCGTAGCGATTCGCCGCGCAGCGCATCAATTGATGGAGCACCCCCGCATTCTCGACGACCCGATCGCCGTGCGGTTGATCGGCTCCGCCTACGCTCGCGATCTTGAACGCGCCAGCCATAAGGTCGCGCGCGACTTCCGCTCCTTTATGGCCGTGCGCAGCCGCTATGTCGAGGACCGGCTGGCAGAGGCTGTCTCGACGGGTGTTCAGCAATATGTGGTCCTCGGCGCAGGCCTCGATACCTTTGCCTATCGCAATCCATTTCCACAACTGCGCGTCTTCGAGGTCGACTTTCCCGCCACGCAGCAGTGGAAGCGTACGATGCTCGACGAGGCCGCCATAGAGGTTCCCGGCAACGTCACATTTGTCCCGCTTGATTTTGAGCACAACACACTGGTCGCAGGATTGGCTGATGCGGGTTTCAATAGCAGTGCGCCGGCCTTCTTCGGCTGGCTCGGTGTGGTTCCTTATCTCACCCTCGCGGCCTTTCGCGCCACGCTCGGCGCCATTGCGCAAATGCCCGCTGGCAGCGCCGTGAGCTTTGACTATGCGGTTGCCCCCGAGACGCTCGGCCCCGCGGGCCGCACGGCCTTCGATGCGCTGGCAGGACGAGTAGCCGCAGCCGGCGAGCCTTTCCAGCTCTTCTTTACTCCGGAGACAATGGCATCGGAGCTATGCCGCGCCGGCTTTCATCGCATCGAGCAGTTGAATTCTGACGACCTCAACGAGATCTACTTCAAGAACCGCGCCGATGGGCTCAGACTCTCAGCAGTAAAGCTGGGAGTCTTGGTGACTGCCTCGGTCTGAGTTCCACGCATCGTTGCCTGTAAAATCGGGTCATGCGTTCCTTCGCCTTTCTTCCCGTCGCGGCTGCACTGCTCGGTCTTTCTGGCTGCGGATATCACACCTTGGGTGCGGCCACACATCTGCCGCCTGGCGTTCACTCGCTTGCTGTGCCGGAGTTTGCCACGCGAACCGAGACCTACCGCACCGAGTCAGTGATGACTCAGGCGGTCATCCGCGAATTCGCCACACGCACCCGGCTACGCGTGACGCCGAATGGGACCGCCGATGCAGACGCCGTCCTGCACGGGACGATTCTCAAGGAAGTTACCGCGCCGCTCACCTACAACACCTCGACGCAACAGTCCTCAAGCTTCCTCATCACCATGGTGGTTTCGGTTACCCTCAACGATCGTGACGGCAAGATCCTTTACGAAAACAAGAACTACGTTTTCCGCGAACAGTATCAGTCCACCACCAACCTGCCGACCTTTTTTGAGGAGAACCCTGCGGCTGTCCAGCGGCTCTCGCGCGAGTTTGCGCGACAGTTGGTTGCCGATGTGCTGGAAGGGTTTTGAGCAGCCACATGGCGGCCTGAAGATAGCGCTGGCATCGGCGCTGCGGGGAGGATATTCTGGAGGCGCATGAGCCACACATTCAATCGCAGAGAGTTCGATCGATGACCACCGCGCGCTGGGGCGCAGGCTTCACCGCGACCGCCCGCTTTGTCGCGGAGATCGAGGCCGCTGCCGCCGGCAAGGGTCCGCTCAAGCCCGGCTACGTGCTGGCCGGCGACGAGACCTTTCTCCTCGACCGCTGCCGCGCCGCCGTCCTCAAAGCTTTTGTCCCGCCGGATCTGAAAGATTTTTGCCTCTCGGATCTCGATCTATCCAGCACTTCCATCTTTGAGGCCCTGGATCTCGCGCAGACTCCCTCGCTGATGGCGCCCTTCCAGGTGATTATTGTTCGCAACCTCAAGCAGCTTTACACACGCGGCGCAAAGAAAGACGAATTTGCCGCGCTGGCACGCTATTTTCGCTCGCCCAACCCGCAGGCGCTGATTCTCTTCATCGCCGACTTCATGCACATCCCCAGCGACACGCGGCGCATGGAGATGGACGACAAGAACCGCTTCGAACGCCTCACCGAGACGCTGGGCGAGCATTGCAGCATCGTTGAGTTGGCGCGTGTAAACGAAGACGACGCCATGCGATGGATCGCGGCCGCCGCCCAGGAGCAGGGTGTCCGCGTTGAACCCGATGCGGCTCGCGAACTGGCCGATGCGCTGGGCGCGGATATGATGCTGATCTCCTCGGAACTCGAAAAGCTCCTGCTCTATACCCTGGGTAAAGGCCGCGTCACCCTCGGCGACGTCGAGACCATGGTGCTGAGCGCCAAGCAGCGCTCGCTTTATGAACTGACCGACGCCATCACAGCCCGCGACCGTGTGCGTGCCCTTGCGCTCTTGCAGGGCCTGCTGAACAGTTCCGACGCAGGCGAAGATGCGGCCATCGGCCATCTCTACATGCTGGCCCGCACCTTCCGCCAGATGCTGGTGATTCTCGAAAAAAATGTGCGTGACTCGCGCGCCATCTGGCAGGCGTTGTGGCAGGGTTTCCGCATGCCTCCCTTTGCCGCCGACGATTTAATCCGTCAGGCCCGCCGCTTCAAGAGCCGCCGCGACATCACGCGTGCCTTGCGGCTCATCGCACGGGCCGACCTTGAGCTGCGCTCCTCCCCGCCCGACAAGCGCCTGGTGCTCGAGCGGCTCGTCTATGAGCTGGCCTCGGAACCCAAGCCGGCGCCGCCCGTCTGGACTTCATCGCAATTATTATTTGAGAGCTAGTCGGTGCCCGTCTCATTCAGCCAAAGGCCATAGCGCAGATCGCCGTCCTGCACGTGCGTAGCGTGCACCTTCGAAAGCATGATGAGCGATGCGGGGTCCAGGGGTTGACCCCGCCGGCTGTGCTGCAAGACGAGCTCTCTCATCTTCTTCATCACGCGTTTGTGTTCCCGGCGATGGCGCGCCAAACCAGGATACCGCGTGGCCGCCATCATCTCTTCTTCCAACTCAAAGTGCGTAACAGTGAAGCCCGCAAGCCTGTGCAGCAGCACGCCGATCCGGCGCCGATCATCATCTTTACCCACTGCCGTATGAATTTCACTGATCGTCTCGAAGAGCATCCTATGATCGAAATCCAGGAGCCTCACTCCCATGCTCAAGTCGCCGCTTGGCAACGAATCCATAACCGACCTCCCGCCGGAGAACGCTCCGGTAAGAGCAAGATCGGCTCAGCGTGGGAAAGGATCAGCACAATCGTTTAAGCCAGCGCACACGCAAGCCAGCGCCGAGGTCATTCAGCCACGCTCCGCGATCATTTCCCGGTCTGTCCCAGCGCCCTCAGTCCACGCCCCGCTCATTCAGCCACGGACCATACGCCCGATCCATATGCTCGATGTGTTCGGCATACGAGTCGCGCAGAAAGCAAAGCAGCGGGCGCATCTGCATCTTTTCTCCATGTTGCACTCGATGAGCGGATTGAAGAATCTGCGCCAGAATGCGCTGGTGCTCGACGCGATGCTGTGCCACGCCGGGAAACGCATACTGCTCCAGCAGTTGTTCCTCGCTCCAGAAGTGCATGCGCGTAAACTCGATCAGCCGGTCCAGTATCTCGCTGATTTGTTCCCTCCCGGAACCGCGGCTTGCAGAAATGCGAAGCTCGTTCATCGTATCCATCAAAATGCCGTGCTGATCGTCCATGGCTCTCACGCCCACCGTGCAGGCATGATTCCAGGTTAAAAGGGCCACATGAACCTCCGTGAATCGCTTCAGAAGTTATCGGTCAGGCGGTGTCGAATATTAACCGCAGGCTGGCCAGCTCATGTGACGAAGGTTTGGTCAAACATTTTTCTACGGCAGGACGAAAAACAACTCCATCTTTCTATTCCAGAATGACCGCCGACTCAAGCGAAGCCCCCGGATACGGGCCGCGCGCGGTCAGGGCCACGGCCGCCGCCAGAATGAGGCCGCCGCCGACCCACGCGTACGGGCCAAGATGTTCGCCGAGCAGCTTCACTCCCAGCAGAGAGCCTACCGTCGGCTCAAGGTTCAAAAAGATCCCCGCCCGCGAGGCCGGCACATGATGAATCCCCCAATTCCATAAAAGCGTCGTGGTCGCCGTGCACAGCAGGCCGCTGATCGCCAGAGCCACCCACGCAGTCAGGCTCACATGCGCAAATGCAGGCAGCGCGGTTTTGTTCTTCAGCCACGGGTTCAGAACCACTGGGCCCATGATCCAGACGGCCAGCATGATCGTGCCAGAAAGAATTGTGTAGGCCGTCACCACCGGCGGACTGTGCGTCTCCATCAGTTTCTTGCTCAGCAGAATCCACACCAGCGCGATCACCAGCGAAGCCAGCACCAGCATGTCACCCGCAAGCGACGGCTCCCCACGCACCGCCGGACCCCGGCTCGCGCCCAGCACGATGAGCGCCGCGCCCACCGTCGAGCCGCAAACGGCCAGCCAGCCGAACCGGTCAAGTCTCTCCTCTTTGGATCCCTTGGGAGCAAACCAGGCAGCCGCGGCGGCCAGCATCACCGGCATCGAGCCCACCATCAGCGACGCATGGCTCACCGTTGTGCGTGCCAGGCCATGAAACTGAAGCAGAAACTGGACCGGTATACCGAAAAATGCGCAAATCAAAAGCAGCCGCGCCTCTCGGGCTGTGAGCCTGAAGCGGCGCCAATGCAAGAGCACCACCGGAAGCATTCCCAGCGACGCAAAAAGAAATCGGTAGAGCACCATGGACTCGACGCTCATCTCGTTCAGCGCCAACCTGCCAAAGTAGAAGCCCGTTCCCCAAAGGCAAGCGGCGGCAAAGCAGGCACCATAACCCAGAATTGCGGTCTTCTCGCTCGTGATAGAGTTCCTTGCCATTCATCTTTACTCTCGCACAGCCACCGGCTAAGCCATATCACTGCCCAAAACCGCCCGCATCGGCGAGAATGGTGAGCGATGGTAAAACGGCTGTTCGGGGCAAGTTTGACTTGTTGGACGCTGGCCTTGGCCGGGATCGCGTTATGCGCGCACCCGCTGGCGCTGGCACAGAAAAATGGGACGAGTACGCCGCAGCCAGGCCACCCTGCGAGGCCGCGCCTGCTGTCTGGCCGGCTTCCCGACAAGCCCTCTCAGCCCCCGGCATTCAAGATTGCCGTTGAAACCATGGGTTTTTCAGCGCCCGGACCTTACTACCTCGGCCAGCTCACAAGCGCTGTGTCTCTCGACTTTCTGGACGAGGACCGGCTGCTGTTCACCTTTCGCGTGCCCGGACTGATTCACCGCGACGCTCAAGAGCGCAATGCCGGCGAACGGGATGAGCGCCAGATTCGCGCCATGGTTCTTAAACTTCCCGCGGGAACCATCGAAGCCGAGGCTCTATGGACCGTCCACGACCAGGCGCGCTATCTGTGGATGCTCAACGACGGTCACTTCCTGCTGCGGGACCGCAACAATCTCGAGGCGGGCGACGCCTCTCTCGAGCTGAAGCCCTATTTGCGTTTTCCGGGGCCGCTGTCCTGGGTGGAGATGGACCCCACACAACAGTTTCTCGTAACCAACTCCAGCGAACCGGTGCCGCACAAGTCAAGCGACCCCCCCGCGCCGGCCACTCAGAACCCGACCGACCAGAACCTCTCCCTCGGCACCCCAGCCGCCCATTCCACCAGCGAGCAGTCCCTTGCGTTGGGCCTGGATGCTTCGGCCTCGGCTGCGCCCGATCCACCGGCGGACGTGCAAAAGCCGGCCAGCGAGCCCGATCTGGCGCTGCGCATTCTGCGCCGGGATACCGGGCAGGTTTTGCTCGTCAGCCGCACCCGAACCGCCGTTCACCTGCCCATCAATTCCGATGGTTATCTTGAGAGCCTGCGCACCAGGGGCAAAGCGTGGCTCCTGAATTTGAATTACTTCAGCGGCGGCAGCACCATCCTCGGCCAGGTCGACTCAGCCTGTTCTCCTCTCTTCGAATTCCTTTCGCAGCGGGAGGTGCTCGTCACCGGCTGCACCGCCCTCGGTGAGGACAAGCTGGTCGCGATGACGACCGACGGCCGACACCTTTGGGAGGCGCAAAGCGCGCCAACGACCGTTTGGCCGCAAGTGGTGAGAGCACCCAATGGCTTGCGGCTCGCGCGCGAGACGCTCGTTTTGCCCTACCCTGTCAACGCCCGCTCCCCTCTCGATCCTGAAGAGGTCAAAGGTCAGGTGGTCGATGTCCTCGACGCGGCTGACGGCAATCTGGCACTGGAAACGACCGCCAGCCCGGCCCTCGATGCGGGCGGAAACGTGGCCATCTCGCCATCCAGCCGTCGTGTCGCCGTGCTCCATGAAGGAGCCATTGAGGTTTTTGAGCTCAATGCGCCCCCACCGCTTCAGCAACCAGCCGCCCAGCCCCCTTCGCGCTGACCCAAGTCAATCGCACAAAACTTTTTGCAGATGATTTGTGCGCATCCTGCTACATTGAATCAGGGTCAGTAATTTGTCCGGGATGTGCCCCGTCCGTACCGCCCAAAAAGGGGTACCCCCACCCCCCCCTCCTATATTTTCAAAAGCTGAGCCACTTGCAAAATACCCTGCGCACCT
>CAYTJN010000020.1:0-33731 GCA_964438125.1 uncultured Occallatibacter sp.
ACGAAGATCATCAATAGATAACTAACCCAGAAGGGAATCCGGTCGTAGGTTTGGACGGCGTTGTAGGGTAGCAGATTGCGCACCAGGCGGCTGCCGTCGAGCGGCGGAATGGGGAGCAGGTTGAAGATGCAAAGCATGAGGTTGATCAGAATGACCAGGGCGCAGAGCATAACCAGTGGCTGCGGGGTAATGCCAACAACCGGGCTGAGAGCGGCAAAGAACGAGCCAATGACTACATTGCGGCCGTCCGGAACCATCTTCGCATCGATGAGCAGAACGATAAAAGCGACCAGGACCAGCAGCAGATTCGAGACCGGACCAGCCAGAGTGGTCAGATTATCGTCGCGAACGATTTTCTGAAAGTTTCGCGTGATGACGGGAGTCGGTTTGGCCCAGCCCACCAGCATCCCGCCAAACATATTGAACCCGATGAACGGTCCGAAGATCACGATGGCGGGAAAGAGCAGGGTACCGATGGGGTCCACGTGGTACATGGGGTTCAGCGTGACGCGGCCTTCGAGGCGGGCCGTCTGATCGCCCAGACGCGAAGCCGTCCAGGCATGCGAACACTCATGGACGCACAGCGAGAAAATGAGAATAACGAACTCGAAGACCGCCTTAATGAGATCGGACTGTTCCAAACGGATTCTCCCTGGGGTTTAAAACTCAGGTTAACATGGAGAGTCCCAGGATCTCGCCTTCCAGCGCCTTGTCACGAGTGTCGAATTCAGTCAGGATTTTTACATCTCCGAATTGTGCAATTCTCAGGTGGAGGAATGGGGAAAGATTCTCAAGCTTGATATAGCGGACAGCGGTGCGGTCACAGCGGCTTCTGCCCGATGTCGCGCACGCTTTTTTCGATCACCATTCGGTCCAGTGTTTCGAAGGGAAGGCTGAGGAAGAACTGCACACGAATCTTCATCTGATGCATTGTCCGCATGAACGCCGCTCGTTTCGCTTCGTCCGTGCCGTCGACCGCCGCCGGGTCAGGAAATCCCCAATGCGCCGTCACCGGCTTCCCTGGCCAGATAGGACATATCTCACCCGCCGCCTTGTCGCAGACCGTGATCACGAAATCGAGTTCCGGTGCACCGGGAGCGGCGAATTCGTCCCAACTCTTACTGCGTAAGTTCTCTGTCGAATAACCCAGCCGCTGAACTTGCTCAACAGCGAAGGGATTGACCTTGCCTGCGGGATGGCTTCCGGCGCTGAAAGCCTTGAACCGTCCCGCGCCCATAGTATTGAAGAGGGCTTCACCGATGATGCTGCGCGCCGAGTTGCCGGTGCACAGCACGAGAATGTTGTAGGGCTTCGGCATTGTCTTTTCCTTCGGAAAGTTGTTGATCGTGCCCATCCTTTCGCTCGCTTGTGGTGAAAGGACGGGAGACCTCGAACCCAACCCCACTTCATCCTTCAACTGCAACAGCCAGGCGCGCAGCACGCAGCACCCGGCTTCTCTGCCCGGACAAAGGCGCTGACAAACTTGCCGTCAATCTGCGGAGCGACAGCATCGACATCGATTCCCGCTTCTTTCAGAAAATGCCTCGCGTCCTCAATCGTGTACGTGCGCGTGGGCTCGATTGAGATGCAGCAGAATCCAGCCTCTTCCAGTTTGGCCTTATACTCCTGCTCTTCCAGGGCACCGGAGATGCAACCCACCCACAGCAACATGCTCTGGCGCACCTCGTCAGGAACCTCGCCTCGCACCACAACGTCGGAGACAGCAAAGCGCCCTCCCGGCCTCAATACCCGGAAGGCCTCGCGCAGGACGCGGTCTTTGTCGGAAGAGAGATTAATCACGCAGTTTGAAATGATCACGTCGACGGAGTTGTCGGGCAGCGGAATCTTTTCGATCTCGCCTTTTAGAAACTCGACGTTTTCAATGCCGGCTTGAAGCTGATTCTCGCGCGCCAGTGCCAGCATATCGTCGGTCATGTCGAGGCCATAGGCTTTGCCCGTGGGCCCCACCCGCTTGGCCGAGAGCAGCACATCGATGCCGCCGCCTGAACCGAGGTCCAGGACTGTCTCTCCGGGCTTGAGTTGAGCAAGCGCTGTCGGGTTGCCGCATCCCAGCGAGGCCAAGACGGCGTTGGCCGGTAGCCCACTTTTTTCTGATTCCTGATAGAGGTTAGTTGTGACGGGGTCGCAACAGCGGAGGGCCGGATCGCCGCATGCTACCGAGCCGGTCTTTTGCACCTCGCGCGCCGCCGCGCCATATTTTTCTTGAACCAGTACTTTGGTGTCCATTTTGAGCGCCTCACATTCGCTTTAGCGAATATATTATTGGAGGTTCATATTTGTCAACGCATATATAATGATTCTATGCGTGGCGGTTCCACAAATCTCGCACTACCCGTTTTCTTTGCGGCTTTGGCCGACCGCACTCGCCTGCGCCTGCTCAATCTAATGGTGGGTCGCGAGGTGTGCGTCTGTCATTTTGTTGCGATTCTCGCCCAGAGCCAGCCCAAGATCTCACGCCATCTCGCCTACCTGCGAAAGGCTGGTCTTGTAACCGCGCGGCGCGAAGGAAAGTGGATGCATTACAGCGTTCGCGCTCCTGCTGATCCGTCCGTGGCCTCTCTGCTTGCGTCGGTTCTGCGCCTGCTCAGCAGCGACGAGCACATGCTTGCGGATCAGGCTCGGCTTGCACGGGTTTGCTGCGTGCCGCAGGATCTGGTCGTGCTCGATGAAGCTCGTTCACCGGTCGCATAGCTCACTGGATGAGTGTCTTTTATGTCCTGCATGCGTCTGTGCTTTGACAGAGCTTGACTGTTGCCCGGAAGATCAAAGAGTAATATGGCAAGTAGTGTTAAGGACGCTTTCAAAGTTGCCGATCACAATTCCAAGGCTTGCGGCTACGAGCGGAAAGTCCCTTCATAAAGAAAGGCCCGAATCTTGAGACCCGGGACCTCATTTGCAGTCGAAGGCAGAGCAGAGCAGTGTCGGCAAAAGGAGACCGCACCCTGGATTGAAGCTGGGGCGCCGGCAAAGATCTGTTCCCTGTTGGCGCGCCTTCCGCTTCTTCACGCGAGATCACTTATTCTTTTGGTGGCTCTTTCCGGTTGGACTATCCAGTCAAGCAATGCATCGGCAGATAGACCGAAAGGCCAACTGCCCACCCTGACCACGGCACGTCAAGCGCACAGCCTCACCTCAGGCGAAGCGGCCCGTGCGTATCCAGTCCATATCAAGGGAGTAATCACCTACTTCGATCCGGACTATGGGACCGGATACGCTGCTATTTTCATGCACGATTCGTCCGGCAGCGTGTTTGTGAAGGCAGCTTCCAATTCGATTGGGCCACTCTCAGCCGGGGCGGTGATTGATGTGCGCGGGGTGAGCGGCATTGGAGGTTTTGGCCCAGTCGTGACCGATCCCCACATCACGGTGAACGGCCATGCTCCGCTGCCGCCAAGCCCTCCCAGGGTGAGTCTTTTGCACCTGCAAACTGGAGCCGAAGACGCACAGTGGGTTGAGGTCGAGGGCACAATTCATGCAGTCTACGAACTTGCTCGCAGCGTTACGCTCCAACTCTCCATGTTCGATGGAACCGTCAGCGTAACGATGCCGAGGGAGGCCGGCGCGGTTTACTCAAACCTGGTGGATGCCAAAGTTGAAATCCATGCCGACGCCGCACCCACCATCAACGGCGACTCGCAGATGATTGGCGTGCACCTGATGGCGCCGAATCTTTCCGCGGTAAAGATCATCGAGCAGGCGCCGGGCGATCCTTTCAAACAGAGGCTCACTCCCATCGACAAACTGCTGCATTGGGATGAGTATTCCGCATCCTTTCATCGCGTTCATGTGCGCGGGAATGTAACTCTCCAATGGCCTGGTTCGTGGCTCTGCATTCAAGATGCGAGTCGCGGAATCTGCGTGCAGACTGCCGAGGTGACGCGTTTCGCCTTGGGCGACCTTGTCGACATCATTGGATTCGCTGGGACGAATGACAACGAACCGGCCCTGACGGACGCCGAGGCGAAGAGCGCGGGAAAAGGCGCGCAAATCGAAGCTGCGCCCGTCTCTGTCGCTCAGGCACTACAAGGCAATCATGATTCCGATCTTATTCAGATAGACGGCCAACTGATTGGCGATGATATGGCCTCTTCCGACATGAACCTCATGCTGACCTCCGGGAACACTGTCTTCGTCGCAGTTCTTCCTAAAGATCTGTTGGGAGCTCATGTAAGTCGATGGCAGGTCGGAAGCACGCTACGAGTTACCGGAATCTGCTCTTTGCAGATTGACGCGCGCAGTCATGTGCGGGAGGGAATCGCGGTTACCAAGTCGTTCAAGGTACTCGTGCGTTCACCGCAGGACGTGGTCGTCCTCCAAGGCCCATCGTGGTGGTCGCCGGGGCATATCCTCGTGTTGCTGGCGTTTGCATTGGCGGCCGCCTTATGCGTACTTGCATGGGTGATCGTACTGCAAAGGCGCGTCAAGGAACAGGCGGAGATGCTGCGCGAGAGTGAAAGCCGGTTTCGGCACATGGCGTTGCATGATTCCTTGACCGGACTGGCAACACGACTGCTGCTCGACGATCGGCTCACGGCCGCGGTCGAAGCCGCAAGACGGCATAAGCGAGGCCTTGGCCTCCTCATGATCGATCTCGACAAATTCAAAGCGATCAATGACACATTTGGCCATCATTGCGGCGATGAAGTTTTGCGCGTCACCGCTGAGCGCCTCATGCAGGCGGTGCGCAAGAGCGACACGGTCGCTCGAATGGGCGGAGACGAGTTTGTCGTGCTCCTCTCCGATCTGGAAGACCCGAAGATGGCGGAGGCAATCGCCGCAAAAATCGTCCAATCGCTGGCGGTCCCAATTCCGTTTGCAGGGCGAGAAATCGCGGTCTCGGTCAGCGTCGGAGTTTGCACCTCCGAAGCCGGGGGACTTGATGCGGAGACGTTGCTGAAGTATGCCGATGATGCCTTGTACCGCGCCAAAGAGGAAGGGAGGGATTGCTTTTACGTCTTCACGGTGAATTTGAATCGGACTCAAACTACACCCAATCCTTCTTCGCCGGTTTCGCCTGACGGGTCAATGGGGCATAAGGCTGGATCCGCATGAGGCGATGGTTGCTGCGTTGGCTGCGACGGGTTGTCGTCGTGATGGTGGGGGCTTTTGTGGCCGTTTACGCCGGTGATTGGGCTGCATTCAAACTGCGCGGCTCACCCCAATCCAAAGTCACCGTCAACCGATTTGTCACGATCCCACTCAAAGGCAACAAGCAGGAGTTCGACTATCTCGGCTCGAGCGACGTGCCGTGTTCCGTCTCTTTGTTTCCTCAGGCAGGCCAAGACCCCTGCTGGCGACTGCGCCGAAATCCTAACCAGGGGACAACGCTTTAGAAATTCCAGGTACCTATTATTAACCCATGGTCTGAAAATCAGGCTGCGGCGGCACGCGTCTTGCGCCGCTCTACCCAGGCAAGCACGGGTCTCGCAAGCAGCAAGATGGCTAGCGTTACTGTCATGTTCAGTGGTGTGAGTACACCGGGCTTCACCTGCCACCAGTAGTGAATCACTCCGCAGATGGCGGCTACATAGACAAGCTTGTGCAGGAGACGCCAGCGCTTGCCACCCAATTTGCGTATGGACCAATTGGTTGAAGTTGCGGCCAGCGGCACGAGCAGGAGCCACGCGGCAACTCCGACGGTGATAAAGCGTCGCTTGGCGATGTCGTGCGCCATGGTATTCAGGTCGAACCCCGCATAAAGCCCAATGTAAGTGGCTAAATGAATCGTGGCATAGAAAAAGGCAAAGAGGCCCAGGAGACGGCGGAACTTGACCAGCCAGGCAAGCTTCGGAACGAGGCGTCGAACGGGAGTGACGGCAAGAGAGAGAATAAGCAGCAGCAGAGTTGTGTAGCCGGTGGTAAGAGTAATTTTGGCCGTTGGGTCGGCGCCGAGATTGTTTGTTACGGCACCCCAAACCAGTTGGCCGAGCGGCCAGAGGCAGGCTAGCCAAGTGAGCGTTTTGAGCGCAACGAGGATCGATCGATTCATAGTCTTAGCGAACTGGCGGAGCGATTGAAGCTGTGTGAAAGTAACAGTGGTTTTGGTTGTTGTTCAAAAGTATTTCTTCAGGTTCATTCCGTTATAGAGGGATGCAACCTGATCTCCGTACCCGTTGAACATCAGCGTGGTGCGGCGCTGCGCATAGAACGGCTGGCCAATGCGGCGCTCTGTTTTCTGGCTCCAGCGGGGATGGTCTACGTTGGGATTCACATTCGAGTAGAAGCCATATTCACTGGGGCCCATGTCGTTCCATGTTGTGGGCGGCTGGTGATCGAGGAAGCGGACGGTCACGATGGACTTTGCGGATTTGAAACCGTACTTCCAGGGAACAGCGATGCGTACCGGAGCGCCGTCCTGGTTGGGCAGCACTTCACCATAGAGACCAAAGGTCATCAGCGTGAGCGGATTCATCGCCTCATCCATCCGCAATCCTTCAGAGTAAGGAGAATAAAACGAAGCCTCGGTGGCCCACTTCTCGACATGCCGGTCGTAGTAAGACAGAAACTGAATAAACTTGGCGCTGGGCAGCGGTTCGCACAGATTGATGAACTCCGACAGCGAGTAGCCTACCCAGGGGATGACCATGCTCCAGGCCTCGACGCAGCGATGACGATAGACGCGATCTTCGAGCGGTCGCAGCTTGAGCAGGGCTTCGATGTCAAAGGTCTTCGGCTGCTTGACCTTGCCTTCCACTTTGACGGTCCAGGGCCGCGTGGGCAGCACACCGGCGTTCTTTGCCGGCTGATCCTTTTCCACGCCGAACTCGTAGAAGTTGTTGTAATGCGTGATGTCTTCTAAACTGGTCAACTGCTCGCCGGTGGTAGTGAGCGGGCTCTTGACGGTGTCGAGCTTTGTGTCCGCCAGCGCGCCGACACGCGGGAAAAAAACCTGGGCAAGCCGATCTGCGCCAACCGCGGCAGCACTCGCGGCCACAGCGGTCGAAGCGGCCGACCGAAGAAATCGGCGGCGATTCATGTACGAATTGTAGTCGTCTCGGGAAGTGATTTCGGAAGAGGAAATGTTGGGCGGTTTTCCAATCAGCATGGGTTGACCTCGCGCGGAGATAGCGCTATTTGCAGTTATTAGACACCATGGAACTGCTTTAAGTTACAAGAATCCGAAAGGCCGGTCGGCTTATTGGAGGTTTACAAACGGCCACTGACCCAATTGCCTTGCGCGAACAAGATAGATGGTCGTTCCAGAGACAACAATTCCCGTGGCAACTCCCAGGCCGCCGAGCGCATGGCTGCGGTTCACCAGCATAAAGATGAAACCGGCCATTGCTGCGAGGGGGGGTAAGGGAAAGAGCGGAATCCTGAACGGTCTCGCCAAACCGGGCCTCCGCCATCGAAGTAAGATCACTCCCAGATGCTGAAGCGCGAACTGGATCAAGATGCGGGTAACAACCAGCATGGTGATCACTTGCGCCAGCGAGAAGAAACAGAAGCCCGTGGCCACCAGTCCCAGGGCGACGAGGGAGCGATGGGGAATGCCATGCTTCGGATGGACGGCGCCGAGATATTGGAAATAGTTGCCATCGCGTGCGGCGGCGTAAGGGACGCGCGAGTAGCCCAGCAACAGAGAGAAGATTGATCCGAAGGCCGTCCAAATAATCAAAGCGGCCATCAAACGGCCAGCCATGCTGCCGAAGGCGGACTTGGCGATGTCGGCCACCAATTGCAGGCGAACTGCAGCCCCGGAGGTGACGTGTGAGGCCGCATCGCGCATGGATGGCAGCGCGGCCAGGTCCATGGCTACATAGAATGTCGCAACGAAGAGCAGCGAGAGCAATATGGCGCGGGGTATCGTCCGCTCCGGCTTTTGGACCTCGCCGCCGAGAAAGGCGATATTGTAGTAGCCCCAATAACAGTAGGTAGTCAGCAGCGTGGCCTGAGCCAGGCCGCCGAGCGCAGACGGAAACGACATTGCGGACTCGACCGGCATATGCCATCCGCCTGTGGCCGCTGCGTGGGCAAAGCCAGAGAAGATCACCCCGGCGATCGCCGCCAGTACTCCGAAAAAAAGCACCCAAGCCAATCGCGTGACAGAACTCAAATTGCGATAGAGAAGGCCGGTGACGAGCAGGCAGGTCGCGGCAGCTGCGAAATTCGAGTAATGCAATGCGGGCAACGCGCTGATGGGCGCGCTATCGAGCGCTGGCCAGAACCAGGCCAGGAAACTTGATAGTCCGATGCAGCCGGAAGCAACAGCGAGTGGCGCGGTAAAACTCACCTGCCAGACATAGAGAAAGCTGAGCCAGTTGCCGGCACGCTGGGGGCCATAGATCTCCCGCAAGAAAGCATACGAGCCGCCGGCTCTGGGAAATGCCGCGCCCAACTCAGCCCAGACCAGTCCGTCGGCCACGGCGATGACCGCGCCTAACACCCATGCCCAGACCGACAGCCGGTAGCCCGCCGCAGCGATGACCAGCGGCAGCGTGATGAAGGGGCCGACGCCGATCATCTCGAGCATGTTGAAGGCGACCGCGGAGCGCAGACCGATGCGGCGCTGAAGGGGGCTTTCGGATGTGGATTCGACCAAATGCATGAGCTCTTTCGCTCCCCGGATTGTACACTGACGAGAGGTATGATCCGAGCCAAGAGAGTTCAACGAGCAGTGGTGGGCGCAGGCTTTGCCGGGCTAATGCTGGCAGGAACAGGCGCACTTTGCCTTCGAGCACAAACTGGGCCGCAGGCTACGCAGCGAAGCCACGAGCTCGACTCGATTCCCTTTCGCGAACCCAGCGATATTGCGCTTCCCTTACCCGAAGACCGTGGCGCAGCGGCGCTCGAGCAGTCTTTCAAGCGGCTGTCGACCACCGCGAGCGTGATGATGATCGTCGCGCATCCAGATGACGAAGACGGCGCGCTGCTCACTTACTTAAGCCGTGGCCTCGGCGTGCGCACGATCCTGCTGACGCTCAATCGCGGCGAAGGCGGCCAGAATGCCATGTCGGCCGACGCCGATGATGCGCTGGGATTGATCCGGACAAATGAGTTGTTGAAGGCCGACGAGTTTTACGGCGCAAAGCAACTCTGGGGGACGGAGGCGGACTTTGGTTTTTCCAAAACTCAGGAAGAGTCGTTCGCAAAATGGGGCCATGATCGTGTCTTGTACGACGCCGTGCTGGCAGTGCGCCGCGAGCGTCCGCAGATCATTGTCTCCACATTTGTGGGCGGAGTGAGCGACGGCCACGGCCACCACCAGGTCTCCGGCGAGATCGCGCAGGAGGTCTTCAAGGCGGCTGCAGACCCGACGGTCTTTCCCGAGCAACTGAGAGATGGCCTTCAACCCTGGCAGCCTTTGGCCGTCTACTCGATGGTGCCCTTCGCTCCTATCACCGAGAAGGGAATCTTGGACTACGCAACCGGAAAATGGGCTCCGGCGCGTTTTAAAAACTATGTCACAGGCGAGTGGACCGAAGGTGCGCTCTCGACCGATGTGACGCTGGCGGTGGGTGTGGTCGACCCTGCGCTTGGCCGGAGCTATGTGCAGATTGCCCGCGAAGGATGGGGAGAGCAGAAGTCGCAGAATGGCGGCGCGAACCCAGCTCTCAGCGGGCCAGCCAGCACTAGCTATCACTTGTGGGCGGTCGCGCCTCAAGCGGCTGCTGAACCGGGCGCAATCACGACCAACAGCGACCTCTTCCACAACAGCAAGGTAAATATCGACACCAGCATTGCAGGGCTGGCTGGCACTTCTGGCTCCCATCCTCTGCAGTGGCTTACCGATGCGCTCGACAAGATTGGTTCGAGTTTGAATCAGTTGGAAGGCGAAAGACATAGCCAGAGCCCCATTCAGATTGCACACCGGCTTGCTCCAATCTATCGGGACTTTCGCGCACTCGACGAAAGGATCGATCACAGCGATCTGGATGCGGCTGCTCGAGCGGGGTTGTTGCTCGAAGTTGAATCCAAGATCGATGAAACACAAGTTGCGCTCAAAGGATTGCTCGGACTCGACCTGATGGCATTTACCACCAATGCCGACAAGCCGCAGGATGGAGGCCCACGCGGCGGGTCTGCCGACGAAACCAAGCGCAGTGTGGCGCCGGGAGAGGATCTCCGGGTGCGAGTCCACACCGCCCAGGCCACGTCGGAGACCCGGCTTCAATCAATCGGTCTTACGAGCCGGGAGAATCCACCGTGGTTCCGAGAGAAGATTCCTCCAGTAACTAACTCAGCAGGTGCAGTCACGGACCAGATTATTCTTCTGAAAGTGCCGGAAAACGCGAAACCCACACAGCCTTACTTCACTCGACCGTCGATTGAGCAGCCGTATTACGACTTGTCGAAGCCACAGTACCGCCTACGCTCTTTTGTGCCTTATCCGTTGGAGGTCTGGGCCGAGTTCTCGTTTGATGGTCTGCCGATTCGTCTTGGCCAGGTCGTGCAAACCATGGCGCGCGTTCAAGGGGTGGGTGGGATCTTTGAGCCATTAGTCGTCACACCGGCCATCGGCGTAAGGATGGAGCCCGAGGCGCGCATCCTGCCACTCAATGGAAGCGACCTGCCGGTCAAAGTTACTGTGCATACCGAGGGTGCCGCTGAAGGAACGGTGACGCTCGAACTGCCAGCCGGTTGGAGTGCCCAGCCTGCCGAGGCCAAGTTCAAACGCGACGGGGCTGGGGACACTGAGCCTTTGCTCTTTTCGGTGAAGACTGACGGGGCTACTGCCGGCGCGTATGACATCAAAGCAGTGGCGCACTCCGGGGGACACAACTACGCAACGGGATGGCAAAGCGTGGGCTATACCGGCTTGCGGCCTTACAACCTCTATAAGGCAGCACGGTTGAAGACCCGCAAGGTGGAAGTGAAACTGGAACCGGGCCTGCGCATCGGTTACGTAATGGGCACCGGCGACCTGGTTCCCGAGTCCATCGAAGCCATGGGAGTCACGCCTCACTTACTCACAGCGACCGAACTGCTCTCGGGCGATCTCTCCACTTGGAATGTTATTCTCATCGGCATTCGCGGCTACTCCGCGCGACCCGAACTTGCAGCCGCCCAGCCAAGGCTCGATGAGTTTGTCCGTCGTGGCGGTACCTTGATCGTCCAGTATCAAAGCGGTAACTTTCCAGCCCCATTTCCGGTATCAATGGGACGCATGGCGGAGCGAGTAGTGGACGAGAATGCACCGGTTAAACTGCTGGAGCCAGCCAACCCACTGCTCACATCGCCCAACAAAATTACTGCGGGGGACTTCGATGGTTGGGTCGAGGAGAGAGGCCACTCCTTCCTCGATAGCTGGGACAAGAATTACACGCCGCTCACCGAGACCGCCGACCCCGGCCAAGACCCGCAGAACGGCGGCCTCCTAGTGGCCCATCCCGGTAATGGAACTTATATCTACGTTGCCTATGCGCTCTATCGCCAGCTTCCCGAGTTAGTGCCGGGAGCTTACCGTCTGCTGGCCAACCTTGTCAGCGCAAGATAGGATGAAACGATTGACTGGAATTAGACGAAAACCTTATTCATAGTGCGATAAATCATCTTGAATTTCGGCGGCTCTCGTATGTTTCAGCACCATTAATTTATCTCCCTTTCATAAGTCCCTGGGGTTATCGGCCCAATACTTATCCCATGATTACAAGTTGGAAGCGAGATTTTGAATTATTAAAAATAGATGAATTCGTCAAATATTCATGAACATCTGCGAGTCTTAAGATCGAAAGCGGCGGGGAAAACTACGCTTGCATAGACTGACATCCCAGCCGTGGATGTAGATTCCACAAACCCAGGACGAAACGATCCGGTTTCTTGTTGATAGAGTCCGGGATGCGGGATGCAAAGCAAACCATGGAATACCTAACGGTGATCACACTCAACCCGACGCATTTTATATCGAGCGGCGACCTTGAATGATGTAAATCGAATTATGGTGTTTCTGGCTTTGCACTAAGGGTGCTCGATCTGCAGTACGAGCGCAGCCACGATCAAACCCGATTTCAAAAAGAATATGAGAGGCCTCATGAATTTCAGACTTAAACTCGCTGCCACGGCAATCATGGCAGTTTGCGTTGTTTCCGTTTATGGACAAACAAGCGAAGACAAACCTCCAGTGAAGAAGCACATTGCAACGAAGAAGGAAAAGGCGCCTCCACAGCCCTCGGTCGCCGACCAGATTCAGTCGCTGCGCCAGGAACTGGAAGGTCAAATTAATGGCTTGAAGACCGATTTGGCCAACAAAGACGCGCAGTTGCAGAAAGCTCAGCAAGCGGCAGCCGATGCGCAGGCCGCAGCCGATAAGGCAAATGCCGCTGCCGCGGTCCAGCAGCAGGCAGTGACTGACAACTCTGCCGCAGTCACTACGCTGCAATCGACAGTCACCGACCTGAAGGGCAACCAAGCCTCGCTGGCCGCGACCGTCTCCGACGAAACCTCGAAGATCAAGAAAGATATTTCCAATCCCAACGTTTTGCGTTACAAGGGCATCAATCTCATGCCGGGCGGCTATCTGGCGGGTGAAACCGTCTACCGCACCAAGGCCACCGGAGGCGACATTCCTACCGCCTTCAGCGCAATTCCTTACGAGGGAGCGGACGCTTACTCACTGAGCGAGTTTTACGGCAGTGCACGTCAGTCTCGCGCCACACTGATGGCGGAAGGTAAAGTGGGCTGGGGCACACTGCGCGGCTATTATGAGGCTGACTGGCTGGGCACCGGCATCACTTCCAATAACAACCAGTCGAACAGCTACGTCCTGCGCCAGCGCGTACTTTGGGCGCAGGCCGAGACAAACAACCACTGGGCCTTCACCGGCGGCCAGTTGTGGTCGCTCGCTACCGAAGACAAAAAGGGCATTTCAAACCTCTCCGGCGACATCATGACGCCGCAGACGATAGACCCGAACTACGTCGCGGGCTTTGTGTGGACGCGCCAATACGGATTCCGCGTGACCAAGACCTTCGACAAGGTCGCCTTCGGTGTCGCGGCTGAGAATCCGCAGTTGCTTTATTCGGCAGCGCTGGCGGGCAGCACACCTTACGCGATTTTGGGCTCGGCTGGCGCCAATGGCGGCAACTATAACGCCGCGATCAGCGGTTTGAGCGGCCTGACCACCTATGTCCAGAGCTATACAGGCGTGAATACCGAAACGAGCACCGGCGCCACGGTCTTCGGCTACACTCGGAACTACAACACCATCTCGGCCAACAGCAATATCACGAACATTTCCTTCAACGAGGCTCCCGATATCATCGTGAAGGCAGCTATCGATCCCGGCTGGGGGCACTATGAAATTATCGGCATCGCGGGCTTTGCGCACGAAACTGTCTACCCCGGTGTCACACAGAACTCGGTCAAGTATGGTGGCATTACCGACATTCAAGGGTTCGCCGGCGCGGCCCCTGGCACTGCTGTGGTGGCCAAGTCCACGACTGCCGGTTACTACTCCGACAGCATCACTCTAGGCGGCATTGGCGCCAGCTTACGAGTGCCCATCATCAAAGATAAGCTCACCGTCGGTGCGAAGGGCCTATATGGACCAGGCATGGGCCGGTACGGCGACACCACCCTCTCTGACGTGACAAACGACGCAACCGGTGAACTAAAGCCGATCCACAACGGCTCTGGCCTGTTCACTGTTGAAGCAACCCCCACCCCGCGCTTGCTGATCTATCTCAACTACGGCGGCGATTACGCGGCGAGAGCCGACTATGCGACCTCCGCTCTCACTTTGACCGATCCGACACTAACATTTTGCCAGACCGGCGTAACGGCTGCTACCGCCGCCACCATGTGTTCGGCTAAGCCGACAGCGGCGATGTTCGCCAGCGGCGGAAACTACGGTTCTCACTTCACCGCGACCCCGGCAATTACCCCCATCGGCTACGGCTCGCGCTACGCCAGCGTCTCGGCTACCTGCGAAGCTGTTGCTAATCCCGGCTTTGCCTCCGGTTCAGTGGGTTATCAGCCAGGTGGCTCTGGATGCGGAAACAACACCCGCAACGTGCAAGAGATCACCGGCGGTTACTGGTATGACATTTACAAAGGCGACCGCGGCCGCCTGCGCCAGAGCATCCAGTACGGGTACGCGGTCCGTGAAGGCTGGTCTGGCACCGGCACGGCGGGCGCTCAGAGTAATCCTTTGAACGGAGCCAAGGGCATCGACAACATGTTCTGGACCAGCTTCCGCTACTATCTCCCATAACCCAACAGTCCTTTGAAATAAAAGAAGGCAGCCTTTCTCAGGGCTGCCTTTTTTATTCTTTCCTATTGAAATATCAGTTCTCCGTTTATCTAAGATATAGCGGCAAAAACCAGGAAACGTATTGCGGACTATTAACTCGACTCGACACGTTTCATCGTTTTGCGTGCGTTCCAGAAAGACCTATCCTCCCGGCGTCGAACGACGAACAACGCCCCGGCTCCTTGCCTCATCCTACAAATGAGAAGCGTTTCCACGTTCGGGAATTTGGGTTGGACCGACTGAAACAGGATGCACGAAATCAGCGCGCGAGGACACGATATGGTGAAGCACGGTAATGAGGGCAGTGACGAAGTAGCAGATTTCGATCTGGGCGAGAGTTCAGTGTATGGTGACAGCCAGACGGAAACTGATGGGGACGGTCTCGCCACGGCGGATCGCATTGATCGTCTGGAGGCGGTCGCCGGCGGTGCTGATGACGAGGCGTCGGTCTTTAAAGGAAAGCTGGCGCGGCAGATTGACACGCTGAATGCGAGCATCGACGAAGAACTGGATGCGCTGAAGGTGGATCTGGTGCAGGACGACGATTCATTTGGCGCGCGCGACGGTTCGGGCCGGATCGTCGACGATGTCGCCGAAGAGCAGATTGCCGCATTCACTGAGGTGGGACCCATGGCGGAGGATCGCGGCGGGGAGAGCGTGGCACCAGGCAACGACGACACGAGTGCTGCGCTGCGGCGGCGCCATCCACATCCAGAAACGGACGACGATTCGCAAGCAATAGTGTAAGGCAACATTGATCCGCTGCTTGACGAGTAGAGCCTTTCGGCGGGTCATAGTTAGATCAGTACCTAAGATTTGTAAAGCCAGTCCACTTATGAAGAAGTTCTCTCATCAGCTTTCTTGATAGCACTTCATGGTCCTATGCTCAACGGTGTGCACGGGTCGTGACCGAGCGACGTGGCTGTCACCGGAGTCGGCGGAGTCGGCGGAGCGGCCCAAGGGACGGCGTTAAAATCGAAAAACTCCAACAAGTTGGGCTGTGCGGCATCGCGGGCAGTCAGGTGCGCCGCGCTGCCGATAAATCTGTTTTCAACAAACTTGATTACTGCAGTGTGGTCCATCGGTGTATGCGAAACATAATGCCTTCGTGTGAAAGGCGAGATGATTATGTTCGGAAGGCGGAAGCCTAACTGTGCCGCGAATCCCTGAGCGGCCGCCGCGTCCCCTGGATTCGCTCCGGGATCACCTGTGGCCAAATCGCAATGCAGGGTAGGGGTTCCCCCAGCTGGCACGCAGGGGTTGTAGCCATCGGCGTTCACCGCAATCTGTGAGATATCCGGGATTGTTCCCAAAGAGGTTTCTGTATTGTCGTTTGAGTGGCCCGGCACTGGCGGAACATGATCGTATGGACCGCCCCCCTCGTCATAACTCAGGAAGAAGACGGAGTCTTTCCATGCAGGACTCGCCATGAACGAGCTTACAATGTTGGCCACCTGGGCCTGTCCCAGTAAGATGGATTGGCCCGACCCCGGATGCTCGTCATTGTTGCCGTAGCCAGCCTCAATAAATGCAAAGCTTGGCAATGTACCGTTAGCAAGATCCGACGAGAAAGTTGTTAAAGGAGCGAGGTGAGCCGGATCAATGCAGAAGGAATTTGTCATGTCACCAACAACGCTTGACGGCTGCGTAGGAGGGGTACAGGCGGCTCCGGATGGCTTTTCATAAAGGTATTGAAAGGAATAAGCCAGGTCAGAGAAGTCAGTCGCCGGATACAGTGCATTCGAACCGCCGGAACAGTCATCCTCTTCCAGGCAAAAGCCTTGTGTAACGGTATAGTAGATCTTCCAGGAAACATTAGCCTGATCGAGTTCCTGAAAGATATTTGGAATATCGAGTTGAGGCAGATGGTCGTCTCCTCCCGGATCCTTGACCAGGCCCTGCGTCGTGCCCCCTGTAAAAGTGGCGATGCGGTTGCCGATGCTCTTGGTCGATACAGGCGAGAACCAGCGATCGGAAATCGCAAACTGCGATGCCATGTAATAGTAGTAGTTCAGAAAGTCCTGGTCGTAGTAACCCATAGCCCGCTGTCCAGTCAGGTCGGTAAATTTGCCAGAACAAACGCCGCCCCCGCTTGAAGCCGCACAGCTCTTTGCGTACCCTTCAGCGTTGTGAACAAAACCATCCATTAAGATAGATCGAGAACTGAGAAAGTCGAAGCGATTGACATCTCCATAACTCGCCAGCCAACTTGAGGACATGTCATCTACGCATGTGCTGGTGAGCTTGAATAGGGGATACGACGTGCCTTCATCGTCTCTATTTCCGATCGTGATCAGTTTGTCATCAATGCCGTCCACGGTGTACACGTTGCCATCATCACCGACGTTCCAGCCGTTCGCAACCCGGTAAGGATTTAACATTCCGAAATAGTTGTCAAACGTGTGATTTTCCTGAAGCATGAAAATGACATGATTGATCGATTGAATGCTGCCCGCGGGAGTGACCGTAACAACGGCACTCGCAGAGCTGTTTCCTCCGGGACCAGTCGCCGTTGCAGTGTATGTTGTAGTTGCGGTCGGGCTGACTACTTGCGTTCCACCGCTAGGTTGCAGGGTGTAGGAGCTGCCGTCGCTTCCGGTCACCATTACTTGAGTGGCGTTGCTTGCTGTCACCGTTAAAGTGGAGCTTTTTCCCGAAATGATCGAAGCGGGATTTGCAACAATGCTGACGGTCGGCGGCGGCGGAGGGGTCACGGTAACGGTCGCACTCGCCGAGGCTGTCCCACCCGCTCCTGTAGCGACCGCTGTATAAGTGGTGGTTACGGTCGGATTAACTACCTGGGTTCCGCCACTCGGCTGCAGAGCGTAAGAACTGCCGTCGTTTCCGGTCACCTTCAGCTGCGTTGCGTTGGTTGCTGTCACAGTTAATGTTGAAGACGCTCCTAAACTGATGGAAGCAGCGCTGGCAGTGATGGACACGGAGGGTGCGGGAGAAGTATTGCTCAGCGCGCCTCGTGTGCACCCCGTGAGCAGAAAAGGTAGCAAAACACTGAAAGCAGTTAAGAAAATAATCTGGCGGATAGATGGGCGAATGAATACCTTTATCAAAGTTTTCTCCTTCCCTGGATCGAGGGAGCCATAAGTCGAACCCGGACCTTTAATTAGGAATGACAACTCGAAACCTCAACGCACCAGTTAGTATTTTGATCTCCCGGATTCTGCTGTTCTGCCCTTATCACTCGAACGATTCGCTCGAAGCCTTCGATTGGCTCCATGCGAATGGATCCGCGGGTTCGTCGACTGGAGCATGGTGTCTCGAAACACTGCCGCGACGACCACTTGCGCCGTCCTGCGGCACGGCAGACAAACCTGTTCCCACGCTCCAGACAGGTGAACTTTCCTTGCCCCGCAGCCGACGGAATAAGCGCCGAAACCCCGGAAGATCCTCAGCATCGAGTATCTCCCTTTTGCATTTGTTCAATTCGAACCAGCGAAGATAGTTCTTGACGACGCTGCTCACTGTCATCTCAACTCCCGCCGCAAAGTTATGTTCGGCCATTTGGCGTTGTAACTTTGGAGACTGCAGAAGGGTAATCAGATTCTCAGCCAAATCGGATGCATCGCCCTTTCTGTGGAAACGCACCGCCATACCTTCACTAGCCGCCATTTCTCTGAAATCGCCAATGTCCGCGCATACAATTGGAACCCCATACTCACATGCCTGGTGGGCGGGTCCGCTCGATCCAGTCGCCGAGTCGTAAGGCAACACCAGAACCGAACTCGTCTGATAAAGCTCGGGGATGGCTTCTTCTGGAACGTATCCGCGAAACTCAATGGGCAGGCCCGCGGGCTGCGCATCGCGTATCGACTCCCAATACCCTGCTCTTGTGTGGTGATTGGCTCCGGCAACGATTAACCTGGCATTTGGGACGTGCCTTAGCACGATCTGGAAGGCCGCCATGAGTGTTTCCAGTCTCTTATAAGTGCCCCAGTGGCCGATCGCCAGGATGCGGTGATCTGGATTCCCGCGCTTGGCAAAATCCGGAGGTTGGGGAACGGAAGCAAATGTTCCGTGCGTGCCAAGCAAAACATTCTCAGCAGAATACTTTGCAACCAATGTTCCGCGATAGTGTGGAAGAAGCACAGACACCGAATGCGCCCTGAGCAGAGCCCTCGTGGCCAAGTTAGTGCCGATTCTGAATAGTCTTTGTCGACGTACACCGGCGGCGGAAAAATCGACATGCTCGATGATGTTGTGCATCGTGATATGTGTGAAGAACCCTGCAGCACGCGTCAAAGCCGGCGCGGAAAGCCCCGCAAATGCGGCAAGGGGATTCTCAGGCGTGCCAAAGCTTGAGAAGACGAGGTTATACCATACGACATCTGGTTTCAGCCGTCGGATCGTGCGTAGTAACCGTACTGGAGTTGAAAGACTGCCGAACCTCCAGCAGCGAAGAACATTGAACCCCGGCAGCTCGGGCTGCTCATGAGCCTTCAGCGAATTTCCGTTCTCGTCGGTGGCGAATTTATAGTCAACAAGTTCGTCTGCTAGAATCGTCAATTCGACGTCAGGGTTGCGCTGCATTTCCTGAGCGATGTGAAATGCATATTCATTCAACTGGCGTCCGCTGGGAGGAAAGGCCGCAACAAGGCAAATCTTCATAGGGTTCCATCCTTAAAATAGGCTGATGTGCACGTATGGTCTAAGCTGCTGATTGTGACCTCCCGCAAAGTTAAAGAAGGTTTCTTCTTGAAAGCCTGCCGAGAACCGAATCGGATATTTCAGAACAACTGGTCCGGAATCGCTGTTGAAGTTCCGCTGAACCGGCCTTACATAGGAGATTGAGAAGCTATTTTGGGTTGCATCATAGACATGAAAGCTTCTAGTGCTGGAATAAGCGCTTGAAACTTGCAAATCCCAGTTACGTTTTGGAACGAAATCGACGGACCCAGCGGGACGCAAGTTCTGCGCATTTCCCCAGCTTGCACCCACGATTCGCCAGGAACGAACGTCCTCTGCGACAGCTCGAATATTCAGCCGCCTTTTGAAGTTGTGTTCAATGCCAAGATAGGAAGACGTCAAGTAGTCTTCGTAATTCATCGGCGAAAACTGCTCGTCGGTAGCTCCCCATCCAGTCACCAAAGCAGTCTTTCCCCACGGCGCTCCGACCCTGAAATCAATTGCAGCCGAAGTCATCAACGAATGGAGGCTAGACTCCGTAAAGGGACCCGATTCGCGAATTACATATCCGCTCAAAGAAACCACATTGAAGAATGAACTTGTCGAAATATACGTAAAGACACGAAAAAGGTTTTGATCCATTGCAACCGGAGATAGGGAATCCCGACGGACTGTCGCCTGGATTCCACTATTGAACGTCATTACATTGCGTCCCAGATTGACGGATGGATTTATCCCCAAGTTTAAGGTGTAATCGATGGTATTGCGGCTGACGATGGAGTTGGTGCTGGGCACCGAGATTTGCCCCTGGGCGTTGCGCACCTGAAAGAACCCGCTGGCGGTCGGAACATGGTCAAGATGCAGATGGTAGGCGTTTGTCCACTGTGTTTCGATGGATGAACGCGGCGGCGGAAGAAGGGCGATATCAGAACTCGGCACAGGAAATGAAGCATCGAGCTTAGAGTCCAGAACATAGACTGTCGAATCTTCGAAGATAGGCGCGACGGAAAAATCGGAGAGTAAGCTGACTGTCGGGTTGACCCTCAATCCTTCGTCGCCGCCCGCCTGCAACAGAGCTTCTTCAGCAGTCTGATCTTCGCCCACAGCGCTTGATGCTTGGGCGAACGAAGTGAGAGCCTGAGCATCGCGGTGCTGTTGACGAAAGACATTCGCTTCTACCATCAGATACTGATTATCCGGCGCTGTATCCGCAGCAGCTCTGGCGGCCGCCAGCTCGGCCTGCGCCCGGGTCGTGTCTCCCAACGCGAGATAATTATTCGCGAGTCCAATCCGCACCTCTGCGTTTGGGGCGCCGGCCGCTTTGGCGCGTTGAAGATATGTTTGCGAAAGCTCGTATTCATGAAGAGAGCGAAATACATCCGCTGCCGCGATTAACTGACTTCCAGTTGGCGGCGCCGTTTCCCCGGCTTCGGCTTCCATCTGGGCCAATGCTATTTGTCTCTGAGCATCCTCCGAATGGCCCTGCTCTTCCATGAGATGCGCAATCGCTAACCGAACTCCTACGCGATCGCGCTGATCCGTTGAGAGCGCTTTTCGAAAACGCTCCATGGCGGCCTCCTGGTCACCGAGGGTGCTCAACGCCTCCCCGGTCGCTACGTAGATCTCGCCCAGTGCGGATGATGATTTATCGTTTACAGTCTTCCGCTGTTGAGTGTTGTGCTCCGCAAGCTCCACATATTGCAATGTTCGATTTCGATCTTGCAAGTTCGCGAAAGAACGTGCCAGCAATGCATAAACCGCGGCGTTGTCCGGGGAGTCTCTTACCGCTATTTGTAACTCGTCAACCGCCTCATGATATTTCCGCTCTGCAAACAATGTGTTACCCAATCCAAGGTGGAGGGAACCATCATCGGGGGTAAACTTCAAGGCCGCCCTGTACTCATCGGCGGCCTTAGTCAGCATGTCCTGGCGCCCGAATGCAGTCGCACGAATGACGTGGATATCCCTTGAATCGCCCAGTGCTCGTTCCGCTAGTTCCGCGTGTCTTTCGGCAGCCTGAGGTTTATGCAGATCAAGACTGGCGTAGGCGAGTCCCAGATGTGCCTCTCCATTGTCCGGTTCTCTTTTCAATGCCGATTGAAAGTCCTCAGCTGCAGCTTGAGGTTGATGAAGATCGTTGAACATGTATCCGCGGTTTACGTAAGCTGTTACTACTTCAGGGTCCCGATTCAGCGCCTCGGTGAAATCTTGTCGAGCCTGCCCACTAAGCCCCTGATGTTTGTGTACATATCCCGCCAAGAGCGGAATGTCGGGCTCTTTTGGAAAGATGGTGAAATAGCCGGATGTCAATTGGAGCAGTTCGTCATATTTCTCAAGTCGGAGGAGATCGTAACCAAGATAGACGACAACATCTCTATCCTGGGGTAGGACTTTTATGGCTTCTCGGCCAACGTTGGCAGACTCTTGATACTCGCCCTTAAAACTCAGGTACCTCTCTTTTTCACGAAGAATTTGAGGCTCATGTTCCATGGCGTTTGTGACGCGATTGAGCCATATCTCGGCGAGGTCCAGATTATGTGCTTCAATCGAGGCGTTCATAGCCCCTGCCACGATCAATGCCCTACCCGGAGCTAAAGCATAACCTTTGCTGTAAACGGTTTGGGCTTTTGCGAATTCACGGCGCGCCGTATAAAGATCGCCTAGGGCAAGATAGGGTATGTACAACGAAGGGACGGCGCGCGCGAGGCGCTGAAAATATTTCTCAGCCTCCTGATCGCGTCCCACCTCGCGTGAAGCATACCCAACCGAAGTTAACGCAAACCGGTTGAGCGGATCCACCGAGAGGATCTGCTTATACACCGTTATCGCATCTTCGGTGCGCCCGAGCTTGACCAGGATATCGCCATCGAGTTGTAAGTTGTCACGGTCATGTGCGTTGATTGACAACGCTTCCTTAACGTCGGCAAGCGCACCTGCAGAGTCACCGGCATTCATCTTGATCAGAGCTCTCAGGCGAAGAAACTGCGGTCGATTTGTTACCCCATCGCCGATTCCATCGATCCCTGCTTGCGCTATGTCGAGCTGACGGTGTGCAGCGCTTTTGTCGCCTACATCGTCGTAAATTCCCATCAGATCCATGTGAAGTTGGATGCCAAAAAGCGGTCCCTCCGGCGGATCTGCCGGGAGGTTAGTTACTGCTTCGCTAAATTCTCTAAGGGCTTCCTGATCACGCTCATGGATCCTTGCTATCTCCCCGCGAATTGCGTGCAGACGATAGTTCTTGGGATCCATCACCGCCACGCGCTCGAGAAATGGGTCAGCCTTCTCCATTGATCCGACGGAAACCTCGGCCTGAGCCGCGGAGAGCTGTAATCTCATGTCTTTTGGCGCAGCGTTGGCTGCTTGCCCGTAGAGTCGGGCTGCCTCATCTGGATTGCCATCGAGCTGGTAAGTATAAGCGAGTTCGGCAATTATGTCGGACTTAGGATTGTGGATTGACTTGAGTGCTGCGATGGACGCGGCATAGTTACCTCCCTCGCGGTAATATCCCGCCATCGAACGCTGAACATCAGGATCATTGGGGGCTCGATGGTTAGCCATCTCAAGATAATGATTTGCCAGGCCTGTTTGCTTCAGGTGCTCATACGAGATTGCCATCAATAACTCGGACCGGGCGTCAGGGTGCATCCTTTCGGCTTTGCCTAGCGAGTCGAGCGCACCGGCGTAGTCTGCCGATCTCATATACAATTCGCCGAGCAAAAGCGTGTCATCCCGGCGCTGTGGGCTCGAAGCAACGACCTGCTTTAAAAGGCGCGCGGCTTCCTCAGTGCGGCCCATCGCGCTGTAGGTTTGCGCAAGACCTGAGAGCCCGTCGACTGCTGCTGGTTTGAGACGAAGACCCCTATTGTAGGCGTCAATGGATTCTGAGAACCGCGTGTTGAGGCGGGCCGCATAACCCAAAAGGAAAAGTAGTTGAGGGTCATTCGGAGCGGTCTGTGCGGCGCGGCGCGCATAGTCGAGCGCGATGGCCCGGTCTCCGTGCTTTAGCGCTAGCTCGGCGGCACGCTCGAGGCGCGCGTTCTGAATATTGGATCCCCACCCCAAGGGCTGGTCTGGGGATTGCGCTCTTTCCACCTCAGGCTGGGAGGGTTTGGAAGGGTCCGACCCCAAAGTGTAGATTTGTGCATGCAGTCTCGACGCAGCCGTGCCGAGTAGGAAAACACACGCAATCTTGATGGATCTAATGATCAAAATCGATTCACCATAGCGCAAATCTGCGTTGAGAACTTGGATTCGGAAAACGCTTTATATGTTGGCTGTACGAAACGACCTTGGTGTCCAGTGAAGCTCAGGGGGTCCGCAGGCAACCGGGCCAATCCTTTAGGAATCGAATAGTTTGCCGACCATCTCGCTTGCACTCGGCCTTCGCTGTCACATACCAATGGCACGCAAATGACATTCTGAGGATGGGGTGTGCCTTCAATCAGTCAGGCGGATTTGGACTTTAACAACTGTATCCAGAGGCAATTGTGAAGAGTTTTGAATCGATCGATTCATCGAATAGGCGCATACCGATCAGCTTGCTTCTCATAGCGGTGATAGCGGTGCACTTGCCACTTTTGTTGATGAAGTTGCCTTTGAAATCCTACGATACGAACTTCCACATCTTTTTCGCTTCTCACTACGTCCATCATTGGTTCGAACCCTGGAATGCGAAGTGGTACGCGGGCTTTTCTCAGACCACATACCCCCCCTTGCCGCAGCAATGGGTTGCGTTGATGTCTCGAATATTTGGGCTGGAAATGGCGTATATGGCGGTTCAGCTCGCTGCCATTATGCTTCTTGTGGTGGGCGTATATCGATTCTCATTACTTTGGGTTAGCCCCCGTGCCGCATCGATCGCCGCTCTAGCGAGCATTTTTCTGGGATCCGAGAGTTTCCTGGTTTATTCCGCCGGGCAGCTCGGAACCACATCTGCGGCGCCAATCTATTTGAATGCGCTGCCTTATTTATTCGAATGGGTTCGACATGGCAGATGGGGGTCGTTTCTCAAAGCAAGCGTACTATTCACGGCCGCAGCGGCTGCTCACCATGCCACGCTGCTCTTCGGATCGATCTTTTTTGCAGTGCCCGTTCTGGCCCTAGCTATCCTTGACCGTGAGGACGGCGAGCGAATTTCGATGCCAGCCTTTGTGGGTCGAACGGCTACGATTGCTGTCGTGGTAGGTGTTGCGATCGCAATTGTGCTGCTACCTTTTTGGATCGCATTGATTCACTATCCTGTCACGCAAACTCCTATTCCGCATCCTAGCCGGGCAAATTACATACTGAGCCCTCAGTGGGGACTAAACTACTTCATCATCCCTTATGGTGCTCTTGTATTAGCGTTACCGTTCATCTTCATCCGGGGTTCGATGGTTGTTCGGCTCCGCCCATTGCTCATCGGTTTCTGGGTCGCGTTCCTGATGGGCCTGGGAGGAACAACGCCGGTTGCTCGTCTTCTGTTGGGACGTGCGTTCGACGTACTTACCTTGGAACGTTTTAGTTATTGGGCTACCCTGCTTGCGCTTCCGTTTGTCGGCCTATTGGCGGTGAAACTCATCGACCGTTATCGAAACTGGGCAATTGTCGGGTTAACCGCGGCAGCATCAGTCAGTTGCGCGATGGCAGTAGCGTGGGCGACCTATAGACCGGCGGATGCCGAGGATTTCAAGGTTGACGCAGTTGCATCATGGCTCAATCGCGATGGCCACGATCAGTTTCGCTATGTCACCCTCGGTTTCGGTAACAAGATCGCGCAGTTAGCCAGAATGACAGATGCTGGGAGTGTTGATGGCGAATGGAACTCAGGGCGGATGCTGCCTGAACTTACGCGCTATGGTGCGGGTGCACTCACGAGTTCCAAGTACTTCGGCGGGCCGGGGCTCGCCGCACTTCATGCAATGTTGATGCATGCAGATCTTTACGGATTGAAATGGATCATCGTACGCGATCACTACTACGATCCCCTCCTTTCCTTTGCGGGTTGGCGCCCCGTCGACGACCTCGAAGAAAAGACCATTACGGTGTGGAGCAAGGACGGGGTGCCGCCGGCTACGGACATGAACGCACCTCAGATTCCGCCCCATTGGCAAGGGCTCATGTGGGGCACTCTTCCTTTCGGAAGCAGCCTCCTCGCAATCGTTGTGGTTTTAATTCCTGAGAAGAAACGGTACAAGCTCGAGGCGGACAAGCCGATCGGAAGCGATGAGAGTTTCGTGCATGCGAGGTTGGTATCGTGAAGATTGGACACTTTCTCGCTGCACTACTCGGTGGTATAACGATCGCACTCGTGGCGATAGGGACCGTATGGCCCGTGCCTTCTGCCGTGGCCTACGCCGGTAGGGAAGGCCTGCTACGCTCATCTTCAACACCGGAAATGGCAATCGAGAATCTTGGAAATGAAATCCGTTTGCAAGATTGGCAGGAAGCATACTCGAGTCTCGTCAACAAAGCCCAGTTTACCCAGTCTGAATTCATGCGTGACTTGACCGGATACTATCCCAGCCTTCTGACTTACTCAAATGTGGACAGTGTCGAAGTGCTGCCCCTTCATGCTTCCCCCAACGAAGCAGACGTGGAACTCAGACTGCACTACTCGACCGTCGTAGGGTCCACCACAATCACTCGTAAGCTTCGCGTGGTGAAAGATGGCGATCGATGGAAGCCCGAATGGCCAATTACCAAAGAGCCCGATTTGCCGCCGCAAGTGATTCCAGTGAATTATTTACGTTGGGACGTGATCTATCGTGGCCAGGGAGACGATTGGGGGATGCAGGACGTGGAAGCACCTCATGTGCGCATTGTGGACATGCACCCTGTGGATAGAGCTGAAGGAGTAGTAATCCTTGGAGAGCTTCTGAATGAAGATGTTGTGCCCGCCTATGTATCTGTTGCTGCGACGTTGCTCTCAAAGAACCAAACGCCGATCGCGACTGAAGATAGTTTTGATAAAATCTCCCACTTATTGCTGCCGAAACAAATCACGCCGTTCCTTATCAAGTTTCCCAATGTTGCGCTTTCGGATGTGGGAAGCATTCGCATGTCGCCATTGTCGGCTTTGATCCCTGCATCGGCAGACCCAGTGATTGAGATCGCAAATGAAGAACTGCATCCAACTCGCGGAGCGTCACTGACTGGGCAACTCATCAATCAGAGTGGACAGATTGTTAACGTCGCGCATGTGCTTGGAACTTTCTACGACAGCAAGGGCCAGGTGGTCTGGATTACTGACGGGTATATCGACAGTGCCCTGTTGCCACAGATACCGGTCCCTTTCGAGATTCATATCCCCGAAGACCTGGCCAAGAGCGTCAGCAGTCAGCGTACCGTCGTTTCAACGTACAGTTTCGGAGGTCCCCAGTGAGATGCAACATCACGGCTCTATTGGGCGGCTTCTGCGCCGTCGCGATGCTCGCAGCCACGGAAGGGTCAAGTATGAGCTTGCCCAAGACCGTCGAAGCTGGCGACGCATTCTCAATCCAGAGCACCGGAAGCGGCAACGCAACTCTGTTGATCGTCGGCCCATTACAGCTATTGAAGCGGGATGTGCGATTAGGAGAAACAGTTTTCTTTGCGGCTGGATCTCTCTACAATGCCGGTCGCTACTTAGCCGTTTTGACTAAAGAGTCGTCCACCGAAAGCGGCACTTTCGACGTTGTGCCTTCGAATAAGCCGGCGGACCTGCGCTTTCTTGCGAAGCCCTCGCGTCTTCCGGTCAGCCAGCATGACAGCATCACGGGTGCTGTTTATATCTTCGACGCCTATCAAAACCTGATCGCGGCACCTATGAAAGTGTCTTTTGAACTGTCGGATCCATCTGGTGCGGAGCAACAGCGGACCGTGATGGCACATGATGGTGCGGCTTGGTCAGCGATGGACTCGACTTCTCACCAAGGGATTGACAAATTTGTGGCTCGAATTGGCGATCTATCCAGCACACGCGTGATCGGACAGGTTCCCGGCGATCCTTGTGGATTGAAAATGAGTGCACTACAGTCTGGCCAGAACTTGCGATTGGTTACTGAACCTGTGCGAGACTGCAGTGGCAACGCGGAACCGGACGGCACAATCGTCACCTTTACTGAGAGTTACGACGGAGGGCAGTCAACCGTTGACGTACCTCTGAAGCGCGGAATTGCAGAGGTGCAAATGGCAGCGATCAAGGGAGCTGCGATCTCCGTTGCGAGCGGAGTTGTGATGGGAAACCTGATTCGCTGGGAGAAATAAGCATGTTGAAAGCGCTTCTCATTCTTTGCGCGATTCTGGAGGTTCCTTCAAACTTTATCGTCGCTCAGCCGACAGTGCGTGTCGAGCCGGCCACGCTGCACGGTCCCCGGCCCCTGCAAGATCAGACCGCCAAAGCAGCGATTCGCGACTATCTACAAGCATGGGCCAGTTTTAAGACAGCTTTTGATCAGAATCGCAAGGACCTTCTCGATCCGGCCTTCGTTGGAACGGCCAGAGACAAACTCGCGGCGACTGTCGAGCAACAAACAAATCTTGGGATTCGTACGCGATACCAGGATAGCGCACACGATATTCAGGTTGTCTTCTACTCGCCTGAGGGACTCTCGATGGAACTGGCAGACAAAGTCGACTACGATTTGGAAGTCCTGGACCACGACTCGGTCAAAACCACGCAACACGTGCGGGCTCACTATATCGTCATTTTGAATCCTGCCGAAGCACGATGGAAAGTACGAGTCTTTCAGGCAATGCCCGAATGATGGCGATTTGAGTTAAAGCTGAAAGTGCTTGTCGTACCTAGTTAGATTGAGCGAGAAAAGATCGTGATTGAACGATCAATAATCTTTCGAACACCAGGAGCACAATATGGTATCTGTCGTCGTGCCCATCTATAACGAGGAGGAACTAATCGTGCGGTTTCACGAAGCAGTGACTCGCGCAATGGAGGGTGCTCGCACGGAATGGGAAGTGGTCTATGTGAACGACGGCTCTTCGGATTCTTCTCTCGATCTTTTGAAAGGACTGCAGGCGGTCGATTCACATGTCGTGGTGGTTGAACTATCTCGAAATTGGGGCCACATGGGGGCGATCTCAGCCGGCCTTCAGATGGCACACGGCAGCGCGGTGATCCTAATGGACGGGGATTTCCAGGACCCCCCAGAGATCCTGTCGAAGCTGATTGACGCTTGGCGGCAAGGCGCCGAGGTTGTAGTTGCGGTTAGAAAGAGTCGTCAGGAAAGACGCAAAATACTGGCAAAGCTATTTCCTCTCTTTTATAGAGTCTTGGGAGCCCTCTCTGATTTTCCAATACCTCTGAATGCCGGGATATTCAGTCTCATGGATCGAAAGACAGTCGATTCGATCAATGCCATGGGAGAGAGAAATCGGTATTTGCCTGGGCTTCGAGCATGGGTGGGTTACCGAAACGCCGTAGTTTTCTACGATCGTCAGGACAGGTTGGCCGGTGACGGTAAGCTCTCGTTCCTAAGCCGGATCAAATATGCAATGGATGCGATCACGAGCTTTAGCTATAAGCCTTTGCGACTCTGCTTTGTTTTGTATTTTTTCACTTGCTTCGTGAGTTTTGTCTTGGGCTTTTCAATGTTCCTGTCAAAAAACTCGGCAGAAACGGCGGGTCTTGGCGTCGCGGCAACCGTATTTTTCGTAGGAGGTTTGCTGCTTCTTTGCCTCGGGGTGTTGGGGGAATATTTGGGACGGGTTTATGACGAGGTGCGTAGCCGACCCCTTTCGATTATTAATCGCGTCTACCGCACCCCCGCTTCGATCGCTCCGCTAGTCGATATGACCCCTGCTGCACAAGGCGAAGGACATCAAGACTCGGAAGCAAGCGAGGCGGCGTAAGTAGTGGGACATCGCTGGGGAGCGGGATCGCGCCAAGATTGAAAGTAAGTTGGTTGATGCGGACCTGTTCTATTCTTTCGCTTCTTATGAGGATTTGGGTTGGGCTTCCGATAGAACAGGCTTCTTGGGGTCTTATGATCTTTACTGAGACGACCTTGTTTCTCCTCCCGATATAATCGAGAGGTGTCCAGGCGCACCGGTGCCACAACTGGGAATGCCCTCTTCAATTGCTGTTCCTTCTTCGTGGTCATTCCAGGTGTCTATCATGAGGAACGGCAACAGGTCGTCCGGGGGAAAATACCTACGCCATAAGTTAGAAGTATCTGCGAAGGTTTGACCACAGCGGGCCGCAATACGGCGATTTAGCCCCCACGACGCCTTGCTGTCATCGAAACTTGACCAAATGCCCCCGACAACAATCTTGTCGGGATACTTTGATTGCATAGTTTGATAGAAATTACTCAGATATTGCTCCCCCCAATTGCTACCGTCTCCTCCTTGCACTGGACTAACCCAGGCATAGAAGCCATCGAAAGCATCGGCATCCGGTCCGGGAAGGTTCTCTTGAATTAGCAACGGTGCCGGGTTCCACTTATCCGTTAGCGTGCGCAGCTTTTTCCAATCGGTGTGCCCTGCTTTTGGGAAGATGAAAATTAAGGGGCGTCCTTCATACGTGAGGTATGCTTCATGGCCAGGGGCCTTCGACGAAAGATAAGTCTCATGAAACATCGTGAAATCCGCAATCGCTTCGTCGGTCGCCCCGTCCTCTTGATCGGTTTCATCGTACATCATCGCAACCTGGAAATTCTCGTTAGCGGCAACTCTCTGCACCAAAGCATAGCTGCGATCAATGAAGGGCTCGCGGTCTCCATACCAGTCAACAACAAAGGCAGAAATACCCATGGATTTCGCCTTCTGAATCTGACGGCCGATTACTGCGGGATCTTGCGAAGAATAGCCGACCGCTATATGGTTCGGATGGCCAAACCATGCCTCATACAAAGCAATCAGCTGTGGGGCGTTTCCCGTTGCCCTGTACTTTAAGCGCGACGCACTGCTTGGCCATGGACCAAGGCATGCGTGAGGCAAGAGAAGAAGAAGGAAGAAAGCACCACTTGTACGGTTCCACATCGCTTCACTACTTAGAAGTCCTTTAGTCCCCAGCGGGTTGCCATAGAAGCTAAGTTCGATCCCTATCCAATTCAAAGCAGCCCGACCTCAGATTTTCGCATCGTACAGACTGACGAGACGACTACATCTAGGTGGTTGGCCCAGCAATTTTTGGTTTTTTCTTCAGCCGCAGTTCCCCTGATTGTGATGAATGGATTGACCCACAAAACGAAAACGCTGCCCGCGCGCATCCTCTCGGGAAGCATCGTGTTGCTTTCGGCCTCGGGCCTCACGACAGCGATCAACCTCGTTTATAACATCGTAATTGCGCAATCCCTGGGGCCGAAAGGCTTTGGTCACGCGACAGTTGTTTACACGCTCCTCACTTTGGTGTCTGCGGTAACGCTCTCATTCCAAATCATCTCAGCGAAGTTAGTCGCGCAGGAGGAATCGGCGGAAGGAAAAGCCG
Organism: uncultured Occallatibacter sp.; assembly: GCA_964438125.1. Taxonomy (GTDB): domain Bacteria; phylum Acidobacteriota; class Terriglobia; order Terriglobales; family Acidobacteriaceae; genus Telmatobacter. The sequence goes on from CAYTJN010000020.1 coordinate 30,264, forward strand.
CCGCTTATCGGCTTCTGCATCGAGGTGCGTGGGGATGCGGCATCCTGATTGCCCTTCTATTGCTCTTCTTTCAAGAGTCGATTGCCAATTACCTAAATGTGCCTAATTCCACTCTTGTTGCTCTCCTTGCGGTTGGTGCAGCGTTCTACATACCTTTAGGAAGCCGACGGGGATATGTCCAGGGCATGTATGGATTCCGCCGGCTTGCCACCAATCTTATTGTGGAGGGAAGTGTTCGACTTGGGGGATCATTCATTTTGATCCTGTGCGGTTTGGGCGTATTAGGAGTGGTTGCGGCTAACTCCGCAGCTATCGCAGTGGCGTATGTTGCAATCGCGCCTGAATTGGCAAGAAAGGGAGCAAACACCACTCGCTTCCGCTATGCCCTTCGCGAACTGTCCCAGGCGATGGTGTTTTTTTCCGGCCAAGTGCTGATCAACAACTGCGACATTGTATTGGTCAAGCACTTTTTTCTTGCAAAGGAGGCAGGGATTTATGCGGCTGTGGCGATGGTCGGGCGGGTGATTCTTGCATTCTCCTCGGCGGTTGTTAATTGCATGTTTCCACTCGTTGCGGGCACTCCCGATGCGGAGAGAAGGGATCTCAGAGTCATCGCAACTTCACTCTTGCTGGTGTTGGGTACGGGCTCGCTTTTGGTGCTCGGTTTGAGCATCACTCCGGCGGGGATCTGGACATCGCTTCTTGGCTCTGGATTTCAAATAGCTGGAAAGTACAACATCCCATATCTCCTTGCACTCTATGCCTTTATGACAATCCTTTATTCGCATAGCGTCGTGATCATTAGTTTTGAGATGTCCTACAAAATCGCAAATACAAGCTGGGTACAGTTGGCATTCAGCTGTGTGGTCATAGCGGGCATTTGCCGCTTCCACGCGTCTTTACAAGAAGTAATTGTCGTTCAAACATTTCTGATGGCGGCGCTGCTCGTTTCCGTGGCGGCACCATTCCTTGTCGATTCGCTAACCAAACGACGGTACCTCTTACCGGTTCTAACCCAGCCGGTGAGGTTGCTCCGTCGCGTGGCTGAAGACGAGGTCATTGCGGAGTTTCTGAGAAGCGATTTCCATTGTTCTACCTTTCGAGCTTATCGGGACAGTATGGGCCGACTAGTAAGCAAGCCGAATCTCGATGACGCAGAAGAAAACGCCAAACGGCGTGCCTTGCTGTTCCTTCGGCATCTTGCCTTGTGGAAGGAGATTCCTGTTGGCACAGAATGGTATGAGGTAGAAATAAACGAAACGCATCTTCAACAGATCAGGGTATTTCCGCGGGCTCAATGGCGGAGGTTGGCGCGGGGCAATTTTTCTATCGTTCAAATTGTTGAAAACATGCGAACTCGTCAACAGCAAATTGAACGCGTATTTATGTCGAAGATTGCATCAATAGCCAGTCGGCTTATGCGAGACGATCCCGGCTTTCGAGCGGTAATTCTCATTGGTGAAGGCGAAAGTGGGCCACTCACTGTTCTGGACGGAAACCATCGGTTGGCGGCCGCGATGTTCGCTTCTCCAAACAGGTTGAAAAAGCTCAGGTTTATTTGCGGCTTATCGCCTCGCATGGAAGAGTGCTGTTGGTACAACACTAATTTGATGAATCTCTTCCGATACGGCCGGAACGTGGTTAGCCAAATTTCACGAGACCCAGCGATCGAACTCGCGCGTCTTCTCCAGTCCCCAGGATGACTTGATGTTCCAGCTTATAGGGTGGGGAGGGAATGAAACATGTGTTCCTAAGGAGGATTCAGTCGAAGAGGTCTTGAATCGTATTACCCCAAAAAGGAGTGTAAAGAATGAACAATCGATTTGGTTCTGTGAGAGTGAAGCAGCTACCGGAAACACTAGATTGCGAATATGCGCGGCTCCTGCTCAGTGAGTTGAGTAAAACTGACCGCCCGTCGATCGTTCTTGACTGCTCGAACATGCGGCAAATGGATCGAGGGAGTAGCTTACTGCTGCTTAGGTGCCTTGAGGAAGCTATCAAAAGCAACGGCGACGTCAAGCTTGCCGAAGTTCCGAACGGCGCACGTAGAGTTTTAGAACGCACCGGGATGGGTCGACTTTTCGAGCTTTTCGACACGACTGCTGACGCGGTGAACAGTTTCCGTCGACTTCCGATAGATTTGGGGTCGCACTCTTTCGACTCGCTGCAAACTTCTGAGAATGCAGCGTAGTAGCTTCTGGCATGGGCGATCACTGGCCAAGGCAAAGCAGGAGGTAAGGATGAGAATCGGGGCTCGTTCTCTAGATAGGTATGTCGCTAGTGGCCTTGTGATGTTCGTATTGCTTCTAGCGGACCAACATGCTGCGATGCCCCAACAAGGAATCGGCTCGTTACCTACGCAAGCCGCCGATCTGGGTGTTCAGTCCAATGGCTCGCAGGCAGACTCGGATCAACCCGCGGACGGCACCAAGAAACCGGTCGGCACGGCCGCGGCGCCCTATGAGAGACCGACGGGCATTGCGGCCTCTAAGCCTGCTGGAGCGGCAATTGCGCCCGCGAAACAGCGCCGCGTGCGCACGATCCTTATCAGCGTTGGGGTGGTAGTGGGCATAGGTGTCGCTCTGGGAACTATCGTGGCGCTCTCCCATGCGAGTCCCAGCCGGCCTAACTGAAACTAGCGAATGACGGATAGCGTTAATGGCGATATACCACCACACAAACGTTATAAGTTTTTCCGGCATAGATGGCGCGGGAAAGAGTACCCAGATCCATGCTCTCTGCGTGCGATTAAGGGAGAATGGGCTCAGGGTTCTCATGGTCAGATTCTGGGATGATATTGCGCGCTTAACCCGGCTCCGGGAAGGGGCGGGCCACCGCATCTTTAAAGGTGATAAAGGAGTCGGCTCCCCTTCCGCTCCGATCAATCGAAGAGACAAGAACGTTAGGTCGTGGTTAATGACCTACGTGCGATTATTCCTATACTTCATTGATGCGTGTTCAATTCGGCTCGAGATGCGCAGAGCATTACGCTGTGAAGTTGATCTTGTTATCTTCGACCGATACATATATGACGAACTTGCCAACTTGACTTTAACGAATCCGCTGATCCGCGCATACGTTTGGATGATCATGAGAATAGTTCCCAAGCCTCAGATCAGCTATCTATTGGACGCAGATCCGATGAAGGCACGTGCGCGAAAGCCTGAATACCCTATCGAATTCCTTCTAATCAATCGTCAGTCCTATATGACTCTTAGCGATTTGGTTGGCGGGATGACGGTGATCTCCCCGTCGTCGATTGAGGAAGTAGAGCATACCATTCTCAAGCACGTTCTCAATGAGCTATATTTCCCGGTGTCATCAGCGGTAAACCCGCAGAGAAGTGGTTATGGATAACATCGCTCGCGGGTCGCAACCTGAAACCGCTACTTCGTGGAAATGTCCTCCATCTAAAGTAGTCGATCCTGAAAAACCGCTAAAACCGCGATAAAACCTGATGATTTTAGA